>JBDSDB010000093.1:0-9369 GCA_039920785.1 Gemmatimonadaceae bacterium
GCCAGATCGGATGCGGTCTGGGCGAGGTGCGTCCCATCGAGCCTCGCTTTGAGAACCTCCATCTGTCCCGACGTGCCGAGTCCGTACCGTGCGTCGGTGATGCGGATGACGCTCGCGAGCACGTCGCGGTTGCGATCGACGATGCGCCGCGCCTGATCGATGAAGGCCAGCTCGTAGTACGCCTGCTTCACATCTCGTGCGACCAGTCGCCGCGCCGTCTCGACCGCGGCCTCGCTCGCCTCCGTTTCTCGCTCCGCGACGCGACGCCGGAGCGTGAGCTTGCCCGGATACGGGATGGACTGCGACACGCCGATCATCCGCATCGTCATCGGGTCGGGGCCACCTCCGGCCATGGCTGTCGGATCGCGCCCGAGCGGCTGGTTCTGGATGCCCGCCATCAGCATCGGATCGGGAGGCACCGACGCGGCCTCCGCGCGATGGCGCGCGCCGAGGACGCGCGCACTCGCCGCGCGGACGGCCGGACTTCGGGTCAGCGCGGTGATGACGAGCGCATCCAGCTCGGTATCGCCCACGGCGTTCACAACGCCAACAGTCGTGGTCCGGATGACCGCGCTGTCTCGTTGGGCGAGCGCGAGTGAGGGCGAGGCGAGGCTCGTGAGCATGGACATGAGGATCACCGATGCTCGAGCCATTGGATGCAACGCGCGGCGACTGCCCAACCATCCGCGCCCCTGCAGAGGGAGCGCGGTGAAGCGGATGATGAACGACATGAGTTTCCCGTATGGAGTCCACGACGCGGGCACCGGGGCTCGGCTATTCCGAGATCCCTCGATGTGCGCGCTGCTGTTCGCTCGTCCGGCGCGGCGCCGGATTCGAGGAATCAGCCTCGACGATGAGTTGTGAGGTGGACTACGCCCGCGGAGGGGGAAGCTCGGGAACGATGGTTCGCGACGTGGGCGTGAGCAGCTCGATCACGCGAACCGTCGATGGCGAGGGTTGCGGCGCAACGCCGATCGCCGGATCTGCAACCACGAAGCCGGCCGCGCACGAGGCGAAGAGCTGGCAGTTCGCGGATGCTGGAGCACGCTCGCACGGGATGCTGCTCGACCGTTGCTTCTGCGGTGCGGAGGCAGCGTCGCCGGTTGCCACTCCTTGCCCGGCCGGATCACTCATTTCCATACCGCTCATTCCGGCCATACCATCGGCCGCCCGCGAGCCCGCGTCCGCACCGGATGGCGCGAGACACGTCACTCCCACGCCCGCCAGCACGAGCTGGAGGGACAGGGTGCACGCGAGAAGAACGGCGAAGATCCGGTGTTGCATCATGGATCGGTGAGGCCGGCAGAGGTGCCCGGACGAGCCTTTCATGTCGACTCGACCGTATTGGAGTGTATGTCGGCCGCCGCACGGAGGCCAGCCGGGAATCTGCCGAGATGTTGTAGGCAGACTCCTGACTGACCACCTCGACCATCAGAACCGGCGCGTATGCGCCACTCGGACGTCGCGCTGTCTAGGCGAGAGCGACGCGGCACAAGCAATAGACGAACGCCTGTGTTACTCCCGCGGGCGTGTGATGTTCCTCGCGCACGCTGTCGAGCAGTTGGAATCCAGCGCCGAACTGCGCATGCATCGTGTCGGGCGAATAGCGCACGACATCGAGTCCGCTACAGCGGTCCGGCCCCTCGGGGGCGAAGCTCGCCACGATGACGTGTCCTCCTGGCCGAACCGCCTCGCGGACCTTGGCGACATACCGCGCTCGATCGTTCGGATCGGTGAGGAAGTGGAAGACGGCCCGATCGTGCCACACGGCGAATCCTGCCAACGCCAGCGGCGCGGTCAACACGTCCGAGTCGAGCCACGTCACGCGCGACGCGTCATCTCCAAGTCGCTGCCGGGCGACGGCCAGCGCGGCCCCGGCGATGTCCAGCACCGTCACGTTGCGATAGCCCGCCTCGAGCAAGCCGTCCACCAACGTGGAGGCCCCACCTCCGACGTCGATGATCGGTGCTTGGAGGTCGGGTGTCGCCCGGCGAATGAGATCGAGTGAGACTGTCGCCTCGGGCTGATACCAACTCACGTCCGACGCCGGCTTCTGCCGGTAGACGCGATCCCAGTGCTCGCGGTGTGTCATCCTGTGACGCTAGCCGCTTCCGTCATGGCGTCAAGCTGCGCGCATCGTGCGCGGTTGTGCGCAGTCAGCCCTCTTGCTCGACGGGCTCGCTGACGTTCGAGGCCTCCGCGTCGCCATGCCCGTGTCGATGATGGATGTCCGGGGTGTGCGCATGGCTGTGGCCCAGCGGTGCATGCGTGTGCCGATGCGTGTGCGGCTCACCTGGCGCATCGTCCCGAGCATGCTCGTGTTGGTGATGCTCGTCGTGCATGTGCCGATGCGTGTGCGTCAGGGGCTCGTGCACGTGGAAGTGCTCGTGCCGCTCGGTGAGATGCAGCCACAAACCGAGCGCCATCAACGCGGCCGCCGCGAAGAAGAGCGCCGTCACGCGGTCGTGCCACAGCAGCAGCCCGCCCGCAGCGCCGACGAACGGCGCGAGTGAGAAGTAGGCGCCGGTGCGGGCTGTGCCGAGTGAGCGCATGGCGAGCACGAACAGGACCAGGCTCACGCCGTAGCTGACGAAGCCGAGCGTCATCGCGCTCGCGACGCGCGGCAGTGATGGTAGCATTCCGTGGAGCGTAAGGCCGATGGCAAGGTTCACGGCGCCTGCGACGAGTCCCTTGATCGCCGCGATCTGCACCGGGTCGCTCGCCGACACCTTCTGCGTGAGATTGTTGTCGATCGCCCAGCCCAGACAGGCCGCGACGACCAGGAGAGGGCCGGCCGCGCCGCCCCACTCGAGACGCCCCTGCCACGAGAGCACCGCCCCGCCGCCAACGATCGCGAGCATTCCGAGTGCGATGCGCCGGTCCACGTTCTCGGCGAACACCACCCAAGCGATGAGGGCGGTGAACACCCCTTCGAGATTGAGGAGCAGTGCGCTCGCCGATGCCGGCGTTCGCGACAGTCCTGTCATGAGCGCGAGCGGCGCGAGCACGCCGCCGAACAGCACCGCCCCGGCGAGCCAGCCGAGATCGCGCCGTGCGAGCGGAGCCTCGCCTCGTCGCCCGCGAGTTCGCTGGACGATCCAGAGCGTGCCGAGCCCGGCGCCGGAGCCCAGATAGAGCAGTCCGGCCAGCACCTGCGGTGAGGTGCCGGCGAGCAGCCCCTTCGCGATCGGCGTGCTGATGCCGAACAATGCAGCGGCGAGAAGCGCCTGCGTGATGCCTGCGGTCGCGCGCGGAGAGGGATCGGCCATCGAGCGTCCTCAGGATCGCCGGGCGAATGTGGCCGCGGCGGTGTGATGTCGCGCGCCATGGACCATGCACGCTCTGGTCAGTCTACCACAGCTGTCGGCTGCGAGCTTCGGCGCACCGTGCTCGCCAAAACGGAGGTGTTGGCGCGGCGACTAGATTTGGATCATGGAGACGCCGATGCTGCAATCCCGCCTTCGCTGCCCGAAGTGCGGCCATGCGGAAGAGCTCGTGATGCCGACCGATGCCTGCGTGTTTTTCCATGCATGCACCGGATGTGGTGTGCTGCTTCGCCCGTCGGCAGGCCACTGCTGCGTGTTCTGCTCGTTCGGCAGCGTTCCATGTCCGTCGATGCAGGCGCCCGGGGCGAGCGCCGATTGCTGTAGTTCGGTCGTACCCGATCCTCCCGGCAAGGCCTAGGTTCGCGGACGCTAACGCCGGCTCCAACGGCCGTCATCGCTCTCGGCGAATCACGGCAGTGCCGAGACGCTGCCGAACGCCGCATACAGGGCATCGAAGATCAGTGCACCCTGCTCCAACCGGTCTTCGTCGCGCGCGAATCGCGCCGCGATGCCCGCGATGAGCCGCGCGAGCCCTGGGGCTTCGTCGCGGCCGAACCTGTCATCCTTGCAGTCGACGTCATGGACGATCTCACCGACCTCGCGCATCGCGAGATCGGTCGGCAGAAAGGTCGACACGAGCGTTTCGAAGGTGCACGCGTCGCCCACATGAGTGTACTCGGCCTCGAACATGTCGAAGCGGAGCTCGCCTTCGCGATGCGAGTGGCCCGCCGGTTCCACGAAGCGAAACACCGGGCGCCGATCGATGAAGCGGGCGATGACCCACGCGCTCGCGATGCGATCAACGTGCACGTCACGGCGCGTGACCCAGGTCGCGCCGTCCATCGTCCGGTCGAGTCGCAGTCCACTCCGCCCTGACGAAGGCTCGGCGAGCAAGCGTTCAACCTGTGCGATCGTGGCGGCCGTGGCGTCAGCGCGCGCTGCCCCGAAGAAGTCAAGCGCCTTCACGACCTCGAAGCGACGGCGCAACTTGGCCACCTCGTGAGCCAGTCGGGAGCCAGGTCCGGTGGCACGCGCTTCTGTCCTCGCTGAACGTTTGCTCGTTGCACGCCGCGCTGTCGCCAAGACTGCCTTTGCGTCGGCGAGCACCGCGCCGTACGCCTCGTTGCGCGCCGCATCGAACCGCGTGCGCACGTCGTCATCCGTGAGTCCCGTGAGTCCATCGCTGACGAGCGACGCATCGGAGATGAATGCCTCCCCTCCGCCTTCTTCGATCTCGCGGGCGATCCATTGGAAGTCCTCGAGTGACTCCGCCGTTGCAGGGAGCACGTAGACGCTGTTTTTCAATGCGACCGCACCGACGCGTTGCAGGCGGCGGCCGATCTTGACGCGAAGATAGTCGGGCTTTGGCGGGATCTGGTGGATGAGGAACAGCCAGCGTGCGCTGTCCCCGGATGGGGCAGGTTGCGCGACGGCCATCGAATCCGGCGCGCTCGCCGTGGGTCGGGGTCGGGTCGGGTGTGGCATCCGTATATCACAACTGTAGCAAACGCTCGAACGGGGAGCAAATGCGCTTTCTGCTGACGTAAACGCATCGCCTGCGAGCTCAGCAGACATGCCTACTGGACAGGGTATCGCAAGTGAATCATCGTTGTCGCGACTCTTTGCGGCGCCCAGGCGAAACCAGATGAGAGCACACCAGCCGCGCTCACGCACAGTTCACCCTCAACTTCCAATCCGGAGCCCCGCATGCGCAGTCCTCTCACGCGGAGTGGCGTCGTCTTCCTGACCGCGTCGGCAGTTGTCACCGCCACGCCGCTTCAGGCCCAGCAGCCCGCAGTCGCGTCGAGCGTGCAGTGGACGTCCGTCGAAGATGCCATCGGCCGCAAGGGCGCGATGCAGCCCGGGGGTGTAGTCAAGTTCGCTTTTCCGCGAAGCGATCTCACCGTGACGCTCGGCGTCGTGACGATCAAGCCTGCACTCGCCCTCGGTGGATGGGTGGCGTTCAAGGAGATCGGAAAGGGCCAGGCGATGGCGATGGGCGACCTCGTGCTCCTCGAGGAGGAAGTGAATCCCGTCATGCAGGCGCTCCAGGCGGGCGGCGTAGAGCAGTCTGCCGTGCACAACCATCTCCTGAGCTCGTCCCCACACGTCATGTACATGCATATCGCGGCACATGGCGACGCCGCGAAGATCGCGCGCACCATTCACGATGCGCTCGGCCGGAGCAAGACGCCGTTGGGCCCTGCGTCGCCACCGAGCGCACCGTCCGCGGCGGACCTCGACACGGCGGGCATCGCCAAGGCGCTGGGTGTTGCCGGGAAGTTGAACGGCGTGGTCTATCAGGTGAGCGTGCCGCGCGCCGAGAAGATCGTCGAGATGGGCCACGAGATTCCGCCGTCGATGGGAATGGCGACGGCGATCAACTTCCAGCCCACCGGGGGCGGCAAGGCGGCGATCACCGGAGACTTCGTGCTGCGAGGGCGCGAAGTCAATGCGGTCATCCGTGCGCTCCGCGCACATGGGATCGAGGTGGAGGCGCTGCACAGTCACATGCTCATGGAGGAACCGCGCCTCTTCTTCATGCACTTCTGGGCCAACGACGATGCCGTGACGCTGGCCAAGGGTCTGCGCGCAGCGCTGGACGAGACGAAATCGAAGAAGGCGTGATCCGAGACGTCGCATGATGTGAGACGGGGGCACCATCTCCGTGGAAGGCGCACATGAAATGGATCACCGGAGAACGAGGGGCTGATACCGGGCGGCTCGAGCTCGCACCCGAGTGCGCGGGTCTCCCTGCTATCTCGCTTGGACTATCGCGGCGGTACAGCGACGACCACGAGCAGCTCGGGCACGGCCTCGTCGTGTACGACGCGCTCTACGTGTACGACGCGCTCTACGCCTGGCTCACCAGCATTCGCGGCGAGACAAACTCGTGGAACGTGCAACAGAAGGCGTCGAGCGCCAATGTCTGACGCCCACGCTCCGGCGATTTCCGCGCCGCCACGTCCATTTCTGACGTGCTGGCGCTCGCTCGCTATTTCCTAGGTCTCGGCACGTGGGGCTTCGGTGGGCCGGTTGTGCTCGTCGAGCGGATGCGGTGCGACCTGCAGGAAGCGCGTGGCTGGTTCACCGTCGACGAATACAAGGAAGGGCTCGCGCTCGCGCAGCTCGCACCTGGTCCGCTGGCCGCGCAGCTCGCGATCTACCTCGGCTGGGTGCGGGCAGGAGTACTCGGCGCCACCGCGGTGGGGTTCGCATTCATCCTGCCCTCGTGGGGTGTCGTCCTCGTGAATGCAGTGCTCACCGCCGTCAGTGAACGAGAGATCGTGTGGGTGATCCTCGGGAGCGGGCTGTTCGTGCTACTGATCCGTGCGATGCCACGGCGCTCGATGACGCTCGCGCTCGTTCCCATGTGGTTGATCAGCGGCCTTCGTGGACCAGCCGATTACGGGATGATCTCTACGATCCTGCTCTATTTCGCCAAGGCCGGCGCGCTCGTCTTCGGTTCCGGCCTCGCGGTCGTGCCGTTCCTCCACGGCGGCGTCGTGCGCGACATGCACTGGCTCACCGAGCAGCAATTTCTCGACGCCGTCGCGGTGTCGATGATCACACCGGGGCCGGTGGTGATTACGGTAGCGTCATCGGTTATCTCGTGGCCGGCCCATTGGGCGCGGTCGCTGCCGCGGCAGGTGTGTTCCTGCCCGTGTATGTCATCGTCGTGTCGGTCGCGCGATGGTTCCATCTCATCGCCGACAATCCACAGATCCGCGCTGTCGTCGCGGGGATCACGGCTAGCGCAACGGGGTCGATCGTGGGTGCGGTGGTCGTGCTCGGGCGGCGCGCATTGATCGACGTGCCGACACTCGTGATCTTCGCCGTCGCGCTACTGCTCGTCGTGCGCGTGAAGACAGTACCGGAACCGGTGCTGCTGCTCGCGGCGGGCGTCGTCGGCATTGTGTTGCGCGGTATCTCTGTCTGATGCCTGGGGCCATCATGATGAACGTGCTCGTCCTGCCGATGATCGCGCTTCTTGCACATGGTTCACCACGCACGACCCCGCCGGCTTGCCATGCGACGCCCTCATCGCTCACGCCCGCATCCTGGCATCCGCCAGCTCGCCGGACGCTGCCGGCGCCCAGGGTGGGATTCACGCTCATTCGCGAGATTCGCCTTCCCGGGCCGGCGAATCGGTTCGACTACCAGAGCTTCGACCCTGTCACGCATCGCATCTACATGAATCACATGAATGCGGGACGTACTGTTGTCTTTGATACGGACAGCAATCGGGTCGTCGCCGAGATCGAGGACCTCCCTCGAGCTACGGGCGTACGGGTCGTCCCCACGCACCACCAGGTGTACGTCTCCGCCGCTGGAAACCACGAGGTGGCGATCATCGACGATCGTATGCTCACCGTGACGTCACGCGTCGGTGGCATTCGTTTCCCTGATGGCATCGCGTACGCCCCCGAGGCAGACAAGGTCTTCGTCTCCGACGAGTCCGGCGCGGCCGACGTGGTCATCGATGCCAGAACGGGAATGAAGCGATCGACGATCGCACTCGGCGGCGAGGCGGGCAACACCCATTACGACTCGGTGTCACATTGCATTCTCGTCGCCGTGCAGACGAAGAATCAGCTCGTCGCCATCGATCCGGTCAGTGAGCGTATCGTACAGCGCTATGGTCTCGCCGGTTCATCAGAGCCGCACGGGTTCACGCTTTACGAGGAGGGGCGGCTTGCGTTCGTGACGTCCCAGGGCAACGCGACGCTTCAGGTGATCGATCTCCGCACGATGAAGGTGCTCGCGCAGCACAAGGTAGGACCGACGCCGGATGTGCTGGCATGGGATCCTGCATGGCGGCGGTTGTACGTCGCCGCGGAGGGTGGAGTCCTCTCCGCATTCTGGCTCGACGGCACGACCCTCAGGCCCGTCGGCGAGATTCGCACGCCGCACGCGCACACGGTATCCGTCGATCCGAGAACGCATCGCCTGTACCTCCCCCTCGAGAACGTCGGTGGAAAACCGGTGCTTCGGATCTATGAACCAGCGCCGTGACCGAGTGGGAGCTACGACTCGCGCGCACCATGCGACACCGATTCACAGACCGTTGTCTTCGTGTGCGAGCACGGAACGGCCAAGAGCGTCGTGGCGTCCGCGAACGAAGTGGCTCGCGAAGTGATCGTTTTGTCTCACCTGCTGTAAATGAACAGGATCGGCGTCTTCGCCGTCACGCGCGTGAGCGAGTGTTCTGGACTCTGCCGTCCGTGAAAATCGCCGCGGCGAGGCGGTCCACCGCCACGACGTCGCCAGCGAAGGTGACCTTCCGTGAACGGTGGCCGGTGGGCGGTGGCCGGCGAGGACGAAGCCGGGCCGGCGTACCGCTAGTAACCGGGATTCTGCGTGAGCGCCGGGTTCACGTTGATCTGCGCGCTCGGGATCGGAAACCGCTTCTTGAACGTCGCGAGTGGACGGAGCGTCTCGGAGTTCGGATCGTGCGACCGCAGGCTGGTCATCCAGTAGCCCGGCTCTTCGGTATCGCGCCGCACCAGATCGTACCAGCGCTTTCCCTCGAAGGCGAGCTCCCATGCCCGCTCCATGTACACGGCCTCACGCACTGATGCGCGGTCTGTTGGGCCGGCGTAACCGGCAGGACTCGCGCGGCGCTCCGCACCCGTGCCCTGTCGAGCCCGCGCGCGCAGGACGTTGAGGTTGCGGATCGCTTCCGCCGTGTTGCCAAGCTCGTTCTGCGCTTCGGCGTTGAGGAGGTACGCCTCCGCGAACCGGTAGAGCGGCACGTCGACATCGCCCTTCGTCCAGTTCGCGCCGCCGTCGCTATTCCGGTACTTGAAGGGCATCGGGCCGTCGGCGAATGCCGCGACGCAACGACCGCTGACGCTGCAGCCGCCGCTGATGTAGCCCGCATCCTTCCGATAGTCGCCCGCCTGGTAGCTGGCGAGAAACCAGTCGGTAGGATGGATGAGTCCCCACCCGCCTCCCTCACCGACGTCGAATCCCCAGTCGCGCGGATAGTAGAACAGTTGGAACACGCTGCTCGTCCGGGCATCCTTGCCGGAGTTCGTGA
>JBDSDB010000094.1:0-8746 GCA_039920785.1 Gemmatimonadaceae bacterium
CGTGGACGTCAGATGAGTGGTTGAGGATCGACCCCGCCAGCCACGATGTGCTGCTCCACCGCGTGCAGGTCGGGATCGAGTTCGGGGGGGCGGGCAACGAGACGGGGTTCGCTTGCGTCGACGGGCCGATCCCTCCATAGTCAATGCCCGGCACCGAACCGGGCCCGCCTCGAGGGCGATGCGCCCCCCAGACGAGCGGTCGTTGGAAGGCCACTTCCACCCGTCGTCACGCGCAGGTCACAGCGAGCGCATGCTCGCGGAGGGTAGGATCATGCATCCTCGCTGCTTCAGCGTACCACTCGCCATCGTAATCGCGAACTGTTCGTACCCCGCATCGGAATTGCGCTGGTCCTTGGTGCATGGGGAGGCGACGGTGCCCGCTACCAGGACATACCGCGCGGACATCGAGCGCGGTGCGGGAGCGGGGTCACCGGGGAGGGACGAGCTGGCGACCGTTCCCGCCCGTGATACGTCGGCCGATCGTGCCGCGGTGAAGGCGGCGGTCGCGAAGCACTGGAATGCCATCAATGCCATGGACAGCACGACGATCATCAGTCAGCACACCCCCGACCTCACTGTCTTCGGAACGGAAGTGGCGCCGCGGCTCTCTGGCAGGGGATCGCGTGAAGCAACCGAGGCGTTCATGCAGATCGTGCGCGCGTGGCGACCTCACTGGACCGTTGAGGAGCTCGAAATCCAGATGCATGGTGACGTCGCAGTGGCGACGTTCTACCTGGGAGGCAGCGTCACGCGCGGCGACGGCAGAGTCGATGCCCGCCGCAGGCGGACGACCGAGATCTGGGTGCGGCAGACGGATGGATCGTGGAAGGAGGCACACCACCACGACTCCGTCTTCACCGAGCTCTGAGCGGCGTACCGAAGCGTGTCGTGGCCCGTGGGTGTTTCGCGGGAAGCCCTAAATCGCATAACCGGAGGGAAGGATCGTGCATCCTCGATTCCTCTCCCGCTACCGACCGACGCGCCGCTGCATCGCGAACGCACGGAGGCGAACGAAAGGTCGGCTGCGAAAGCAAGCGCGGTACTATCGGATCACCGAGTCCCCAACCGAGAGGGTGATGATGCTTCGCTCACGGTCGCTTTTCCTGGCACTCTCCCTTCTGGCCGTGGCGGCCGCCTGCCAACGCCAGGAGATGAGTCTGTCGCAGGCCGACAAGGACGGTATCAAGGCGCAGGTCGAGAAGTATCGGCAGGCCGCGCTTGCGGCCGATTGGGATGCGTGGGGGAGCACGCTGGCGAACGACGTCATCGTTTCGCCAGCACACATGGCGCCGATGACGGGCCGCGCGGCAGCGGTCGCGTGGGTGCGCACGTTTCCGAAGTTGACGAACTTCACCGTGAACTTCGACGAGATCGACGGACGCGGGGACCTCGCCTACACGCGCGGCACCTACACACTCGAGATGGCGCTGGCCGATGGTAGTCCAGCGACCGAGCACGGCACGTTCTTGGAGATCCACCGACGGCAAGCCGACGGAACCTGGCCGTATACTCGTCTCGCATTTCACTCGACGGATCCGCTTGCCGCCGCCGCCCCGGCGAGTCAGCCGCGCTGAGAGGAGACCGGGGAGCGAGACTGCCGGCGCGGCTCTGCGTGGTGCAGCACCGTCCGAGCGGTGATCGGTCAGCGCCGTCGCGGCGCACGCGGATTGTATTCGATGGCCATCCGCATCCATCGATCGAAGGCCGCGTGCGTGCGGAGCGCGGACGCGCCAACGCGCACGTAGCCACGGATCTCGCGCCCGCGCATCACCATCGGCTCGCATCCTGGACGTGCCACCGCCGCATCGTGGTCAGCGGGGTCGATACGCAGCATGATGCGCTCGTCGCGCACCGTGACGCACATCTTGCCGTCGACCATGAACGCGAGGCCGCCGAACATCCGCTTCTCCTCGACGCCGCCGAGCCGTGCGAGGGACGCGCGGATGCGTCGGGCGAGTGAGTCGTTCTCGTCGCGCATCAGGCGCTGCTTCGTCTCGCGCGAGTCGCCGCGCATCGTCACGACTCGGGCTCCCCGACGTGAGCCTCCACGAGAGCCAAAAGCTGCATCCAGCCCTGCTCGTGGCTGGTCGCGCGCTCGGCGCTGGGAAAGCGACTGTGTGTAAGCACGACGTCGGTCGTTCCGTCGCCAGCGTCGCGCAGCTCGATGGCGACGAGCGTTTCGCCCACGCTCATCGCGGGGTTCTCCCAGTCCCACGTGAACGCGAGCCGGTCGGGCGGTGCGAGCTCGCGATAGACGCCGGCGGCGACGTGCGTGTTGCCGGCCGGGTCGGTCATGGCGAGGCGATACGCGCCACCGACGCGGAGGTCGACCTCGGCAAAGGTGAACGACCAGCCGGGACCGTCCATGCGCCACCAGTAGCGGAGCTGCTCCGGCGCCGTCCACGCTTCGTACAGTCGTTCGCGCGAGGCGCGGATGCGGCGCGAGACGCGCAGCGCATGCGGAGCGACATCAGTCATGGCCTGGTGCCTCGGCGAAGCGCGCGAGGGCATCGAGCTGCCCCTCCCAGAACGCGCGATACTGCTCGACCCACGCGGCGGCATTGCGCATCGGCTTCGCCTCGAAGGTGCAGCGGTTGACGCGACCGTCTCGCGCCCGACGAACGAGGCCGGCCTGCTCGAGCACACGGAGGTGCCTCGAGATGGCCGGTCTGGAGATGCGGAAGGGGCGGGCGAGTTCGCCGACCGTCGCCTCGCCGCGGGAGAGGCGCGCGAGGATCGCGCGGCGCGTGGAGTCGCCGAGGGCGGAGAAGGTGCGGTCGAGGCGACGGTTACTGGTAACCATATAGTTACCAGTATGCCGTGGACTGCCGATGCCGTCAAGGGTTCGATCAGGTGGCAGGCTGGCTACGGCTCATCCCGAGACGCAGGACGCAGGAAGCCGACGCGCAGAGTAGCGATTCGGGGATGTGCGCATTAATTGCGGTCATCGGCTCGGTATCTCTCATCCCAAGAACATCATGACCCGGTACTCCTCCCCGCTCCACGTGCTGGCGATGGCGTTCCTCCTCGCTTTCTCTCCGGACGCACTCTCCGCGCAAGCGCCACTCATCGTAGCGTCGCCCGATGGGAGGACCCAGGTGACGATCGCACTGGAGAGCGGCACGCTGCGCTATTCCGTGCGCCACGCCGGCGCGAACCTGGTCACCCCCTCCCAGCTCGGCTTCGCATTCAAGGGCGCCGATACCCTGTTGGGCAGCCTGCAAATCGCCGGCAGTCGACATGCCACCTACGACTCCACCTGGACGCAGCCGTGGGGTGAAGTGACGAGAGTGCGCGATCACCACAACGAGCTCCAGGTCGACGTCGTCGAGTCGAAAGCACCCGCCCGCCGTTTCACCGTGCGGTTCCGCGTCTTCAACGACGGCGTCGGCTTCCGGTACGAGGTTCCCGATCAGCCGTCGCTCACCAACTACGAGATCTCCGACGAGCTCACCGAGTTCACGCTCGCCGACAACGCGAGCGCATGGTGGATCGCGTCCAACCGCCCGCGCCTCGATCGCTCCGAACAGCTCTACTCGGAGGGTCCGGTGAGCACGCTCGACAGCGTGCAGACGCCGCTCACGATGAAGATGGCGAACGGGACGTACGTCGTGATCCACGAGGCGAACCTCGTCGATTACCCGCGGATGTTCCTCGCGGGTCCGCGGATGGAGAGTCGCACGCTCAAGGCCGCACTCGCGCCGTGGGTGGACGGCGTGAAGGTGCGCGGACGCACGCCCTTCGTCACGCCGTGGCGCACGATCCAGATCGCCGACCGCATCCAGGATCTGCAGCCGCAGGTGCTCACGCTCAACCTCAATCCGCCGAGCCGTCTGTCCAACTCGGATTGGATCGCGCCGCAGAAGTACGTCGGCATCTGGTGGGGGATGCACCTCAACACAATGACCTGGTCATCGGGGCCGAAGCACGGCGCCACCACGGCGAACACGCGGAAGTACATCGACTTCGCCGCGGCGAACGGCTTCAAGGGCGTGCTGGTCGAGGGGTGGAACGTGGGCTGGGACGGCGACTGGATCCAGAACAAGAACGCGTTCACGTTCACCAAGCCGTATCCCGACTACGATCTCCCCGGTCTCGCCGCCTACGCGAAGTCGAAGGGAGTCGGACTCGTCGCGCACAACGAGACGTCCGGCGGCATCGAGAATTACGAGCGGCAGCTCGGGGACGCGTACAGGCTCTATCAGTCGCTCGGCATCCACGCGATCAAAACGGGCTACGTGGCCGACACGGTCGGCGGCGGGCAGTCGCACTATGGGCAGTACGCGGTAAGGCACCATCGAAAGGTGATCGAGACGGCGGCCCGCTACGGCATCATGGTGGATGCGCACGAGCCCATCCATGACACGGGCGAGCGGCGCACGTGGCCGAACATGATGTCGCGCGAGGGCGCGCGCGGGCAGGAGTACAACGCGTGGGGCGCCGAGGGGGGCAATCCGCCGGAACACGAGTCGGTGCTGTTCTTCACGCGCATGCTCGCAGGGCCGATGGACTTCACGCCGGGCATCTTCGACCTGCTGATGAAGAGCGCGGGGCAGGGCGCGCGTGCGCCGGAGCAATCGAGGCCGCGCACGACGCTGGCGAAGCAGCTCGCGCTCTACGTCGTGCTGTATTCGCCGCTCCAGATGGCGGCGGACCTTCCGGAAAACTACGCCGGCCAGCCCGCCTTCCAGTTCATCCGCGACGTCGCCGTCGACTGGGACACGACGCGGGTGATCGACGGAGCGGTCGGCGACTACGTGCTCGTCGCGCGGCGCCAGCGCGGCGCACCGACCTGGTTCCTCGGCGCGATCACCGACGAGGTCGCGCGCACCTTCACGGTGCCGCTCGAGTTCCTGACGCCCGGCAAGCGGTACGAGGCGGAGATCTACGCGGATGGGCCGGGCGCGAACTGGCGCTCCAATCCGCTGCCCGTCTCGATCTCGCGGCGAGCGGTGACGTCGGCGACGCGACTCACCGTCTCGCTCGCGGCGGGCGGCGGTCAGGCGATTCGCATCCGTCAGCTGCCGTGACGACTCCCGCAGACTCCGTTCGATGAGAGCATGATGGTCCCCTTCTCCTCGATCCGGTTCGGCGCGGAGGTGTTCGTGCTGCTCATCGCCTGCGCAAACGTCGCCGAGCTGCTGCTCTCATGTTCAGCGGGGGGGCGCTGACGCCGCTGACGAAACCGCTGCCGTTCCACGCTTACCCGTTCCTGGCCATCACGTTGTTTGGGTGTGCCTGGGTGCACGCTCGATCCAATCCGCTTCCGCGTGGAGTCGGCTGACGAGTAGCGCAGTGGTGCAGTGTCCGGTCGCGTGCGAAGGGGTTCGCCGCACCCGCTACCTGTATCTGACGCCGCGAGCGGCCGGCCTTGCCGCATGTGCGCCCGAGCCGCAACTTCGCTCACCCCCATGAGCACTCCCTTGCCGGATGTCCGCGCCGCCTCAGCGCGTGCCTCCGTCCCCTGCACGACCCGCCAGCGTCGCGCCTCGGCTCCGTCCTGACCGAGCAGCGCAGCGCCCGAGGAGCTCTGCCGTGAGCGACGCCGCCACGCGACTCTCGACCGCACTCGCCGACCGCTATCGCGTCGTGCGAGAGCTTGGCGCGGGCGGGATGGCGACGGTGTACCTCGCCCGCGATCTCAAGCACGACCGGGACGTCGGGATCAAGGTGCTGCACGCCGACCTTGGCGCGGCGATCGGCGCCGAGCGATTCCTGCGCGAGATCCGCGTGGCGGCGTCGCTCCATCATCCGAACATTCTGCCGCTCTACGATTCGGGCGAGGCCGGCGGGGCGTTGTACTACGTGATGCCCGTTGCCGTCGAGGAATCATTGCGAGGGCGTCTCACTCGCGGCGGCGCCTTGTCCACCGCCGAGGCCGTCCGGCTCGCGCGAGAGGTCGCGTCGGGACTCGATTATGCCCATCGCCACGGCGTGATCCATCGTGACATCAAGGCCGAGAATGTTCTGCTTCACGAGGGGCACGCGCTCATCGCGGACTTCGGCATCGCGAAGGCGCTGACGGCGGCGCGGACGGATGGTGGAGGCGCCAACGCGACGCTCACGCAGGTCGGCGGCTCGATCGGCACACCGGCGTACATGGCGCCGGAACAGGCGGTCGCCGACACGGTGGACCACCGCACGGACCTGTATGCGTGGGGTCTGCTGGTCTACGAGCTGCTGGCGGGCGCCCATCCGTTCGCGCGGCACATCACTCCCCAAGCGCTCATAACGGCGCATCTCATGGAGCCGCCGCCGCCATTCAAGGAGTCGGACAATGTGCCGCCGGCGCTCGCCGCGCTGGTGATGCAGTGTCTCGCGAAGGATCCGTCGCACAGGCCCGACTCGGCCGCCGCGGTGCTCGCGTCGCTCGATGCCGTCGCGACGATTCCGACGCCCGCACCGCCGACCGCAACGACCGCACAGACCGCGGTTCGATCTCGGCGGCGCAGGACCGTCGTCGAAGGTGCCATCGCGCTGGTGGTGATGCTCGTGGCGCTGGGGGCGTGGTTGTCTCGCGAAGGCAGACGAGCGACGGGGACGACTGCACCCGCCGAGGAATCGCTCGCGGTGCTTCCCCTGGCGAACCTGAGCGGCGATAAGGCGGATGACTACTTCGGCATCGGTCTGGCCGAGGAGATCACACGCGCGCTCGCGAAGAACGGTGTGCGGGTGATCGGCCGGGTCAGCGCCGCGACACTTCAGGCGAAAGGCCTCGACGAGCGCGCCATCGCGAAGGAGCTCGGCGTCACGTCGCTGCTCACGGGCGCGGTGCAGCGTGCCGGCGGCCAGCTACGGATCAACATGACGCTCGTGTCGGCGAGCGACGGTGCGGTACGGTGGACCGAGAAGTACGACCGGCCGATCGTGAACGTGTTCGCCGTTCAGGACGAGATTGCCCGGACGGTCGCCAGCACTCTACTCGGCTCGTTGCGAGGCTCGGTGCGTGGCTCGACCAGTGCTGGTGGCCCGGTAGCCGAAACGAGTGACCCCGAGGCGCATGCGCTGTTCCTGCAGGGACAGCTGCTGTTCAATCGGCGCGGCGCGCGTGCGCTCCATCAGGCGATCGCGCTCTTCGAGCAGGCATCGGCGCGCGATCCGCGCTATGCCCGTGCGCAGGCGTCGCTGGCGATGGCGCTTGCCGTGCTCCCCGCCTATGTGCAGGACAGCTCCACCCCGATCCTGACGAGCGCCGTAGCAGCGGCGAAGCGGGCAATCGCGATGGACTCGACGATCGCGGAGTCGTACGCCGCGTTGGGCTACGCCTACTCGCTGTTGGGAGACGTCGGACAGGCCGAGGGAAGTTTTCGGCGTGCGATCGCGCTCGACTCGACCCTCGCCACCGCGTGGGGGTGGTACGGTTTGCTCGCCAACCGATTGGGCGATTACGCCGTTGCGCACGAACGGACGCGACGCGCACAGGCGCTGGAACCGGCATCGCTGGTCGCGCGGGCGTGGGAGGCGCAGATCCTGTTGCTCGAGCGACGTTACGCCGCAGGCGATTCGGTCACCGCCGTCGCGATCTCGATGGACTCGACGTTCATGCTCGCCTGGCCCTGGCGCGCGTTGTCGTTGCTGGGAATGGGAAAGCCTGCCGATGCGGTTGCGTTGCTCGAGCCGCGCGTCGCGGCGATGTCGGCCGGGAAGACCGAGGAGGTGCATGGCGTGCTCGCGTATTGCTACGCCCGCGCCGGCCGCGCCCGCGACGCGCGAGCGCTGCTGGAGAGCATGCGCGCCCGATCGGGGGGCCATCTTCCCTCGACCGGTGCGGTCGCGGCGACGCTCGAGGAGCTCGGCGACCACGAGCAGGCGGTCGCGACGCTCAAAGACGCCATCGCGGGGCACGATGTCTGGGTCGTGCAGTTCCCGGCGTTGTACAGCTACGATCGGCTCCGCAGGGATCCGCGCGTCGCTGTCATGCTCGACCGGCTCACAGTGAGATGAGCGCCGCCGCCACGCGCTCGCTCATTGCGTCGACTCTGCTCGGCTGCCTGGCCGCACTCGCCGGCTGCACCCGAGCGCGCGAGCTCGACGACGCGGCGCTGCGCGACGCCGACGCCGATTCGTCCGAATGGCTGAGCTACGGCCGCACCTACTCGGAGCAGCGGCACAGCCCCCTGCGGCAGGTCGACGAGGCGAGCGTCTCGCGACTCGGACTCGCGTGGACGGTGGACATGGGAACCCTGCGCGGACTCGAGGCGACGCCCCTCGTTCGCGACGGCGTGATGTACACCACGAGCGCGTGGAGCGTGGTGTACGCGATCGACGCCCGCACCGGCAAGGTGCTCTGGCGCTACGACCCGGCAGTGCCGAAGGAGCACGCGAAGTTCGTCTGCTGCGACGTGGTCAACCGCGGTGTCGCGCTCTATCGCGATCGGGTGTATGTCGGCACGATCGACGGCCGGCTCATCGCGCTCGACCGTGCGACAGGCGCGCCCGTGTGGACCGTACAGACCACGCCGAAGGACGGCCCGTACGCCATCACCGGCGCGCCGAGGATCGCCGGGGGCAAGGTGGTGATCGGAAACGCCGGTTCGGAGTTCGCCGTGCGCGGCTTCCTCGCCGCATACGACGCGGGCACCGGGGCGCTGGCCTGGCGCACCTATCTGGTACCCGGCGATCCGTCGAAACCGTTCGAGTCAGACGCGCTGCGGCGCGCCGCGACGACGTGGTCCGGCGAGTGGTGGAAGGCGGGGGGCGGCGCGAGCCCGTGGGATCCCATCGTCTTCGACCCGGCGCTCGATCT
>JBDSDB010000095.1:0-12165 GCA_039920785.1 Gemmatimonadaceae bacterium
TCACGCTCGCCGGCATCTGGGCGATGTTTCGCACGCCCGTGGACGCGATTCCCGATCTGTCCGACGTCCAGGTCATCGTCATGACGCAGTGGCCAGGGCAGGCGCCGCAGACCGTCGAAGATCAGGTCACGTATCCGCTCTCCGCTGAGCTGCTCAAGGTGCCGCACACGAAGTTCGTGCGCGGCATGTCGCAGTTCGGTCTCTCGGCGGTGTACATCGTGTTCGAAGACGGAACGGACTTGTACTGGGCACGCTCCCGCGTGCTCGAATACCTGAACGGCGTGACGGGCAAGCTCCCACAGGGCGCCATGCCCATGCTCGGCCCGGACGCAACCGGTGTCGGCTGGGTGATGCAGTACATCCTCGCCGACACGACTGGGCGGCTCGATCTCGCGCAGCTGCGTGGCCTTCAGGATTGGACCGTGCGGCCGGCGCTCACCGCCGTGAAGGGGGTTGCGGAGATCGCGTCATTCGGCGGCTTCGAGAAGCAGTACCAGGTCGACGTCGATCCCGCGAAGCTGCTGGCCTACGGCATCCCACTCTCCAGAGTCAGCGACGCCGTGCGCGCGTCCAACGAGGACGTCGGTGGCCGAGTGCTCGAGATGGGTGGCTCGGAGTACGTGATCCGCGGGCGCGGCCGGTTTCAAAGGCTGGACGACATCCGCAAGGTCGCGCTGGGCGCAAGCGCCGGTGGTGCGCCGATCACGGTCGGCGAGGTCGCCACCGTCCAGATCGGGCCCGAGATCCGACGCGGCATCGCGGACCTGAATGGTAAGGGCGAGATCGTGACCGGATGGGTGGTGATGCGCTACGGCGAGAACCCGCTCGACGTCATCGAGGGAGTGAAGGCCAAGATGGCCGAGGTCGAGAAGGCGCTCCCGCAAGGGGTGACGTTCGTCGACGGCTACGATCGCTCAGGGCTGATCGAGCGCGCCATCGAGACGCTTCGCGGGAAACTCATCGAAGAGTCGATCATCGTCGCCATCGTGACGGTGATTTTCCTGCTCCATGCGCCGAGCGCGCTGGTCGCAATTCTCACGTTGCCGATCGGGATCCTCATGGCGCTCCTCGCCATGCGCGCGCTGGGGCTCAGCGCGAACATCATGTCGCTCGGTGGGATCGCGATCGCGATCGGGGCGATGATCGACGCGGCCATCGTGATGGTCGAGAACCTCCACAAGCACATGGAGCGGAACGACCGGGAGGGCAACCCGCGCACGCACTGGGAGCTCGTCGTGGACGCGTCGAAGGAGGTCGGCCCGTCGCTCTTCATCTCGCTCCTCATCATCACGGTCTCATTCATCCCCGTCTTCGCGCTCGAGGCGCAGGAGGGGCGGCTCTTCAAGCCGCTCGCGTGGACCAAGACGCTGTCCATGGCGGCGGCATCGCTCCTCTCCATCACGCTCGTGCCGGTGATGATGGGGCTGTTCATCAGAAAGGGGGTGAAGCCGGAAGCGGCGAACCCGGTCAACCGAGTGCTGATCCGACTCTACCGGCCGGTGATCGAGCTCGTCCTCCGGCATCGCTGGCCGACGATCGCCGTGGCGGGCGTGCTCCTCGTCGCGACGCTCTTCCCGTGGTCGCGCGTGGGAAGCGAGTTCATGCCGCCACTGAACGAAGGGTCGATCATGGACATGCCGTCACTTTTCCCAGGCGTGGGGGCGACGCAGGCGAAACAGATTCTTCAGCAGCGCGACGCCGCCATCGCGACGATCCCCGAGGTGCAGATGGTGCTCGGCAAGATCGGGCGCGCCGAGTCGGCGACGGACATGGCGCCGATGTCGATGATCGAGACGATCGCCATCCTCAAGGACAAGAAGCAGTGGCGCCCAGGCGTGAGCTACGACTCCATCGTCGCCGAAGCGAATGCGACGGTGAAGACGCCGGGCGTGGGCAACATGTGGTCGATGCCGATCAAGAACCGGCTCGACATGCTGGCGACCGGGATCAAGACTCCCGTGGGGATCAAGCTGTTCGGTCCGAGCCTCGATACGCTCGATATGATCGGGAAGGAGATCGAGGGGATCCTTCCGGCGGTGCGCGGGACGAACACCGTATTTTCGGAACGAGCGGTCGGGGGGAAGTACCTGGACGTCACGATCGACCGTGACGCGGCGGCGCGCTACGGGATGACCACCGGCGACGTGCAGACGGCGCTGGCGACGGCAGCCGGCGGCATGGACGTCGGACAGGTGATCGAAGGGCGCGAGCGGTACTCGGTCCTCGTTCGCTACCCGCGCGCGCTGCGCGCGAGCCCCGACCAGATCGCCAGCGTCCTGGTGGCGACGCCGTCCGGTGCGCAGGTCGCGCTCGGCGAGCTGGCGCGCATCGGCGTGGTAAAGGGCTCCACGCTGATCAAGTCGGAGAATGCCTCGCTCAACAACATCGTGTACGTCGACGTGCAGGGGCGTGACGTCGGGGGCTACGTCGCCGAAGCCAGACATCTGCTCGAGCAGAAACTCGCAATGCCGACGGGGTATCGGCTGGAGTGGTCGGGGCAGTTCGAGGCCATGGAGCGAGCTGGTAAGAAGCTCAGGATCGTCGTGCCGATCACGCTCGCGATCATCTTCGGTCTGCTCTACTTCAACTTCCGCAGCGTCACGGAGAGCGTCATCGTGATGCTCTCGCTGCCCTTTTCGCTCGTCGGCGGCGTGTGGCTTCTGTGGCTTCTCGACTACAACATGAGCGTCGCGGTCGCCATCGGCTTCATCGCCCTCGCGGGCGTGGCAGCCGAAACGGGAGTGATCATGCTCCTCTACCTCGACCACGCCTATAACGAACGTCGTGCGCGCGGCGAGCTTCGTGGACGCGCCGATGTCGATGCCGCCATCGAGGAGGGCGCGGTCGAGCGGGTGCGGCCCAAGATGATGACGGTGACGGCGATCATGGCCGGCCTGGTGCCGATCCTCTGGAGCCAGGGCACGGGCGCCGACGTGATGAAGCGCATCGCGGCGCCGATGGTCGGTGGCATGCTCACCTCGACGGTGCTCACCCTGGCCGTCATTCCGGCGATCTATTCGCTCTGGAGGGAGCGCGAGGTGGCGCGGGCCGCGCTGCGCGATGCGGATGCCGATCGCGACAGGCTCATCCGACCAGCAGCCGACGAGATGCTCGCCCGCTAACAGCACTCATCGGCGCAGGCCCGCTGGCCTCGTACGCCTTCGAGTCCTTCTTTGACGATGATGGGCACCATGCCGAGCGCCGCCATTGGATCGGCCCACCACCACCCAAGCACCGCGTTGAGCGCGACCCCGGCCAGCGCGATGACCGAGAGGTAGGCGCAGAGAGAAGTTTGGGCCGCATCCGCTTCGAGCGCGCGGCTCATCATCGCCCGCGCGACGGTGCGCTTCGCGCGGGCGAGCACTGGCATCACGATCGCGGAGAGCGCGAGGATGGCGATGCCAACCACGCTGCGGTCGGGCACCTCGCGACGCCACAGGGCCATGGCACTGTCGTAGGCGACGTAGGCGCCCAACACGAGAAACGACCAACCGATGATGCGGAGGCTCAACCGCTCCGCGCGCTCACGCTGTTCGGGCCTAACATCTGCGCGAAGCCGCCACTGCGCGGCTCCGCTCGCGGTCACCTCGATGACACTGTCGAGACCGAAGCCGACCAGCGCGACGCTGCCGGACACTGCTCCGGCCACGAGTGCGACGATCGCCTCGAGCGAGTTGTACCCGATGGTCGCATAGTTCAGAGCGAGACCGCGTCGGACGAGCGACCGACGGGAGGCGTCCATTCCCGTTCCGTGAGACTCGGACACGTTCGCCATGGTGGGCCGTCGTGAGAAGGGGACGAGAGGAATCTTGGCGACTAGGCTCTGCGGCCGCCGAGCCCTGCCCCCGAGACGTCCCGCTCAGGGTCCCGAAAGCTACAGCGATCCTTCCCCGTTGATTTCTCAGTAATTCCGACTAGAATGCTCGGAATTACCGAAGTCCTGAGTTGTGGCCCACTTTCACCTCGCGTTCGAGACAGTCGTGCGTCCTATGTTGCTCCGAGCCTATCTTCTGCCGCTTCCCATCGGCGTCCTCATGCTCGCCACCTCCGTGGCGCATGCACAAGACTCCGCCAGCACGGCGTCGTCGGCGCGGGACTCGGTGCAGCGACTGCTCGCCATGCGGGTCACGGCGAGTACGGCGCCACGTACGATCTCCTTCCTTCCGGAACGTCACGGCACGCTGCTGCTCATTGGCAAGAAGACCGAGGTCGTTTTTGTCGACAGCATGGGGGCGAATGCCGCGCAGAACGTGGCTCGCCAGGTGCTTGGACGCGTGCCCGGGCTCGTCGTGGCCGAGACGGAGGGGGGCGGATTCCCGTCGAACGGGATCGCCGTGCGCGGGCTGAATCCGACGCAGTCGGTCGAAATGAACGTGCGCCAGAACGGTGTCGGCATTGCGGCGGATCCGTACGGTTATCCAGAGACTTATTATTTACCACCACTCGAGGCGGTGGAGCGGGTGGAGATCGTGCGCGGCGCGAGCGCACTCCAGTTCGGGCCACAGTTCGGTGGGCTCGTGAACTACGTCATGCGACGCGGCAGCCTTTCGCGGCGCCTCGCCCTGACGCTCCAGCAAACAGGCGGCAGCAATGGGCTGAACAACACATTCGGATCACTGAGCGGTGGGAACGGAGCGGTGAGTTGGTTCGGCGCTCTGCAGCGCAAGGCGCAGTCGGGGTGGCGGCCGAACGGTGATTTTCAGCAGACGAGCAGCTACGCAACGGTTAGTGCGGTGCTCTCGCCCACGCTCACCGCCACGCTCGACTACTCGGGATTGCGCAACCGGATTCACATGCCCGGTGGCCTCTCGGACCAGCAGTTCGAAGCAGGAGCGCGCCAGTCGTTCCGCGCGCGAAACTGGCTCACCTCGCCGTGGAATGTCACGACGTCAACGCTGACGTGGACGCCGTCGCGCCGCACCCGCGTGGAGAGCGTGACGTCATTCCTGCGCAGCGGCCGCTCGCTCGTGTGGCGCAACGAGGACGGCGGACCGGGATCGCTCGACGAGCGCGATCCGTCGAACGGGGAGTTCGTGAACCGTGAAGTCGAGGCGGAAGGGTTCCGCAATGTTACCGAGGAGCTGCGGGCACTCACCGAGTACTCGCTCGCCGGCCTGCCCTCTACGCTCGCGACCGGGCTGCGTTGGTTCGAGGGGCGGATGCACCGTCAGGGCGGAGGAGAGGGGACAACTGGTGCCGACTTCGACCTCTCGCTCGCACGGGGCGCAAGCTACGAGTACGACATCCAGTTCACGACCCGTAACGTCGCCCTCTGGGCGGAGAACGCGGTGCACGTCGGCACGCGACTGTCGCTCGCGCCGGGGGTACGAATCGAACACCTGCGCTCGACCGCGGCGGGGTACACCGATACGACGTTCGCGCCGCAGGCGAAGTCACGCACGTTGCCGCTCTTCGGCGTCGGCGCGAGCTGGCTCGCGAGCAGCACGACCTCGGTATACGCGAACGTAGCCCAGGCATATCGGCCGCTCGACTACACGATCCTCACCCCGATCGGCGGTGTGTCGCGGATCGATCCGGCGATGCGCGACTCCCGAGGAGCGAGTGTCGACCTCGGGTGGCGCGGTACCGCCGCCGCCGACCGAATGCGGTTCGACATCGGCGTCTTCCATCTGAACTACGATGATCGGGTGGGGCTGCGCACGCGCACAGACGAGAGGGGCGTGACGTTCACCGAGCGCACGAACGTGGCAAACAGCGTGCACCAAGGACTTGAAAGCTATCTCGAGGCGACACCCATTGCCGCACCGACGGGGGTCGGCACGCTCACCATCTTCAACTCCCTCGCACTCACCGACGCGCACTACACGAGCAGCGAGGTACGGGGGAACCGCGTGGAGTATGCACCGCGCACCGTCGAGCGCGTGGGCGTGACGCTCGCGCGCGGTCCCATCTCGACCACCTTTCTCACGAGCCACACGAGCATGGCATTCGGCGACGCGGACAATACCGCGCGGAGCGACGACGCCGTCGTGGGGACGATTCCCGCCTACACCGTGCTCGACCTCTCGGCCACCCTCGGCCTCCCGCACGGATGGCGGCTGCAGGGTGGCGTGAACAACCTCGCGGATCGCCGCTACTTCACGCGACGGACGGACGAGTACCCGGGACCCGGGATTCTCCCGTCGACAGGGCGAAGCGTTTACCTGACGGTGCGCGCACAGCCGTGAGACTTTCCTCGACGAAACGCCCGTCGCGTCTCGTTGCCGTGCGCGAAGGGCCTTCGATTCAACTCGCTCCCCCCTCCACGCGCCGCGTCCCGGCTGCCGCCGCGTCCTCATCGCGACGCGACGGAAGCGAAAACGCGAACGTCGCGCCCCCACCGGTAGGAAACTCGACCCACGCATGACCGCCGAGTGACTCGACGGTCTCGCGAACGAGACTCAGTCCGAGACCGGTGCCCGATACGTCGGTGATCGTTCCCTCGTGCGCGCGATAGAACTGTTCAAAGAGCCGGCCGCGCGCATCCGGGGCGACTCCGACTCCGTTGTCGGTGACCCGCACCGTCAACGCACCACTGCTGATGACCGTACCCGCTTCGAACGTGCCGGTGACGCGAGCCCACCGAGCCGACTTCGAGGGATCCGAGTACTTGATGGCGTTCGACAAATAGTTGACGAGACACAGCTCCACGGCCGCCGCGTCGACCTCCACCGCCGGGAGGTCCGCATCGATCTCGATCGACACCAGGCGCACCGTCGCGGCTTCGCGAAGCTGGCGCACGGCTTCGGCCGCCGCCTGCGGCAAGAGCACGTTGCGCTGCCTGCGGCTGTCGAACTCTATCCGCGACAGCGCTTCGAGATTCTCGAGCACATGCTGCAATCCTTCCGCGTTCTCCCGGATCATCTGATGAAACCGCTCGCGCTGTGGCGCGTCGAGCCAGGGCTCCGGCAGCAGCGCGGCCGCGCCGCGGATCGCGCCTACACGGGTCTTGAGCTCATGAGCCACCATGCGATTGAAGCGACGCAGCCGGTCCTCCCGCTCGTTGACCTGCTGCGCCGAGAGGCGAAGAAAATGAGTCATCGTCGCTTGGCGGATGAGCTCCATCGCCTGGGACACGTGCTGCCAGCAGAGGGCGAGGTCGCGGCCGGACCACGTCACGTCGATCTCGTCGATGACATCGGTGAGAAAGGCGAACACGATGCCGGCGAAAATCTCCTGTTCCTTGAGGATCTCGTGCGCATCGAATCCCTGCTCGTGGCGCAGCGCGCCCAGCTCCATCGCCTTGGCGGTCACGGGCCGCTCGACGTCGAGCTGCCGCGTGGGATTCTCCAGATAGTCGGCGATGCCGTCGACGAGCAGGGGTACGTGATTCAGTAGCTCCTCGCTCGGAAAGATCTTCCCCGGGCTGAGGGCCACCCGTGCCATGATCCGCTCGAGCCACCGCTGGACGAGATCGGTGCGCGCACGTCGTAGCCGATCAGACAGCACCGTCGCGAGCTGGGCGCCATGCGCCGAGGCAGCTGTATTCATCAGGGGCGTCACAGCGGAAGGGCAGACAGCGGGCGGGAGGGGGAAGTTACGCTGAAGAAGCTGAGCGGCGGTAAGGGCCGCGGCCAGGGGGCAGCAGCGCTTCCTTCCTCACCCGCGCCATTGCAGCTTGACCAAGTCCGATGTACGGCACCGTACTTCCAGCACCTGGACCGTCCTCCACGAATGACGCACAATCCAGTCCTCGATGCGGGCGAGCTCTATCGCGTGCTCGCGGAGAACGCGACCGACGCGATCGTGACGATCGACGCCGAGAGCGTGATCCTCTCCGTCAATCCCGCGGGCGAGCGCCTGTTCGGGTACGGCGCGCCGGAGTTGCTCGGCACGAGCCTCACCCGGCTCATGCCCGAGGCCTATCGCACCAGGCACCGCGCCGGGATGGCGCGCTACCTCGAGACGGGGACGCGACACATCCCCTGGCAAGCGGTGCGGCTGCCCATCCTTACTCGGGACGGACGCGAGCTCCCAGTGGAGATCTCCTTCGGCGAGTTCGTCTCCGATGGCCAGCGGATTTTCTCGGCGATCCTGCGAGACCTCTCCGAGCGTCTCGCTGCCGAGGCGGCGCTCGCCGCGAGCGCCGAGCAACTCCAGGGGCAGGCGATCGAGCTGGAGCAGCAGATCGAGGAAGCCCAGGCGATCGGCGAGGAACTCGAGCAAACGAACGAGGAGCTTCGCTTCGCCAACGCCGAGCTCGGGCAGGCGCGCATCGTCGCAGACGCATCCGCGCTGCGAACGCGACAACTGCAAGGCCTGACGGCGTCGCTTGCCCGTGCTCGCACGATGGACGAGATCGCCGCGGTCGTGGTGCGCGAAGCGGTGCACGCGACTGGCGCGGCGACGGGCATGCTCGCCCTGCGCGACGCGAGCACGAACGAAGCGGTCATGCTCGAGGAAACAGGGCTGCCCGGGTCGCTCAAGGCGGACTACGCGCGCTTCCCGATCAGTCGTGACAGCCCGACGGCAGAGTGCCTCCGCACGAACGCGCCGATCTTCCTCCGTCAGCGGGAGGGGCCGGACGGGCTGCTCGCTCGCTATCCCGCCTTACGCGGCGTGTGGGACAGCGTCGGCCGCAGCGCGCTCGCGACCGTCCCGCTCCGGGTCGGCGACGAGGCGATCGCGGCGATGTCGTTCACGTTCGCCGAGCCACAGGCGTTCGACGACGACGACCAGGACTTCTTCTTCACCCTCGCGGCACAGGGCGCGCAGGCCATTGCCCGCATCCGCGCCTTCGAAGCGGAGCGGCGGGAGCGTCAACGCAGCGAAAGCATCGTCGAGGCGATCACGGACGGCTTCGCGACGGTCGACACCCAGCTCAGGATGACGTACGTGAACACGCGAGCGGCCGCGATGTTCGGGGTGGCGCGAGATGCACTCACAGGCCGGGACATCACCACGCTTCCCGGCGCGAGCGACTCGCCATTCGTGCACCTGCTGCGCAAGGTGATCGCCGAACGACGATCGCATGAGCTGGAAGCGTACGGCACGATCACTGGTCGCTGGCTGGCCATGCGCGCATATCCGGCGGATGACGGCGGCGTCATCGTATACTTTCAGGACATCACCGACCGCCGGCGACAGCAGGAGGCCTCGAGCTTCCTCGCCGAGGCCAGTCGGCTGCTGGTCTCGTCACGGAGCCAGGAAACCACCCTCAAGCACCTGGCGCAGGCTGTGATCCCGCGGCTCGGCGATTGGTGCGCGGTGGATCTGGTGGAACGATTCAGCGGCAAGGATGCCGCAGACCTGCGTCGCGTCGAGATCCTGCATCACGACCCCGACAAGGCGGTGATCGTCGAGGAATATCGGCGCCTCTACCCGCCCGATGCTCGGGACGGATTCTGGGGAGCCGTCACGAGTGCCCTGGACGGCGAGTCAGTCGTGCTTCCGGTGGTCTCCGATGACATGCTCGTCGCTGGCACCCGCGACGCACGACACCTTGCCCTGATCCGCGCACTGGGCGTGTCCTCAGTGATGATCATTCCGCTGGTCGTCGCCGATCGCGTGTTGGGGACGCTGACGCTCTGCGCCGCGACGACCGGCCGACGGTTCGACGATGTCGATCGACGGCTCGCTGAAGACCTCGCGGGGAGAGCCGCGAACGCCGTGGAGCATGCTCGGCTGCTCGAGGAGGCCGAGGCGGCGAACGCGGCGAAGTCGGAGTTCCTCCGCACCGTGAGTCACGAGCTCCGTCAACCGTTGAACGCGATCGCGGGACTGCTACAGCTCTGGGAGCTGGGCATTCGTGGGACCCTCACCCCGCAGCAGCACGAGGATCTCTCGCGCATCAAGCGAAACCAGCATCAGCTCACGATGCTCATCGAGGATCTGCTGAGCTTCGCGCGCCTGGAAGCGGGCAAGCTCGATGTCCGTCGCGAGACGGTGCGGCTTGCGCCGGTGCTCGAGGGTCTCGCCTCGGCGCTCCCGCTCGATCTCGACGCGCAGCAGGTGCGTTATGCATCCGAAGTGCTGGACCCCACACTCACGGTGATCGGCGATGCCGACCGGTTGCATCAGGTGCTCGTGAACCTGGTCACGAACGCCATCAGGGCGACCCCTCCGGGCGGGCAGATCGATGTGTCCTGTGTGGAGCTGAGCGGGACGGTGCAGCTCCGCGTGCGCGATACGGGGATCGGCATCCCTGCAGCGATGCTGGAATCGATCTTCCGTCCATTCATCCAGGTCGGCCGCGCGTTGAATCAGCCGAAAGACGGGGTCGGGCTCGGCCTCGCGATCTCGCGCGGGCTCGTCGAGGCGATGGGGGGCACGCTTACGGCCGAAAGCGAAGTCGGGTTGGGAAGCACCTTCGCCGTGACACTGCCGATCGGTGCGAGCGACTGGCCGTTGGAACGCGCATCGACCTGAGGCCGCTTCGGGCGTGTGTCGGGAGAGCCGCCCGCCGCCCGCCCGCCAACGCCGCGGGTCTCTTCGGCTCCGTTTTCAGCTCGCATTGCGACCAAGCGAGCATTGCTGTGGCGGGAAGCAAACGGCGTGCTGGAGTTTTTACTGGGCATAAAACATGATACGTTTCTCCCCTGACGGCGACGCTTCCGCGTGAGCACAGGCTCGTGCGGTGCAACGATTCTCGCGTGACCCCGTGGAGGCGACGTGAAGCGAACGGGCAAGAGAGGTGCGAAGTCCCAGGGGCCGCGTCTTCAGGACACAGTCCGTCTTTCTGCGCAAGGACTCAGCAAGGTCCTCGGCGATCTCGAGGCGCGTGTCATGCGCGCCACCTGGGATCTGGGGCGCCCCGTCTCTGCCCGCGCGGTGCACGAGCGGGTCGCGAGTGAGCACGACGTCGCGCTCCTGACCGTCATTACGGTGCTCAACAAGCTCGTCGAGAAGGGCTTGCTCGCCCGCGCCAAGCGCGACGACCTGTTGCACTTCGCACCGCGAATGACGGAGGAGGCGTTCATGGCCCTCGCCTCGCGCCGCGTCGTCGAAGGCGTCCTGTCGTTCGACCAGGACGCCGTGGCGGCGTCCTTCGTCGACGTGCTCGCCGAACGTGATCCCGAGAAGCTCGCCGAACTGGGTCGCCTCATTCGCCGGCGCCTGCGGAGCCAGGAGCGAGAGTGAGCCGCCACGCGAGCGAATATCTCTCGAAGCCCCTGGCAGCGCGTGAGCATGCGCGGCGTCGAACGCTTCTGCTGAGCATCGGCGTTCTGATCGTGCTGAGCACCAGTCCGGTATTCGGACATCACCTCATGCGAAGTGGTGAGACGCTCCTGCGTGGCACCGACCGCATCGGCGAGTTGTGCCTCGTCGCGCTGCATGTTCTCCTCGCTCCGGTGCACGAAGTCTTTCACGTGCTGGTCATCGTCGGCGTGCTGTACGCCACATGGGATCGTCTCCGCGCCTGGCAACGTCTTCACTCGTCGTTGCGGGCATTCGTGCTCGCCCGCGCCGAGTCCGGTGATCCGATCTGGGTAGCGGCGCGAGCGGCCGGCGTGGAGCCAGACCTGATCTGGATCGTCGACGACTCCGCGAACCCGGCCTTCACCGCCGGGTGGTGGCGACCGTCGATCTATCTGTCGCGGCAGCTTACCAGATCGCTCAGCTCCGCCGAACTGGCTGCTCTGATCGCGCACGAAGGGGCACACGTTGCACGGCGCGATCCCCTTCGGCTCTCGATGTTCCGCTTTCTCGGACGCACGTTGTTCTGGCTCCCAGCGCTGTCGCGTTTGGCAGCCGACATGGCGGACGAGGCCGAGATCGACGCGGACGATCGCGCTGCCGGCACTTCGCCCCTGGTGCTCGCTTCGGCGATCGTCTCGGTCGCCGAATGGAGTCGTCAGCGTCACGCGTGGGCACAGGACTTCTCCGGTGCCGTCGGCTTCGCGCAGGGGGACATGATCGAGCGCCGCGTCCGCCGCCTGGCGGGAGAGGACGTGCCGATGCTCACGCACGTGACGCGCCGTTCGATCATCGCCGCCGTCGCAGCGCTGGCACTCGTGCTGACATCGGGCGTGCTGATGGCGCACCCACTACCAGACAAAGCCGGCGGTCACATGTCGCATGGTGGTCGAGGCTCGGCAAACTGCGGCCACCACGAGGGTCCCGCACTCCTGCATCTGTTCTGCCCGGGGCTCGGGACGGCGCGGGCGTCCCAGCCCTGTCCGCATTTCGCAGGCAGAACGGCCACTTGAGTCACATCCGAAGGGT
>JBDSDB010000096.1:0-15355 GCA_039920785.1 Gemmatimonadaceae bacterium
GGGGCAGCGAGAGCGAATGCGAGCAGGAGAGTAGCGGAGTGACGCATGAGAGAAGCTCCATGAGATGGTGTCGGCGTGCTGCGAGCGGTATCGAACGCCGACAGTATCAGGGGGCGAGGTCAGCGCCCGGTCACAGGGCAGTCACCGGACCAGGCTCTGGCAGTCCGAAGACCGGTGGACCAGTCTTCCTGGTGCCATTTCCCCTCGCGACGTCCCGGGTGTCCGCATGTACCGCCTGATCACCTTCGGCGGACTGTCGTTGGTCGGTGACGGCGTACCGGTCGCGGCGGCGGCGAACCAGCGAAGCCGGCTCGCGCTGCTCGCGGTGCTGGCGGTGGCCGGCCCGTCGGGGGTGGCGCGCGACAAGCTCCTCGCCTGCTTCTGGCCGGACAGCGACACCGATCGCGCCCGTCACGCGCTCAAGCAGGCGGTGTACGCCATCCGCCGCGATCTCGGAACGGACGCGGCGATCGCGGGGACCGCGGCGTTGGTGCTGGACGCCACCGCGGTCGCGAGCGACGTGCGCGAGTTCGACGACGCCATCTCTCGCGGCGACGACGCGGCGGCCGTCGCCCTGTATGGCGGTGCATTCCTGGACGGCGTGTTCGTGCGCAATGCGCCCGAGTTCGACCGGTGGGCGGACGCTGAACGAGCGCGCCTCCAATCGGCCTACCTATCGGCCTGCGAGCGCCTGGCGCGCACCGCGTCGAGCGACGGACGACAGGGGGACGCCGCAGCGTTGTGGCGCCATGCCGCCGCGCGCGACCCGGTGAACGGTCGGATCGCCGTCGAGCTGATGACCGCACTTGCGGAGTCGGGCGACCTCACCGGCGCGGTGCGCTACGCGAGCGTGCACGAAGAGCTCGTGCGCGCCGAGCTGGAATGCGCGCCGGATGCCGCCGTGCTGGAGCTGGCCGCGAAGCTTCGTTCGGGAACCTGGCAAGCCGCCGCTCGAGTCGCTCCGCGCAGCGCACCGCCACCGGATATTCCCGACCAGGTAACGCTAGGCGCTCGAGCCGTAGAGAGGGCCACGCCCGTTGACGTCGAACTCGTGCCGGCGGTTACGCGCCGGCGCCGGCGCTGGCCGCTCGCCGTGGCGGGGGGAGCGGTCGTGGCGACAGCGGCAGTGCTGCTCGGGCTACCGGTCATGTCGGGCGACACGGGCCGGTCGCTGCGCACAGTGCTCACCCGAGGCACGATGTCGCTCGCGCCGCGCCGGATCGTGGTCGCGCCGTTCACGAACCGCACGGGCGACTCCACCCTCGATCCGCTCGGCGAGCTCACTGCGGACTGGCTCTCGCGGCGGTTGCTCGAAGCGAACTTCGAGGTCGTCGACGCGCGCACGTCGATGATCGCCTCACGGCTGGTGGCCGGACTGCCACCCTTCTTTCGGCCGCGAGACGAGGTGGTCGCCCTGGCCGAAGAGACGGGCGCCGGCACGGTGCTCGCCGGCAGCTACTATCTGCAGGGCGACTCTCTCGCCATCTCGGCGACGATCTCCGACGCAACCCGACGGACTGTGGTGCGGGTAGTCGGGCCGTTGCGTGCATCGCGCGGGCAGTCGGGCGCCTTGGTGGAGGCGCTGGCGGTGCGGCTGACCGCGGCGTTGGCGGCGTCGACCGACTCGCGGGCGGGTGCGGCCACGACATCGCTGGTCGCACCCCCTTCAATAGACGCGTTCGAGCGGACGAGCCACGCATGGGAGATGTATTTCTCGCGACCCGCCGACACGACCGCCGTGTTCGCCGAGCTGGCGCGCGCACGAGCGAGCGACAGCACCTACTCGGCGCCGCTGTTGATGCGCGCCTACGTGCTCGACGTCCACAGGCGCTGGGGCGACCTCGCCGAGGTCGTGCGCTCCCTCGAGCTGCGCCGCCAATCGCTCGGTCGCGCCGAGCGCGCCGCGCTCGATCTGTTCGCCGCCGATCTGAATGGAGATTTCGTCGCGCGGTTCGTCGCGTCGCGCGAGCTCGCTCGCCTCAGCCCGGGCTCGGCGGAGATGCCCCTGCTCGTCGCCATCTCCGCCTGCTATCTCCTCCGGCCGCGGGACGCTCTTGACGCGCTCGAGAGCACCGATCCGGACCGCGGGATCAACCTGCTCTCTCCGCAGTACTGGGCGTGGCGCGCCGCGGCTTACCACCTGCTCGGCGATCTGGACGGTGAACGGTCGAGCGTGACGCAGGGTCGTCGACGCTTTCCCGCGGCGCCCGCGACGGCCGTGGGACGGGCCCGCGTCGCGGCGGTCAAGGGCGACGTGGCCGAGATCGCCGATGTGCTGAGGAGCGAGCGCGCGCGGTCGGAACCGGAGGCGAGAATGCTGACCCAGCTCGCCGCGCGCGAGCTGCGTGCGCACGGGCATCCCGACCAGGCGGCGCAGCTGTTCGCGCGCGCCGCGAGCGAGCCCGCGCCCTCGGCGTCGGCGCCTCGCGCGGAGCGGCACATGTACGCGATGGCGCTGTACGAGGCGGGGCGGCTCGCCGAGGCGCGGCGGGCCTACGGCGCGCTCGCCGCGTCGGACAGCAGCGACGTGGAGGCCGTCGGCAGGCTCGCGACCGTGGCCGCGCGGTTGGGTGACGCGGCGATGGTGCTCCGGCTCGACGCGAAGCTTCGCACCTGGTCGGCGCCCTACTCGCTGGGCGCGCCCGCTGCCTGGCGCGCGCATCTGGCCGCACTGGACCATCGTCCTGCCGATGCCGCCGCGCTGCTGCGCATCGCCGTGAGCCAGGGGTACCGCCTGATGGACCTGGACGTGGTGGGGGTGCACGACGAGCCCGACTTCCAGACGCTGCGCACCGACGCGGCGTTGAAGGAGCTGTTTCGCCCCCGCACCGGCGCGTTGCAGCTGCCGTAACCGTATGACGGGAACGAGGTGACCGGCCGGTGACCGGGGGTTGACCGGGTCGGCGCATCTTCGGCGCGAACCCGCATCCCGGAGCCGTCATGCGCCGCACCGTCCTCGCGATTCTGCTCGCCATCCTGCTCGCCGCCGCATCCACCGCGGCGAGTGCCCAGACCAGTCAGCGCCACCCCACCGGTCATTCACTCGTCGGACTTCCCGCGCTCAACTTCGACGCGGACGAGGGGATGGGCTACGGCGCGCTCCTCCAGTACTACGAGTACGGCGAGGGCGCGTCACCCTACCGCTATACCATCCAGCCGACGCTCTTCCTGACCACGAAAGGCCGGAAGGACGTGACCGTCTTCTTCGACGCCCCACATCTGCTGCCGGTGGGTTGGCGCCTGAGTGGCTCGGCGGCGCGAGAGCAGCATCTGGCCACCCCGTACTACGGAGTCGGCAATGCGACGATTGCGGTCGATGCGGCGACCCGTCCCGCCGATCCGTATTTCTATCGCTACGGGCGCCGCACCCTTCGCGCGTCGGCCATGCTGCAGCGCGATCTGCTCGGACCATCGCTGCGCCTGCTCGGCGGTGTCGGCGCCGCGTCCATCTCCGTCACCCCCGTGCCGTACGATTCCGGCACGACCCTGTTCGCCATCGAGCTGGGCTCGCCGCAACGGCCGCAGTCGCGCACTCGCTTCGTCCGCACGGGTCTGGTGTTCGACACCCGCGACCGGGAGATCGGGCCGCACCGCGGGACGTGGGCCGAGTTGCTCGTGCAGCGCGCGGGGTTCGGCGGAACGGAGCACTACACGCGCGCGACCGCGAGTGTGCGCCAGTACGTGCCGCTCGGCGGTCGGCTCACGCTGGCGGAGCGCGTCGTCGTGCAAAACGTGACAGGCGATGTGTCGCGCCAGGAGCTGGCCACGGTGCAGAGCTCCTTCAAGGACGACGAGGCGTTGGGCGGCGCGGGATCGTTGCGCGGCATCCCGAAGAACCGCTACGTGGGCAAGGGGTTGGCGTTCGCCAACAATGAGCTTCGTTGGGACGCCGCCCTCTTCTCTCTTCGTGGACGCCCGTCGCGGCTCGTGCTCAGCGGCTTTGTCGACGCGGGGCGCGTGTGGACCGAATCGGTGAGAATGTCCGAGCTGGCGAGCGACCTCCACGTCTCGTATGGCGGGGGTGCGCGCATCGCGATCGGGCCGAGCTTCGTGCTCGCCGCCGACGTCGGCCATTCGTCGCAATCGGCGGCGGCCGTCTACCTCGGGCTCGGCTACCTGTTCTAGCGCGAGCACATCAGATGATCACGACTACGCCGACGAACGCCTCCGCGCCGCGCCGAGCGCGCGTGAGCTGGGCATTGTACGACTTCGCGAACACCATCTTCTCGATGAACGTGGGCACGCTGTATTTCTCGGTGTGGCTCGTCGCGGACCTGGGTGCGTCGAGCACGCTGTACGCAATGGCGAACGGGATCGCTTCCGCGCTGGTGGTGTTGAGCGTGCCGGTGCTCGGTGCGATCTCCGACGCGAGCGGGACGCGGAGACGGTGGGTGATCGGCTTCACGATCGCGTCATGCATCGGCTGCGCGGCGATCGGCGTGGTCGGCCAGACGACCATTCCAGTGCTTGGCGAGGAGACCCTTGGCGGAGTGTTGCCCTCCGAGTCGTGGCATCCCGGTTACGCGTCGCTCGGTTGGGTGCTCTTCGCGTTCGTCGTGGCGAACTACGCGTTCCAAGCGGCGCAGCCCTTCTACAACGCGATGATGGCCGATCTCGCGCCCCCGGCGGAGCGCGGACGACTGTCCGGACTTGGCACGGCGCTCGGATACGTCGGCACCTTCGTCGCGCTGCTCCTCGTCTTTCCGTTCTTTGGCGGCGCGGTGCCCCTGCTCGGGGCACTGCCCGGCGCGGTGATGACGACGGTGCGGAGCGTAGTGCCCTTCACGGCGCACGCTGGCCGCGTGTCCACGTTCGTGCCCACCGCACTGCTCTTTCTGCTGTCCAGCCTTCCGTTGTTCCTGTTCTGCCGCGATCGGAGCGAGGGGATTCACGCGAGGCGCGCTGATTGGCGAACTGCGTTTCGCGACGTCGGGCGGACCCTGCGTGATGCGCGGCGTCGTGCCGGCGTGATGCCATTCATCCTGGCATCGTTCCTTTACCAGGACGCGATCGGAACGATCGCCGTCTTCATGGCGCTGTATGCGGTGAAGGCGATGGGGTTCGCGCGCGGATTGGAGGCGACTTTTTTCCTGGTGCTCACCGTGCCCGCGATCGTGGGAAGCATGGCGGCGGGGTATCTCGTGGATCGCGTGGGCGCGTTGCGCGTGCTCACGGGAACGATCATCGCCTGGATCGTGCTGTTGGTGGCGATGATCTGCGCGCCCGGTCAGGCGGCATTCTGGGGAGTTGGCCTGTTGATCGGCCTCATCTTCGGCGCGATCCCGACGGCGGAGCGCACCTTGCTTCTGTCGCTCGTTCCGGAAGCGGAGGCGAGTCGCTATTTCAGTCTGATGCTGCTGTCGTCCCGCGCGGCGGCGATCGCCGGCCCGTTTGTGTGGAGCGTGACTGTCCACGTGCTCGAGCCCATTGCGGGAACGGGCATCGCGTACCGCGCGGCGGTGGGTACGGTGGCGGTGATGTTCGGCGCGTCGCTATTGCTCCTGCGGCGCGTGCCGCGTACGGCGTCGGCAGTGCCGGCGCTGGATATGGCAACGAGCGATCCGGTATTCGCTACGAGCCCGTGAATGCGATAGCGGCGCTCGTTCGGCGGCGTGAATGCCGATTCGGCGCCACTGCCATTGCGCCTCCGTGCACTCCGTTGTGCACCGCGCGCTCGGGGACGGTCGTTCCACGCCTCCCTTGTGAAAAGCGGCCAGCAGGTGATTCCACCTGGGCCAGCGTGCTGGGACGTGATGTCACGCAGTGCGTGAAGTCACTCATTGCCGTGGCTTCGCGCGGAGGCGCTGAGTGAGAGAGCTCGCGGAGAACTGCTAGCTCCGCACCAACTTCTTGTACCTCACCAGTGCGGCGTGTCGGCATCCGCGCCCTTCCGCCGGAGGAGATCCGCGTCGTACTCCTTATGGTTCCGTTCGAACCAGACGGCTTGCGTTGGTCATGCCGGGCGAAGTCGCCATTCTTGTCCACTGACGTACGCCGCCTGCAGCGCCTCGGCGATCTGGCCAGGATTCTTGTCTTCCATGGCGAGCCTGGTCCGCATCTCGTAGTACGGCATCCCCGTCCGTGCCGCCGGAGCCGTGAAGCAGATCGGCGCGTGCACGGTCGGATCGTGGACGAGATCGCGGAACTGGGCCGGCGTGTAGGTGGGCGCGCTGAACGCGCGCATCACCATGCAGACGTTTTCGTTGTCTCCCTCCCGCGCGACGGTGAACCCGGATGCTGTGAGGAGCTTGATCGTGGCGCGATCGGAGATGGTGGGTGGTGCAGCGGTCCGCGCGAGTGCGATCTCAACCTCCTGCGACATGAGGTACCGATCGAGCGGCGGGTACTTCGAGGTCTGCGCACCGAGGGTGCTGGCTGGGAGAGCGGCGAGCGCGGCGAGCAGTGTGATCATGCGCGTGTTCATCGGATCGTATCCTGTGGGTGGAGATGCCCCCTGCTGGCGTGGCTGGCGATCCCGCGTGCAGGGCGACCAGCGATCCAAGCCATCGCGATCGAGCGCTCTGGCCAGGATCATCTCGTGGATAAATTCCAGAAGCGGCGGCCCAATATCAAAATCGATGTAGGGACGCTCGCGCTGCCCGCAGCGATGGAGACCGATTCGGCTGTAGACTTGCGCAGAAGAAGCGCGCGCCGGCACCGCCGCGCCTTGGGAGCGACTCCGCGCCCGGGCGAGGAGTCGCTTGTCGTTGTGCCGTCCCCACACAGGAACCTCAATGCAGTTCGACCTCTCCGCGGCGTGGCAAACCGTGCAGCGCATGGCCAACGGATTCGTCGCGGCGCTCCCGCGTCTCGTGCTCGCGCTGGTGATCGTGCTCCTGTTCTACGGCCTCGGCAAAGGCGTGCGCGCCCTCGTCCGCCGGAACGCCCAGCGGCGGGGTGAAGTCCGTACGCTAGAGCTCGCGATCGGCCGCCTCGCGCAGGCGGCGATCCTGCTCGTCGGCGTGCTCGTCGCGGTCACGGCCGCCTTCCCGAGCTTCACGCCGGCGAATCTGATCAGCACGCTCGGCATCGGCGGCGTGGCGATCGGCTTCGCCTTCAAGGACATCTTCCAGAACTTCCTGGCCGGCATTCTCATCCTCGTGACGCGACCCTTCCGGGTAGGCGACCAGATCCGCTTCAAGGACTACGAGGGCTCGGTCGAGGACATCCAGACGCGCGCCACGTACCTCAAGACGTACGACGGCCGCCGGGTGATCATCCCGAACGGCGAGCTGTTCACGAACTCGGTGATCGTGAACACCGCCTTCCCCGAGCGTCGCTGGCAGTACGACATCGGCATCGGTTACGGCGACGACGTCGAGCGGGCGCGCGAGATCATCCTCCGCGTGATGCGCGAGGCCGAGGACGTGTCGCCCGATCCGAAGGCGGACGTGATCGTCGCGGACCTCGCGGGGTCGACCGTGAACCTGCGCGCACGCTGGTGGACCAAGTCGCGCATGGCCGACGGGCTGGTCGCGCAGGACCGCGTGCTGGCCGCGGTGAAGCGCGAGCTCACCGCCGCCGGCATCGATCTGCCGTTCCCGACGCAGCAGATCCTCTTCCACGACCAGACCGAGGCGACCGACGGCGACCGACGGAGGCAGCGCGAGGGGTGGCCCGCGGGCGCCGGCCCCGTTCCGGAACCGGCGGGTGACGGGCGGGCCGCCGCGGCGCGGGGCCAGGGGGAGTAGCCGTGCCTGACGAACGGGACGTCGACGATGTAGCGCGACCCGAGCGCCGGTGGGAGACGTTGCGCGATCTGGAGGACTGGCTCGAGCGTCCGATGCTCGTACTCGGCTTCGTCTGGCTCGCGCTGTTCGTGCTCGAGCTCACACGAGGCCTCCCCGGTTGGCTCGAGGCCGTGGGCTGGGCGATCTGGGCGGCGTTCGTCTTCGACTTCGCCCTGCGCTTCACCCTGGCCCCCGACAAGGGCGCGTACCTCAGGACGAACTGGCTCACCGCGCTGTCGTTGCTCGTCCCCGCCGCGCGCGTCCTCCGAGCGGCGCGGGCGTTCCGCGCGCTGCGCGCCGCGCGCGCCGTCCGCGGACTGCGGCTCGTCAAGGTCGTGGGCTCGCTCAACCGGGGCATGCGGACGCTGGCCCGGAGCTTCGGGCGCCGCGGTTTCGGATACATGGCCGCGCTGACGCTGCTGGTCACGCTCGCCGGAGCGGCCGGGATCTTCGCCTTCGAGCGCGACGTCGCCGGCAGCCCCCTGACGACCTTCGGCGCGGCGCTCTGGTGGACCGCCATGATGATGACCACGATGGGCTCGGACTACTTCCCGCAGAGCGCCGAGGGGCGAGCGCTCTGCGTGCTCCTCGCGGTCTTCGCGTTCGCGGTGTTCGGCTACCTGACCGCGACGCTCGCCACGTACTTCGTCGGACAGGACGCCGCGGCGCCCGACGCGGAGGTGGCCGGGCAGGCGTCGATCGATGCGCTGACCGCGGAGGTGCGGGCACTGCGCGCCGAGCTCCGCACCCTCGGCCAGCGCGTCCTCGGCGACGCACCCGAGGCGTAGCAACTGGGAGCGTCGCGCCCGCCGGGCCTCGAGGCCTGACGGAGCGCGTTCTCACTCCGACAGCAACGGGTCGACGGCTTCTTGCGGGCGCGACTCGCCGCTCCGGTCGAGCGCGAAGCGCGCGCTCAGCGGGCCGGCGATCTCGAAGACCACAACCGCGCCCAACACCACGGTCGTGACCGTCGGCGAGATGTCGGGGAAGCGCTCGCGCGTCACGAGCACCAGCCCGACCGCCAGCCCCGCCTGGGCGAGGAGCGAGAGCCCCATCAGCCGCCGCACCGGCTCGGGGGCGTCCAGGTGCCGGGCGGCGAGCCAGCTGCCGGCGAACTTTCCGCCAGCTCGGCACACCACGTACACGCCGCCGAGGGCACCCAACGACGGCAGCAACGCGAGGTTGAGGTCCGCGCCGGCCAGCACGAAGAAGATCACGTAGAGCGGCGGGTCGGTGTGCGAAAGCGCGTCGAACAGGCGCCGGCTCCTGGCCGAGAGGTTCGCGAGCGTCGCCCCCACTGCGAGGCTGGCCACCAGCGGCGACAGGTCGATCGCCGTTGCCACCCCTACCGTGAGGAGCACGCACCCGACGAGCAGGATGAGCACCTCCCCAGACTCCTTCACCTGCGACGCCCACGACGCGAGCAGGAGCCCCACCAGGAACCCGAGCGCCGACGACCCGACGAGCTGCCACGCCAGCGGAAACAGCGCTCGCACCACGCCCTCGGCGGTCACGTCCGCCGTCGCGGCCAGGGCGATCACGTCGATGGACGCCGCCGCCAGGCTGAACGCGACCAGCGCGAGGATGTTGTTGAGGGCGATGACGCCGGTGAGCGATTCGGTGAACGGCCCCGCGGCGTTGTTCTCGCGAATGACCATCAGCGTCGACGCCGCCCCGGTGGAGACGGCGATGACGCCGAGGAGGAGCGCCACCGACCAGGGCTGTCCCAGCGCGACCATGCCCAACGTGACGAGCACCGTGGCGCACGCCGATTCGGCCAGCGTGATCACCAGGACCAGCCGCCCGATGCGGCGGATGCGCGCGACCTCGAACACGCCGCCGATGGAGAAGAGGATCAGGCCGAGCGCGACCTCGCTGAACACGTGCAGCGCCTCCAGATTCTCGCGCGACACCCAGCCGAGCACCGACGGGCCGACGAGCGTACCGGCAATGAGGTAGCCGGTCACCTCCGGCACGCGCGCGAATTTGACGAGATGTCCGACGAGCAGCGCAAAGAGCAGGATCAGGCCGAGGGAGGTGAGCTCGCTCATCGTGGTGGGAGCAGCACGCCGCGTTCGACCGAGTCGTGCACGAAGACGAGGAGCGTGGGGCGATCCGCATGCCTGGCCAGCACACGCTGGACGGCGGCGGGCGACGTGACCGCCGCGTCGTCCACTCGGACGAGGTAGTCGCCGGCACGCAGCCCGGCGGCGGCCGCCCGCGACCCCGAGCGGACCGCGGTGAGCCGTACTCCACGCGGGGGAGCGCTCCGGGGAGCAGTGGCGGTAACGTCGAGCCCCAGGTCGGCGCCGCCAGTCGGCGGGACGGCGTCGGCGGCGCTCGGCGGCGCGAGCTGCACCACTGCGGTGGAAGCGCCCCGCCGGCGCGTGACCGTGTGGCTGTCCGCCGGTGCGCCCGCGGCGAGACGCTGGAGGTCGGCCGGAACGGCAACCGTCTGAGCGTCGACGGCGATGATCAGGTCGCCCGCTCGGAGACCGGCGGCGACCGCCAGGCCACCGCGGCGGACCTCGGTGACGAGCAGCCCGGAGTCGCTCCTGAAATAGCGCCGCGCCCCTTCGTCGAGTGCGCGCACGGTAAAGCCGTAGGCGTCGCGCACCCGTCCCACCGTGGAGCCGGTGTCAGCCAGAACACGCGCCACCTCGCCAGCCGGGATCGCGGCGAGCCGCCCGCCGCAGCGGACCACCACGCCGAGCGTGCGACCGTCGAGGTCGAACACGCCCGCGCCGGCGAGCGCGTCGGACAGCGTGAGGCCGACGAGATACTCCTCGACCTGGTGAGCGCCGCAGCGTGTGAGCGCCCGTCCGCCGGCGAGCCCCACCGCCGACACCACGCGCCCGTCCGCGCGGCGTCCGACGAATACCATCCAGGACGTGGGTCCCGTGGACGTGGAGTCGGTCGCGAGGGTCGGGGTGGGCTGTGCGGAATCCGCCGGCGCGGCTCGGACGGCCACGACCAGGCGATCGGGGCGGGTCGAGACGACCGTGTCAGCGCTCCACCGAACCCCGGTCGCCCCAACGTCGGAGCGGTACTCGACCAGCGGCGCGACGGCGGCGATCCGTTCGGCGAGGTACGCCGAAGTGCGCCGGAGCTCCGCGCCCCGCGAGAGCTGCTGGAGAGGGGAGGCCTCGCTCGGTGGCGCGGCCACGGGGGGCGTTTCGTTGACCGTGAGGCGATTCCGGACGAACAGCCCCACAGCCAGCACCACGCAGGCGGCCACGGCCAGGGCAGTCAGGTACTTTCGGCTCACGTGGCGCGCGCCCCGCTGGCGCTGCGCGGAGTGGCGGCGCTGCGAGGCAGCGGCAACGTGGCCTGCGCAGTGCGCATGTGCGGTAGCGGCGGCTGAGGGAGGATGGTCGGCTTCGCGCGGCGGTGACGCCGGAACGGAGAGCGCGAGGGACAGTCGCAGGTTGCGGACCCTTCCGCCGGCGAACTGTTGCCTTCGTCGGCGCTCGGGCCGTAATATGCGCGGACGGGCAGTTTCGGCGACGAGAATCGGATGATGAGCGCTCCAACCCGAGAGGCGGCCGCTAGCAGGCGCCCAGGCCTACGACCCCCCCGGCAAATCGACGGCAGCCGCACGTGAGCGCACGGTGCGGATGACGCAGCGATCTAACTAGCTCCGCACCAACCTCTTGTACGTCACGCGATGCGGCGTATCGGCATCCGCGCCCTTTCTCCGCCGCAGATCCGCATCGTATTCCTTGAAGTTCCCCTCGAACCACACCACCTCGCTGTTCCCCTCGAACGCGAGGATGTGCGTCGCGATCCGATCCAGGAACCACCGATCATGTGAGATCACAACGGCACATCCCGCGAATCCGAGCAGCGCCTCTTCCAGCGCACGCAGCGTGTCGACGTCGAGATCGTTCGTCGGCTCATCGAGCAGCAATACATTCCCGCCCGACTTCAACAGCTTGGCGAGATGCAACCGATTGCGCTCACCACCAGATAGGTCGCCGACCTTCTTCTGCTGATCGGTCCCTCTGAAGTTGAACTGCGACAGATACGACCGCGCGTTGATCTCGCGGTTGCCCACCTGGATCTCGTCGCGCCCTTCGGACACCTCCTGATACGCCGTCTTCGATCCGTCGAGCACGCGCCCCTGATCCACGTACGCCAGCGTGACGGTCTCGCCGACTTTGAGCTCCCCGCCATCCGCCTCCTCCTGCCCGAGGATCAGCCGGAAGAGCGTCGTCTTCCCCGCCCCGTTCGGGCCGATGACGCCGACGATCCCACCGCGCGGCAGCGAGAAGGTCAGATCGTCGAACAACACTTTCTCCCCGAACGCCTTCTTCACCGACTTCGCGATGACGACGTCGTTGCCGAGCCGAGGCGGAGGCGGGATCGTGATCTCCTGCTTCAGCACTTGCTCGCCCGTGTCCTCGGCCTGCAGCTCCTCGAACTTCTGGATGCGCGACTTGCTCTTGGCCTGTCGCGCGCGCGGCGCCATCCGCACCCACTCGAGCTCGCGCGCGAGCGCACGCTGCCGAGCGGACTCGGTCTTCTCCTCCTGCTTCAACCGCTCGCGCTTCTGCTCGAGCCACGAGGTGTAGTTCCCCTCGTACGGCATTCCCTTGCCGCGGTCCAACTCGAGGATCCACTTCGCCACGTTGTCCAGAAAATACCGATCGTGGGTGATGGCGACGACGGTGCCTGGGAAGTCGGCGAGGAACCGCTCCAACCACTCCACCGACTCGGCGTCGAGATGGTTGGTCGGCTCGTCCAGCAGCAGCATGTCCGGCTGCTCGAGCAGGATCCGGCACAACGCCACACGACGCTTCTCTCCGCCCGACAACACCTTCACGTCGGCATCGTCCGGCGGGAGGCGGAGCGCCTCCATGGCGATCTGGATCTTGTTGTCGAGATTCCACAGGTCGAGCGTGTCGATCCGCTCCTGCACGCGCGCCTGCTCGTCCATGAGCTTGTCGAAGTCGGCATCGGGCTCGGCGAACGCGGCGCTGATGGCGTTGAACCGGTCGAGCAGCTTGCGCTGGTCCGCCACGGCCTCTTCGACGTTGCCGCGCACGTTCTTGGTCTCGTCGAGCTGAGGCTCCTGCGGCAGGTAGCCGATCTTGGTCCCCTTGGCCGCCCATGCTTCGCCCTGAAAATCCTGATCTCGGCCCGCCATGATCCTGAGCAGCGAGCTCTTCCCCGCACCGTTGGCGCCGAGAACGCCGATCTTCGCGCCTGGATAGAAGGAGAGCCAGATGTCGTCGAGGATCACTCGGCTCGGCGGAACGACTTTCCGCAGGGACTTCATGACGTAGATGAACTGTGGTGCCACGCTGTTTCCACCTGTGAGAGTTCGCGGCGCGGCTCGGCCCGGCGGCGCGCGCGCAGTCTCGCAATCTAACAGGGGCGGCCCACGGCTGGCCGGCCCGTTGATGCAGTGGAGGCGCGGGGAACGGGAACGGCGGCGGGGACGGCGACGTCCGCTTCTCTCCCATTGCCCTCCGCCGTATGATTGCGGCGTGCGAATTCCTTCGTTTGGCTTCCTCGTGTTCGCCCTCGCGGCGGCAGCCGGTGCTTCGTCGTCGCCGGCCGCGGCTCAGCGGCCGGTCGGCCTGCTCGTCCGCGTCGTCGACTCCGTCTCGCGTCTTCCACTGCCCAACGCCGAGGTGTCGTCGCCGCGGCTGCGCCGGCTGACGGATGCGGAGGGGAACGCGCGATTCACCTGGCCCGAGGGCGGCGCGATCTCGATTCGCGTCCGCCAAATCGGCTTCCGCTACCAGGACCGCACCGTCCGTCGCGGCACGTCGTCCACCGCCAAAGAGGACACGGTGTTCGTCGCGATGCCGCATGCGGTGTTCGCGCTGCCGCAGGTGGTGACCCAGGCCGACGTTCGCTGCGAGGCGATCCAGGATTCGGCGTCGATGGCGCTCTCGAGCTCGTCGATGGAGCTGCTGCGCTTCGGCGCGGAGCAGTACAACTCGTTCCGTGCGACGTATCCGTTCGAGGTGACGCTCACCCGGCGCACGGTGCGCAGCCCGGTGTTCCGTGGACCGCGCGTGGAGGAGGCGAAGGAGCTCGCCGAGTCGGACACCTATGGGGATGTGTACCTTCCGGGACATGTGCTCCTAAGGACACGCGTCGGCTACTACGTCCCGATTCTTTTCGTCTCGGCGCTGGCAGATTCCGCGTTCTGGGTGCGTCACTGCTTCGCCGCGCGCGGCGTGCACTCGCGCGACGGACGACGCGTGATCAAGCTCGATTTCGCACCCGCGCGCGGCGTGCGCGAAGTGGAGTGGGAAGGCTCGGCGTGGCTCGATTCGGCGGCGAGCGTGCTGCGGCGCGTCGACTTCCGCCTCGTCAATGTGCGCGATCGCAATGCCCCAAAGCGATTCGAGGGCTACACGACCTTCGCCGTGCCGTCGCCATACATCGCGGTTCCGGATTCCACCGTCGCCTGGTGGTGGACCCTGACGGAACCATCGTCCAGCGACGACAAGTTCACCGCAGACGTGCTGCAGTTCCTGACGATGCGGGAGCTCGCGTGGCGGCGAGAGAAACCGCCGGCCGTGCGTGCGCCTCGCGCGCCGTAGATCATATGATTGTCGCATGCGCCTGATGCGCCACGGCTCGCTCGCGCTCCTCCTCTCGGCGGCGGTCATCGCGCCATCGACTCCGAAGGCGACCCCGCCGGCCGCGCTCCCCGCGACGCTGCTCGTCCGCGTCGTCGACGAGGTCACGCGCATCGCGCTGCCCAACGCCGAGGTGACCGCGGCGTCGACCCGCCGTCTCACGGACGCGCGAGGGAGTGCGCGCTTTCCCTGGCCGGAGGACGGCACGCTCACCATCCGCGTGCGCCAGTTGGGATTCCGCTACGCAGATCGCACGCTCCATCGCGGCACGTCTTCGACTGCCACCGAGGACACGGTGGTCGTCGCCCTCGCGCGCGCGGCGTTCGCCCTGCCGCAGGTGGTGACGGAAGATCATGGCCGCTGCGACGAGAGCCCGGACCCGGCCTCCATCGCGCTCTCCACCTCGTCGATGGAGCTGCTGCGCTTCGGCGCGGAGCAGTACGACACCTTCCGCGCCACGTATCCATTCAACGTCACGCTCGCGCGGCGAACAGTCCGCAATGTGCCGGTCCGCAATGCGCCGAAGCTCGAGAACACGCTCGAGCAGACGAGCTCACTCGCCTACGGCGACGTGTACAAGCCGGGCAAGGTCATCGAGCGGACGCGGACGGGCTACTTCATTCCGGTGCTGTTCGTCTCCACGCTCGCCGATTCGGCGTTCTGGGCCCGGCACTGCTTCGTCGCGCGCGGCGTGGAGACGCGCGAGGCGCGCCGCGTCATCCGACTCGACTTCTATCCCTCGCGCGACATCAGCGACGTGGATTGGGAGGGCTCGGCCTGGATCGACTCGGCGGCGAGCGTGCTGCGGCGCATCGACTTCCGGCTGGCCAACGTGCGCGACCCGCGAGCGCCGCGCCGCTTCGAAGGCTACACCACATTCGCGGTGCCGTCGCCGTACATCGCCGTGCCGGATTCCACGGTCGCCTGGTGGTGGAGCCGCATCTCCCCGACGCGCGCCGACGATCAGTACAGCGCCGAGGTGCTTCAGTCGCTCACGGTGCGGGAGCTGGCGTATCTGCGGGG
>JBDSDB010000097.1:0-35547 GCA_039920785.1 Gemmatimonadaceae bacterium
CGCACGGGAATCTGGGCCGCGGGCGACGTGACGACGTATCCCGGGAAGCTCAAGCTGATCGCGTGCGGCTTCGGCGAAGCGGCGACCGCGGTGAACCAGGCGGTGCACTGGATCTACCCGGAGAAAATGATCGCGCCGGGACACTCCAGCAACATGGCCATCTTCGGGCAGAAGGACGACTGAGTCAGGGCGACGGGCGAGCCCATTGCTCGCCCGCGCCCGCGATCACGGCTGCTTGTTGGACAGCAGGACGATGACAGGACCGCCGTTGGCGTTCAGTCCAAACCGAGTAGACGCCTCGCTCATGCCAAGGTAGCGCACCTCGTGCAAGTCAAGCGTGTTGATTAGGCCGAGGTTCTTCACTGGCTGGATGGGACCGAAGTCCTGCGACATCTGGACCTGACCAGCCCCGTCGTTGCTGAAGCTCTGCGGCCCGTTGAGCCGGAAGAACGCGGGGCGGAGCTGTTGAATGGCACGGAGTGCGTCCATGCCGTTGACCATGGGGTCCTGTAGCTCTGCCTTGGTGATGAGGTTGGGGTTCCTCGAAAGCGGCTTCGTCGGCCTGACGGCGACGCCACCGGGCACGCCGTCGACCGGGGGCGCGGAGGCGCATGACGCCGCGAGCACGAGCAACGCGGCGAGGCAACTACGGAAGGCGATCATGATGGACCTCGAGTTGTAGTCACAGGCGGACGCCGTGAAGTAGGCGAATATTCCCGGACAGCGCACCTCGACGTCGCCAACGCGGGATCGTTGGCGCCGCTGACGAAGGCGTTACTGTGCGGACCTGCTAGTGAGGAGAACGATCACCGGCCCGCCGTTCGCGTTGATTCCAAACCGTGTCTGCGCATCGACGGCGCTCAGATACCGCACCTCGACCAGGCTCCGCGTGTCGATCGCGCTGAGCTGACCCACCGCCTGCAGCGGACCGTAGTCCTGAGAGATCTGGACCTGGCCGGCGGTAGCGTTGCTGAAGCTCTGCGGGCCGCGGTTGCGGAAGAACGCGGGCCGGAGCTGGCGGATCGACGTCATGGCGTCCGACCCGGCGATGGCCGGATCGGCGAGCTCGTCTCGGGTTATGACGTCCGCGTTGCGCGAGATGCGCGCGGTCGGCGCCGAGGTGCTGGGCGTTGCCGTGCTCGTCGCAGTCCCACTAGTGGCCGGCTTGGCGCAGGATGCCGCGAGCACGAGCAGTAGTGCGACGCGGTGGCGAGTGGCGGACATGATGAACCTCAGAGGATGAGAGAGCGGGCGACGACGGCTTCGGCTGATCAGTCAGGGTACCGTAAGTGCAGCTTTTCGACATTGCGCAGGGCCACGTCGTTCAGCGAGATCCCCAGTGTATCCGCAACGACGGCGACGCACCAGAGTGCGTCTCCGAGCTCCAGAATCACGGCGTCGCGATCCAGCGTTCGGCCGCGCATCACGTGCTTCCGGACGTGCGAGAGCACCTCCCCGGCCTCCTCCGCCAGTCCAGCGGCCGCGTCGAGCAGCCGTTGCTCGTCGGAGAGGGCGCGATTGATCGTGCGACGGGCTGCAGACTGATACCCGTCGAGGGTCGCGGCGTTCACCGGGTTTGGGCTCACGCGTACGTCACCCGCGGGTCCGCCTTGGCGTAGGCGAGATCGGTGAGGAGGTTCACCAGCACGAACACGGCGGAGAGGAAGAGCACGGAGCCCTGGATGGCAGGAAGGTCGCGCCGCGCGATCGCGTTGACGACGTAGCGCCCGATTCCCGGCCAGGAGAAGATGGTCTCGGTGAGGATGCTGCCCGTGAGGTAGGCGCCGAAGTCCAGCCCGAGCACGGTGATGATCGGGATGAGCGCGTTGCGCAGTGCGTGGCGACCGACCACGACCGATTCGCCGAGTCCCTTCGCACGCGCCGTGCGGACGTAGTCTGCGCCCAGGGCGTCCAGCATGGCCGAGCGGGTCATGCGCGCGAGGAAGGCGATGGAGCGCATGCCGAGTGCGAGTGCGGGCAGTACGAGATAGCGTGCTCCACCAAAGCCCGACGGGGGCAGCCAGTGAAGCGTGACGGCGAACAGAAGGATCAGCAGGAGCCCCACCCAGTAGACGGGAAAGCTTATCCCGAGGTACGCGATGCCGAGTCCCACCCTGTCGACGAGGCCGCCCGGATTCCGGGCGCTGAAGACGCCGAGCGTGACGCCGCAGATGGTCGCGAGAAGCATCGCCGCGCCGGCGAGTTGCAGCGTCTTCGGAAAGCGCTCGATGATGTCCCGCCGGATCGGCCGGTTGGTGATGTAGGATCGGCCGAGGTCTCCCCTGGCGATGCCGGCGACATAGTGGCCGAACTGGACGGGCAGGGGATCGTCCAGCCGGAGCTCCGTACGCAGGCGCGCGATCGTCTCCTCGTCAGCGCGCTCGCCCACCATCGCCATGACGGGATCGCCAGGCGCGACGTAGAGCAGCAGGAAGGCGACGATGAGGACCCCGAACAGAGTCGGGATCGCGAGGAGGAGGCGACGGAGGATGAAGGCGCTCATTTATTTCTGGTCGGCGGCTGCAGCGCCTTCTCGGTTGACGCACCCCGTGCCGCCGCTGCGACCGGGATGGCCGCGCCGGAGTCGGCCGTGGTGGTCACTGCAGTCCACGGCTGTCCGTTGAAGATGACCGGTGGCTCGAACCCCCGGATCCAGGGCTGTACGGCGTACAGCTCGCTGTAGAACCAGAGGAAGATCATCGGCGCGTCGTGAAAGGCGATCTGGTCGGCCTGCGTGTAGAGCGCAACGCGCTTGCCCTCGTCGGCCTCGCGGCGCGCCGCGGTGACGAGTGAGTCGAAGGGTGGGCTGGCGTAGTACGACACATTGCCGCCCACACCCTTGTTCGCGCTGTGAAGCAGCGGGTAGAGGAAGTTCTCGGCATCCGGATAGTCAGCGTACCAGTCCTTCACGAAGAGGTCGGTCTTCCCTTTCCGAGCGGCCTCGCGCGCGGCGGCGCTCTCGCGCTGCACCACCTTCACGCGGATCCCCGAGAGCTGCAGATAGGCCTGGAGCGTCTCGGCGATGCGCACGTAGATCGGGTTCGTCGAGGTCCAGAGCTCGAGATCGATGCCGTTCGGGTGGCCTGCTTCCTTGAGAAGCTGCCGCGCGCGAGTCGTGTCGAAGCCGTAACCGAGGCGCGACTTGTCCGCACCGGGCAGCGAATGGGGGATCACACCGGCGGCCAGCTCGCCACGGCCGGCGATCAGGTTGCGTACAATGACGCGGCGGTCGACGGCGTAATTGAGCGCCTGCCGTACCCGCACGTCGGCGAGTGGGCCGCGCGTCGTGTTGATGGCGACGTACACGAGCTGAAGGGAGGGGGTGGACGCGAGCAGCTTCCGCCGCTCCGTATCCTCCTGCCATTCCGGGATCTCGCCCTGCGGAATCTGCAGGACGTCCACGTTGCCGCTCTGGAACTCCGCCACCGAGGTACTGGGCTCGGCAATGATGCGTGCCTTGAGCGAATCCGCTCTGGGTGCACCGCCCCAGTAGCTCGTGTTCGGAGCGAAGAGGAGATAGTCGTCGTGCTTCCACTCGACGAGCTTCCACGGTCCCGTGCCCACCGGGTGCTCGCCGAATCCAGGCGGGATGTCGTCTGGCGCGATGGAGGCCACCGGCATGGCGAGCAGCTTCGGGAAGATCGCGAACGGTTCCTTGAGCACGACGACGACCGTCGAGTCGTTCGGCGCGGAGAGGCCACCGATCGACTTCGCCTTGGCATCGGCGTACTCCTTGGCCCCCTTGATTGGGTAAAGCGGCCAGCCTCGCCCGCCGCGCACCTTCGGGTCGAGCACGCGCTGCCAGCTCACCACGACCTGGCGCGCCATGAAAGGCGTTCCATCCGTGAAGGTCACACCGCGCCGGAGATGGAAGGTGTAGGTGAGGCCGTCCGGCGAGACGTCCCAGCTGGTGGCGAGCGCGGGTATGACGCGCGCGTCAGGGGTGAAGCGCGTCAGGCCGTCGAACAGGTATCCCACCGCGCGTCCGGTGGGGACGTCGGTGGAAAGCGCTGGGTCGAGGGAGCGCGGATCGTAGTTGTCACGCGAGTCGACGAGCGTGCGTCGATCCGCGCCGCCGCCACCTGCGCCGCACGCCAGCAACAGAGGGAGGATCAGCGAAGCGATGCAACGACGCATGACGTTCTGGCGTAAGCAGTTGACAGCCGAGAGAAGGCGCGAGAACTTACCCGCGCCGCAGCGCAGCGTCAAACCTGGACGCGCCTGCCGGAAGCGACACGCCGCGCGGGCGCGTTGCGTGCACGAGCCGCAGCTCTCCATGCCGTAGCTGCAAGTTGCGTCCCCTTCCTTTTCCTGCCCGCTCGCCGAGCTGCATGAGTCGCACACCAAAACAACGTTCACCGCGTCTCACGACGCGCCTCGACGGCTACGTCTATCGTCGCGCGCTGAGCGGCATCGAGCTGCTGCCGGCGATCGGGGTCGGCATCGCGGTAGGGCTGACGGGGTTCTACGTCGCCACGCTCTTCCTCCAGCGCACGCCCCTGCTGCCCGAAGACCGGCGCCGAGGAAAGCATCACGCGTCGGGGCCGCGAGCGACGTGACGTCATGCGGTCGCCGGCGGCTCGCGCTCGGGTGGCGCGTCGCCATGACGGCCGCTCTGCTCGCCTTCCTCCCGCGCGTCGCGCATGCGCAGAGCGCAGAGTGCGAGGTTGGCGCGCGCGAGGTGCGGTCGCTCGAGTTCCGGGGCAACCGCGTATTCCGGAGCAGCGAACTCTCGCTCCGCGTCGCGACCACCGAGTCGGATTTCGCGCGCCGCAACTTCCGCGTCTTCGGCACCCGGCGCTGTCTCGACAGCGACGATCTTCGCCTCGACGTCGGGCGGCTGCGGCTGTTCTACCGGCGGGCCGGCTACTACGCCACCGTGGTGGATACGAGCGTGGTGGCCAACGAGGACGGGAGCGTGGCCGTGGCGTTCCTCATCGATGAGGGAGAGCCGGTCGTCGTCGACTCGCTGAAGATCTCAGGGCTCGATTCGGTGATCGGTCCCATCGCGCTCAGGCACGATCTCGATCTCCAGCGCGGCGTGGTGTTCGACATGACGCGCCTGCAGAGCGCGATCGACTCGATCAAGTCGCGGCTGCGCGACCACGGCTACCCGCGCGGCGACGTGGCGGCCAGCTTCACGGTGTTCGACACGGCGGGCCGCCGCGCGCGAGTCTCGCTGGACGTGCTGCCCGGATCGCGTGCGCGCATCGGCGAGATCCGCGTGTTCGACGAGCCACTGCCTGGCGCACCGCGACGCCTCAGCGACAACACCGTGCGCCGACTGCTCGGCATACGCGCCGGCGACGAGTACAGTGAGCGCGAGCTGGCCGGCGCGCAGCGCGCACTGTATCAGAGCGATCTGTTCCGGCACGTGGAGGTCGGACTCTCCCCCGACAGCTTGCAGGGGAAGGTGGACTCGCTGATCAACGTCGACGTCGTGCTGCGCGAAAACTACGTGCGGCAGGTGGACACGGAGGTGGGCTGGGCGGTGCTCGACTGCTTCAAGGGCCGAGTACAGCTGGTGGACAAGAACTTCCTGGGTGAGGCGCGCCGACTGGAGCTCAGCGCCCAGGTCTCCAAGATCGGGCACGCCGAGCACACGCGATTCGCCGACGGGAAGCTGTGCAAGTCGGAGATGAACAGGGATCCGTTCAGCAGCGAGGTGAACTACTTCCTCGGCGGCACGTTCCGGTTCCCGACGCTGTTCGGGCTCCGCGGCTCGCCGGCGATCTCCCTCTACAGCGAGCGGCGCGGTGAGTATCAGGCCTTCCTGCGCACCACCGTCGTCGGCGGGGAGGCCTCGATCACGCGCGACATCCGCCGCAATCTGCCGCTGCGCCTCGCGTACTCACTGGAGTTCGGTCGGACGGAGGCGCAGCCCGCACTGCTCTGCGCGGTGTTCAACCGTTGCGACAGCGAGTCGCGCGCGCTGATCACCGATCGCAACCGGCCGCTCGCCGTGGCCAGTGCGCATCTGGATCGATTGCGCACCGACAACCCGCTGAACCCGCGCTCGGGCACGACGCTGCGCCTCGACCTGCGCGGCGCAGGCACCGAGATCGGCTCCGACAAGCAGCTCCAGTTCATCAAGGGTTTGGTGGACGGCTCCGTGTATCGTGGGCTCACTCGATCGCTGACCTTTGCCGCGCGCCTTCGCCTGGGGACTGTGCTCAGCCGGACGCTCTCCTTCGGCGACTCCGTGGGCTTCGTACCGCCGGAGGAACGGCTCTACGCGGGCGGCGCGGCGAGCGTGCGCGGGTACCAGCAGAACGAGCTCGGAGATCTGATCTACATCGCCGAGCAGGCGTTCGATACGACTGCCGGGGTGGGGGATACGGTGTACTTCGACGTGCCCGACGGCTCCGCGGCGCGGCGCGTGGTCCCGGTGGGAGGCAACTCGCTCATCGTGGCGAACTTCGAGGTGCGGATCCGCAGCGCCTTCTATCCCGAGCTCATCCAGTACACCGTGTTCGTCGATGGCGGCGACGTGTGGCAGCGAGGTCGCACCATCGGCACGCGAGCTCGAAAGGCCTCGTCGCTCTTTCTCAACGGGCTTCGGTGGACGCCGGGAGCCGGCATACGCGTGTTCACGCCGGTGGGGCCGATCCAGGCGAATGTGGGGTACAACCCTTTCGCGCGCCCAGCAGGCGCCGTGTTCTACGATCAGGTGCCCAACGCGCAGGGGTTCGCGCCACTGTACTGTGTGAGCCCTGGCAACCGCGTGCCCGCCGTGAAGCTCGCGAACGGCGAGTACGAGCAGATCTCCGGCAACAGCTGTCCCGCCACCTTCACGCCGCCGCAGTCGGGAAGCTTCTTCAGGCGGCTGACCTTCACCTTCTCGATCGGTCCCGATTTCTGAGCCTGCCGCTTCCCGGATGACACGACGACGCTTCATCGCGCTCGTCAGCCTGTGCGTGCTCGGCATGCTCGGGTTCATCGGCTTCGGCGTCGGCTACTTCGCCACGCACACGGAGACCGGGCAGGAGCAGCTGCGACAGTGGGTGCAGGCGCGGCTCGCGTCGGCGGTGCACGGCAAGGTGTACGTGGGCCGCATCACCGGCGGCTTCCTCACGGGGATCACGATCGACTCGGTCTCGCTGCGCGACGAGGAGGATTCGCTGCTCGTCGCGACGGGGCGCGTGCGGCTGGAGTACGACCCGCGCGATCTCGTGGACCGGCGGCTGCACTTCCGCCGCGTACTCGTGGAGCATCCGAACGTCGTGCTTCGCCAGCACGAGGACTACACGTGGAACTACAATCGGATGTTCAAGCGCGACGGCCCGTCCAGGCCCAAGGGACCGGAGCGCGGGTTCGGTGATTTCGTGGTACTCGACTCGGTGCATCTGCGCGGCGCGCAGCTTCGGCTCACCATCCCCTGGCACGTGGACGACTCGCTGCGCGGCGCGAAGCGCGACAGCGCGCTCCGCGCGAACCTCGCGCGAGAAGATCACGAGATCCGTCGTACGCGTGAAGGGTACACCCAGAACTATCGCTGGACCGAGGCCTACGCGGCCGCGCCGCACCTGCGCATCGCCGATCCGGACAGCACGGGCAGGTTCTTTCGCATCGATACGATGCACGCCGTGGAGAGCGTGCCGACGTTCAAGTGGCGAAACGTGTCGGGCACCGTCCGGCAGCTCGGCGACTCCGCGTGGCTCGACCTGCCGCACTTCGATCTGCCGGGCTCCACGGGGCATGCGTCGGGAAAGATCGTGTGGGGAAGCGAGAAGCCCGTGCGCTACGCGCTGCGCATCTGGGGCGATTCCGTCTCGCTCGCCGACGTGGCATGGGTCTACCCCACGCTGCCTCGCTCGGGCGGCGGCAAGATGATTCTCGACATCAAGAACGAGAGCAATCTGCGTCGGCTGGACTACGTCATCCACGACATGGATGTGCGTACGACCAAGTCGCGGCTGATCGGGGACATGACGTTCGAGACGGGCGGCCCGGTGCTGTCGATCCACGACGTCAAGCTGAAGGCGGATCCGTTGGACTGGGATCTCCTGCGCGCCCTGAACGGCAAGCCATTCCCCGCGGATTGGCAGGGGACGCTCACCGGCACCGTCGTCGCGCGCGGCGGGCCCGTGACGCGTTTCTTCGTGGACGCGGCGGACATGACGTTCCAGGACGCGCACGTGCCGGGCGCCGAGTCGCGGTTCAAGGGGCACGGCGAGCTGGACATCCTCTTCCCCGCGTTCACGGCATTCCACCGCTTCACCGCGCAGACGGACCGGCTCGATCTGCGCACGCTCGTGCGTCTGTATCCCGCGTTTCCGCGCGTCACGGGCATCATCAGTGGCAGCGCGGTGCTCGACTCGTCGTGGCTCGACGTCCGCGTCTCGAACGCGAACCTGACCCACACCGACGGGCCCGCCGAGCCGACGCACATGACGGGCGCCGGCAGGATCACCTACGGCGAGACGTACATGGCGTACGATCTCACGCTCCAGGCGGCGCCGCTGTCGCTGACGACGCTGGCGCTCTCGTATCCGCTGCTGCCGCTGCGTGGGACGTTCGCCGGTCCGCTGATCGTCCGCGGCACCGCGCCGGCGCTCGAGATCGCGACGGACCTCACCGGCGCGGCAGGTCACATCACGTACGGAGGCACCGCCGACGCGGACTCCGTGGGCGGCTTCGGTGCGCGGGGCAGTGGTGTGTTCGAGGCGTTGAACGCCACGGCCCTCGTCGGGCGCACGACTCCCCCGTCGCTCCTCTCGGGCCGTTACGACGTGGACCTCACCGGCGCCACGCTCGCGGATCTCGCCGGCTCGCTCGCGGTGCAGCTCGACCGCTCGGAGGTGGACGGCGTTCGCTTCTCCGACGGTCGAGCACGCGCGCGGTTCGAGGCGGGCATCCTGCGGTTGGACACGCTACAGATGAACGGGCCCGTTGGGCTGATGTCGGCGCAGGGTACGCTCGGCCTCACTCGGACGGCGGGCGATGATTCGCTCGTCGTTTCGTTGATGACCGACTCGCTCGGCGGACTGCGTCGCTTCCTCGGCCGCGCCGTGATCGAGAGCCCGACCGGAGCGCCGCCGCCGCCCGATACGCTGAGTGGCGCCGTGACCGCGAGGACGGTGCTGCGCGGCTGGCTCGACTCGCTCGATGTGCGCGGCACGATCGAGGGCCGCGAACTGAACGCGCGCTCGCAGCGCGCTCGCGCCGTGCGCGGGACCATCGCCGTGCAGCAGGTGCGCGGACACAGCAAGGGCTCCGTCTCGCTGCGCGCCGATTCGGCCGTGGTGGGCGGACTGAAGTTGGACGGGGTGAACGTCGCGGCGCTCATCATCGACAAGGGACGGGCGCGCTTCGATGCCACCGCCAGCGCGGGGAGCGGGATGAATCTGCGGGCTGGTGGCGAGTACGCCTCCGCGAACGACACCGTCGACGTGCGGCTGGACAACCTCGCACTCGCGATCGGCACGTCACGGTGGGGCCTGCTCCTGCCGATGCATGCGCGCAGCACGCCGATGGGACTCGCGGTGGACACACTGCTGCTCGGGAGCGGGAACGGGCGGCTGTCCGGCTTCGCGAGCCTGCCGACCAATGCGCCCGTGCGCGCCCACTTCCGCGCCGACGGGGTGCCGCTGGCCGACATTGGAAAGCTTGCGCAGCTCACCACGGCACTGTCCGGCCGGATCGGCGCGGACCTCGATGTGAGCGGAACCAAGGCGGCGCCGGTGATCGAGCTCGCCGGCGCCGCGGACTCGCTGCGCGTGGGCGGCCTGAGTGCGGAGTCGATGCGCATCGGCGGCCGGTACGGCGCGGGCCGCGCGGCGATGGACGCTACCCTCGTGCGCGGAGGACGCTCCATCCTCGACGCGAGCATCGACTATCCGGTCGCGCTGACGCTGTTCACCGCCCGAGCGACCTCCGACTCCTTGCGCGGACGCATTCATGCGGACAGCGTCGACCTCGCGCTCGTCGAAGCGCTGTCGCCCAAGCTTCGCAACGCCACGGGCCGACTCGCGCTCGACCTCGCCGTCAGCGGCAAGCCGGATCGTCCACACGTCGGCGGGCTGGCCACCGTGCGTGACGGCTCCGTCGAGATCCCAGAGGTGGGCATCCGCTTCGCCGCTATCGATATGCGGATCAGCGTCGACGCGCAGCGCGATTCACTGACCATCGACAGGCTTCGGTGGGCCAGCCCGGCGAGCGGCGGCAGCGCGTCGCTGGGCGGCTCGGTGGTGTTCCGCGACGTGCACAACCCGGTGTTCGACCTGCGGCTCGATGCGTCTGGGCTTCGCGCCGTGGACAAGCGCGGTCTCGCGCGGCTGGATATCTCCACCGGCGCCTCGGGTCTGACGCTCACGGGCACGGAGGAGTCGGCGCGCCTGAGCGGCGCGGTGAACGTGAATCGCGGCACGATCTACATTCCCGAGCTCGTCAACAAGAAGCTGGTGGACTTCACGCAGGACGAGTTCGCCGAGCTGTTCGACACGACCGACGTGCGCAACCGCTCGCTGATGCCGCAGCCGCCGGGCCGGTTGGTGGAGCATCTCCGTCTCGACGGCGTCTCGGTGAACGTCGGTGACGAGGTGTGGCTGCGCTCGAAGGAAGCGAACATCAAGCTGGGTGGGTCGCTGAACGTCACGCGCGCGCGCGACGTGCGCGAGACGACGCGCTCCACCCTCGGCCGCGCCGCGCGTGGCGACTCGGCCCTCTATCGTCTCGCGCTCGCCGGTGCCCTCAGCGCCGACCGCGGCACCTATGCGCTGGATCTGGGCGTGGTGCAACGCGAGTTTCAGGTGCAGAGCGGGCGGATCACCTTTTTCGGCACCGCCGACTTCAACCCGCAGATCGACGTCAGCGCGCTGTATCGCGTCAAGCAGTCGAAGCGCGCCGACATCGGTGTGAAAGCGCGCATCGTCGGGCCGTTCTATCCGCAGCCGGCGCTCGAGCTGTCGAGCGACGATGCGTACATCTCGCAGACGGATCTCGTCGCGTACCTGGTCACGGGCCGGCCGAGCTTCGAGCTCAACGAATCGGGCGCCGATGCCGCGCAGCGCGCCTACGAAGTGCTGCTGCCCACGGGTGGCGCGCTGCTCAGCCGCGCGCTGCGCGAGCAACTCGGCGGATGGGTGGACATGTTCCAGATCCAGACCGGCGCCAGCGATCAGCTCAAGCAGCAGACGGCGGCGAGCGACCAGTTCAGGAGCGTGTTGTTCGGGACGAGGCTCGGCGGCGAGAAGCAGATCAGCGACCGGCTCTTCCTGAGCTTCAGCACGGGTCTGTGCCAGTTCGGAAACAGCGAGAACAAGGAGCAGACGGGCGTGGCGGGATTCGTCAACTCCATCGAGGGGAAGCTCGAGTATCGCTTCCCGCTTCTCGCGCCGGATCAGCTCTCGCTGCGCGCCGGCCGCGAGCCCGGCGCAAGCGCGCTGCGCTGCGGCTCGGGCAACGTCCGTGGGTTCGTGGCCACGCCCCAGCAGTGGGGACTCTCGCTCTTCCGCTCCTGGTCATTCTGACGTCGCGCGTTCTCCTCATCGCCAATCCGGCGTCACGCCGCGGGGCACGGCTGGTCGACCGGGCGCGTGACGCCGTCGTCGCCACGGGGGCGACGTGCGAGCTGGTTCGCACGGAGCGCTCGGGTCACGCGGCCCAGATCGCGACGGCGCGCGCGCGCGAGTTCGACGTCGTGCTCACGCTGGGCGGAGACGGGACGGCGATGGAGGTCGCTGGCGCGCTGGCCTGGAGCGAGATCCCGATCGGCGTGCTGCCGGGCGGTACGGGCAACCTGCTGGCGCGCGCGCTCGGGATCCCGATGAAGGTCGAGAAGGCGGTGCCGGCGCTGCTGGGCGGCACGCTCAAGCGGATCGACCTGGGAGTGGTGAGCGGACGCCGGTTCGCCGTAGCGGCGGGTGTCGGAATCGACGCGTCGATGGTGGAAGAGACACCGCGCTGGATGAAGCACCGGCTCGGCGTACTCGCCTACACCTTGATCGCCACGCGCGCCGCGCTGCGCGCCGTGCTCCGGCGTCGATTCTTTCTCGCGCGCGTCACGGTGGACGGCGAGGTGATCGAGCGCCGCGCTGCGGCCGTGATGTTCGCCAACTTCGGCGCCATCCTGGAGGATCGGATCGCGTTCGGGCCGGCCATCGAGGTGGACGACGGGGTGCTCGACTGCTGCATCTTCTCGCCACGGAACCTGCGCGACGCGCTGCGGATCATGTGGCGCGTGACGCGGCGCGACTTTCGGCCGGATCCGTCTATACTATACAGGAAGGGGACGCGATTCCGCCTCGAGACGGAACCGGTCCTCTCGCTCCAGGCGGACGGTGAGCTTCTCGGGCCCACGCCGGCCGAGATCACCGTCGAGCCGCTCGCTGCGCACCTGCTCATCCCGCGACGCTGACCGCACGCGCTCTTCCTCCCGTCTCACGCATGGCCTTCGACAGGCAGTCCGACGCCGCGCTCGGCACGTCCCCGCAAGGGGCGGAGCCAGTCGTGGGCATCGTTGGCGTGCCGCTCGAGCTGATGCAGGCGCTGCAGGCGCTGCAGCGCGAGCGCGATCACCTGTTGGTGCTGAACGAGGCGGGGTCCCAGCTCGCGCGCTCGCTTGATGAGGCGACCATCCTCCGCACGTTCGCTCGCCAGATCGAGACCGTCCTTCCCGGCGCGACGCTGCTCGTGCATGCCGTCGACGAGTCGGGTGACGCGATGCCGCGGGTGTTCCAGCGTGGACGCGTGGAGCTCGATCTGGGGGAGGCGCCGGCATCGATGCACACGCTCGGCGTGGTTGCCGCGGAGACGCAGCGAGTGGTGGCGCAGGACGGCTGCGTCGCCGTACCCGCACTGCTCGCCGGCGCCGTGGCCGCGGTGCTCGTGGTGCAGCCGGCCGAGGGCGATCGCATCGACGAAGGCCACACGGAGCTGCTGCTGGCAATCGGCACGCAGGCCGCCGCGGCGGTAGGCAACGCACGGCTCTTCGCCGAGAGCCAGCGCCAGCGCCGGCAGACCGAGGCGCTTGCGGATGTGGCGCGCGCGGTGGGCGGGTCGCTGCACCTCGACAGCGTGCTTCGCCTCATACTTCGCCATGCCATCGCGTTGCTGCGTACCGAGGGCGCCACGATCGGGCTCCTGCGCGGCGATACCGTGGAGACCGTCGCCGGAGGCGGCTCCGGCGAGACGATGATCGGCACGCGCTACCCACTTTTCCGGAGCATGAGCGGTCGGGCCATCCGCACCGGCGCGAGCATCATCAGCGACGATGTCCACCTCGATCCGGACACCTTACCCGGCGCGTCCGAGCCGACGCAGCTCCGCAACGCGATCATCGTCCCGCTCTCCTCGGTGAACGGCCCGGTCGGCGTGCTCACCGTGTTCAATCGGGCCGACGCGTTCGTCGTCGATGACGCCGAGGTGCTGCATCGGATCGCCGACCAGGTCGCGATGGCGGTGGTCAACGCGCGGCTGTTCGAGGAGGTGGCGGAGGGGACGCGGGAGTGGGCGGTCGCATTCGACGCGATCGGGAGCGGGATGGTGCTGCTCGATCGCGAGGGGCGGATCCAGCGGAGCAACGCGCGCGCACGTGTGCTGATGGGGGTGACGGATGCCGACGTGATCGTCGGGCACTCCTTTCACGAATCGTTGTTTGGCGAGTCGGGTTCGTGCGAGGCCTGCGTCCACATGACGGCCATGCGCGAGAAGACCGTCGTGCGCGGCACGCACGGCGTGCGATCTCGCGGTGTGGTCTACGACATCACGGCCGCGCCGCATCCGTTGGGTGGCGCGGTGGTCACCTTCGACGACGTGACGGAGCATCGTGCGCTCGCCGAGCGCTACCGGCGCGTGGTGGAGACGTCGAGCGACGCGATCGTGATCACCGATGGCGATCATCGAATCGCATTCGCGAACCCCGCGGCAATCGCCCTGTTCGGGCGCGGACCGGATCTCGTCGGCCAGCCAGCGGCGATCACGGTGCCCCACGACATGCTCGAACTGGTGCGCGACAGAGAAGACCGCGCGCTGGCCGGCGAGCCGCAGTTCTACGAAGCGGCCGTGGAACGGCCGGACGGCGCGCGGCGAGTGCTGTCCATCACGACGGCTCCGCTGCGCGAGCTCGGCGAGGTCACCGGCATCGTCGCCTCGCTCCGCGACGTCACCGAGGAGCGCATCCGCGTCGGTGCGCTCGCGCGCTCCGAGGAGCGCTACTCGAGTCTCGTGGAGTCGGCGTCGGACGGCATCTTCACGCTGAACGCCGAGGGTCGCTTCACCGCGGTGAACCGCTCGTTCGAGCGGGCCGTGGGACGCGAGCGCGCCTCGCTCGTCGGCGAGTCGTTCACGGCGCTGCTCGATCCTCGCGACGTGCCCGCGGCGCAGCGGCTGCTTCTGGAGACGATCGCCGGTGCGCGCTGCCGCGGGCAGCTTCGCTATCGCTCCGCCGATGGCGACACACGCCATGGGTCCGTCATCACCTCACCGCTCGTCGAGGACGACACGATCACCGGCGCGCTCGGCATCATGCGTGACATGACCGACGAGATCCGGCTGGCAGAGCAGCTGCTGCAACAGGAGAAGCTCGCCGCGGTGGGCCAGTTGGTGAGCGGCGTGGCGCACGAGTTGAACAACCCGCTGGCTGGCGTGATGGCGTTCTCGCAGCTCCTGCTCGCATCGCCGGCAGCGCGCGATCCCGAGGCGCGTCGCGCCGCGGAGACGATCCATCGGGAGGCGCAGCGCGCGGCGAAGATCGTCTCGCATCTGCTCACCTTCGCGCGGCAGCAGCCCCCCGAGCGGACCGAGACCGATCTCAACGCGCTCGTCACCGACACGCTGGAGTTGCGCCGCCACGCGCTCCGCTCCGCCGAAGTCGAGGTCGTGCTCGCGCTCGACACCGCGCTCCCTCGCAGCTGGGCGGATCCGTTCCAACTGCAGCAGGTGCTCCTCAACCTGATCGTGAACGCGGAGCAGGCACTCGCCACGTGGGATGGCATGCGACGCATCACGGTGCGGACATCGCGCACCGACGACCAGCTCGAGCTCTCCGTCGCTGATACGGGTCCGGGTATCGCGCTGGAGAAGCGGGACCGGATCTTCAATCCGTTCTTCACGACGAAGCCGGTGGGGCAGGGCACGGGGCTCGGCCTCTCCATCTCCGACGGCATCGCGCGCGAGCACGGGGGGCGCATCCGAGTGGAATCGCAGCCCGGCGAAGGCGCCACCTTCATTCTCGAGCTCCCGTACACGCGAGCGCCGGCCGCGCCGGAGGCGGCGCCGCCGAAGCCGCCGAGCGCGCCCACGCCACCGCGGCGCGTGCTCGTGGTGGACGACGAGCCATCGATGCGGACCGCGATGTCTACCTTTCTCCGCTCGCTCGGCCACGAGGTGACGGTGGCGTCTGGCGGGCTCCACGCGCGCCGCCTCCTGGCGAACGCGGAGTACGACGCCATTCTTCTTGATCTGCGGATGGGCGACGTCAGCGGGGACGTGCTGTATCATGAGCTGCGCACCCGTGACCCTGAGCAGGCGGCTCGCGTCGTGTTCGTGACGGGAGACACCCATAGCGACGCGGCACGACGGTTCCTCCACGAGGCTGGCCGGCCCAGCCTGAGCAAGCCTTTCCAACTCGACGACCTCGCAACCGTGATCGCGGCAGTGACGCACTGATGGCGAAGATCCTGATCGTCGACGACGAGCCCGACCTGACGTCCGCGTTCGGCCGCTACTTCGAGCGCACGGGTCACGACGTGATCCGCGCCGCGACCGGCGAGGAGGCGGTGGCGCTCGTGCAGGCCGAACATCCGGCGCTCATGCTGCTCGACCTCAAGCTGCCCGACATCACTGGATTCGAGGTGCTCGAGCGGACGCGCGAGCAGCGTCCGGTGGTCATCATGGTCACGGGTCATGGCGACGTCGCGCTGGCGGTGCAGGCAATGCAGGCCGGTGCCGAGGGATTCCTCACCAAGCCCGTGGAGCTCGCCCATCTCGGTGCCGTGGTCGACCGCGCGTTGGAGAAGGCACAGCTGCGCGACCTGAGCCGCGCCGCCGGCGCGCGCCTCGGCCGCGTCTCCACGGAGATGCTGCTCGGGTCGTCGCCGCCGATGCGCGAGCTCGCGCAGCAGATCGAGCTGCTCGCGCGGAGCGAGCGGACCGTGGCGCTCATCGTCGGCGAGAGTGGCGTCGGCAAGGCGCGCGTCGCGCGCGCGATCCACTCGCTGAGCGCGAGGGGCGGCCGCGCCTTCCACGAGATCGACTGCTCGATGCGTCCTGTCGAAGAGCTCGACCTCGAGCTGTTTGGCGTGGAGCGTAGCGTGGGCGGGCCGGTGCCCGGCCTGTTCGAGGCCGCCGACGGCGGCACGCTCTTCCTCGACGAGATCGGCGAGCTTCCGACCACGCTTCAGCCGACGCTGCTGCGCACGCTCGAGTCGCGCCGCGTGCGCCGCGCGGGCGGCTCGCGCGAGGTGCTCGTCGATGTACGGCTCATCGCCGCCACGGGGCGAGACCTGGCGACCGAGGTCACCGAGGAACGCTTTCGCGAAGATCTCTACTACAAGCTCGGAGTCATGCCGTTGTATCTGCCCCCGCTGCGCGCGCGCTCGCCGGAGGATCTCCGCGAGACCGTGCGCGCGCTGATCACGGAGCTGCGCCGAGGAACGCCGGACGCTCCACGCGACGTCAGCCCCGAGACCATGGAGCTGATCGCCGCGTATCCCTGGCCGGGCAACGTGCGCGAACTGCGCAACGTGCTCGAGCGGGCGCTGCTCCTTGCGCGCGGTCAGCCGGCGATTACTCCGCAGCACCTGCCGGGCGAAGTGCGCGGTCTCGGCGACGAGCTGATGCTGCCGCACGTCTCGCGCTCGCTGGCGGACGTGGAGCGGGCGCACATCGACCGGACGCTGCGCGCGCACTCGGCCAACCGGACCCGCACCGCACGAGAGCTGGGAATCTCGCGAGCGACGCTGATCAAGAAGATCCGCGAATACGAGTTGGGAGAGCGGCCGAGCGCCGGACGCCGAGAGGGGAGAGCGACGCATGAGTAATCTGCGCGAACGGGACGCGATGATCTGTCGCGCGTGCGGCAACGAGGAGCGTGCCTCCGAGGGATACCCCTGCGTGAAGTGCGGGACCTTCGTGTGCAACGTGTGCAACATGCGCGGCGTGGTGGAGTGTCGCGCGTGCGCCGAGAAGTCCATCCCGATGCCGAAGTGGCTCGAGGACTGACCTGTCGCGCTCGCGGATGACGAGCTTCGCGGAGTGTGGGCTCGTCGTCGGACACGCCACGGATCTCGATGGCGCCACCGGATGCACCGTCATTCGCGGCGCGGACGAGGCGTTCCGGTGCGGCGTCGCGATCGTCGGACGCGCGACCGGCACGAGAGAGATCGCGCTGCTCGAGCCCTCGCATCTCGTCGATCGGGTGGACGCCATTCTCCTCGCGGGCGGCTCCGCGTACGGGCTGGACGCGGCCGCCGGCGTGATGCGATGGATGGAGGAGCGATCGCGCGGGTTCGACGTTGGCGCGGGTGTGGTACCCATCGTTCCCGCCGCCGTCCTGTTCGATCTCGCGCCGCTCGGGCGGTTCGGCGCGCGCCCCACGCCTGAGATGGCGTACGACGCCTGCGAGAGCGCCACCGGCGGCGAGGTTCCCGAGGGCTCGGTGGGCGCCGGCACTGGCGCGACGGTCGGCAAGGCGGCTGGTCCCGATTTGGCGATGAAGGGTGGCGTAGGCTGCGGCTCGGAGGACGCTGGCGCTCTGCGCGTGCGAGCGCTCGCAGTCGTGAACGCGCTGGGCGACGTGCGGGATGCGGAGGGGCGCATCGTCGCCGGCGCGCGTACCGCCGCGGGTGAGTGGCTGGACTGCGCTGCGTGGTTGGCGCGCGGAGCCGGCGAGGCGCCGAGCTTCGACGCGATGGCTGGACGCAACACGACGCTGTGCGTCGTCGCGACCAACGCGGCGCTCGACCGTGCCGCACTCGGCGCGCTCGCCCGCGCCGCGAGTGCGGCGCTCTACCGGCGAATCACGCCCGTGGCCACGCCATTCGACGGCGACGTGGTGTTCGCCACCGCGCCGGTGCGCGGCGGCGTCGCGGCGAACGTGGCGCAAGTCGAGGTGCTCGCCGTACGCGCGCTGGAGCGCGCGATCGAGCAGGGCGTGCGTGCCTCGCGCATTCAATGAGTACATCGGAGCGATGACCCTGGAACCGACGCGCGCCATCGTGCGCAGCCCCGTTGCACCCCTGTTCGAAGAACCCAGTATCTCCAGCGTGCAGATCTCGCAGGTGCTGGGCGGCCACGCGGTGGAGGTGCTCGACGAGAGTGACGGGTGGTGCAGCGTGCGTGGGCGCGATCATTACGTGGGGTGGATGCACCGCGGATATCTGCATGAGGCCTCGGCCATGGGCGACGACGCCCGCGCGCCTTCGCGGCTCTCCCTCGGATGCGTCGTCTCGCGTGCGAGTGGCCGGCGTCGCTCGCTGCCGCTTGGCGCATACCTCCACGACGGCGACGAGCTCCTGAGCGGTGAGGTCGTCGACGTCGAGCAGCAGGCGCATCGCTTCCCGCGGGCCGCGGCCGCGATCACACTTTCGGCGCGCTGCTACTTCGAGGGGACCAGCTATCTCTGGGGCGGCGTGACCCCATGGGGCGCGGACTGCTCGGGGCTCGTGCAGGCCACCTTCGCGCTGCACGGCGTGCCCCTGCCGCGCGATGCGTGGCAACAGGCCAGCGAAGGACTGGGAGTCGACGCGTCTCCGTTCGAGGCGTCTGAAGGGGATCTCCTCTTCTTCTCCGATCGCCCCGACCGCCACGTCACCCACGTGGCGATCGCACTCGGGGCAGGAGGGCTCGTCCATCTCGCACTAGGCCGCGGTGGCTTCTGCATCGAGCGGCTGGACGACGCGAGCGATGAGTACGTGGCGACGCTCGTCGCGCGGTTCGTCTGCGCGAGAAGGGTGCTCTGATTGGGACAACAGCAAACAGCAGTAGTGAGTACTCGGTATCCGGGTACTCGGATTGGCATACGGCCTCTCCGAATTTCAACGGAAGGCTGTCCGCGGCGAACGCCTCTGTGCGGGGCAACGGAGGTCGCAGCACCCGCGAACTCCGTTCGCGACGTCCAACTACCTGTACCGACTACCAGGTACTGCTGGTCAATCCCAGCCCCACATTCGGGTAGCCAGCCTGCCAATCCGAGTACCGAGGTGGCTAGGTACCCGCTACCGGAGTTGCCGTTGCTGACGTTGGATGCCGCACTGGATGCACCCCCGCGGTGCGCGCCGGAGATGTGGCGCGAGCGATCGCGTGTCAAATGGAATACAGCGCGTCGGTCGTCAGCTCATCCATTGAGGAGTCGGCGCGCTCGGCGCGTTCGCCGCAGTGCGCACCTGCAGCGGGACCTCCGCGTGGGTGCTCCCGTCCAGGCCCACACGCATCAGATATCCGCCGCTCTGGTCGAGCGGGAGATCGAGCTGAGCGATGAGCGGGAAGTCCATCTCCGACACACCCTGCGGCGGGGTGCCCACGCCGAGCTCTCCGTCGCTGCTCCACAACTCGTTCCCGCTCGGGCTCATCCAGCGCAGCGTGACACGGTGCGTGCCGACGTCGAGCGCCGAGCCCTTGAGGTGAACGACGAGCGTCGCGCGCGGATGCAGGGCGGGAAGCGAGCCGACCTGAAGTGCGTCGAACACGCCCAGGATGTTGAGCTTGCCCTCCTGCGAGAGGTTCGCCGCGTCGGCGAAGAGTGCAAAAGTGACATGCATGGTGCGAAGCTAGCGATCGCGCGCGTGGTTTGCGACGGTCGGTCGCCCGTCTAGCTTTCGGCATGTCATCGTCATCCAATGGTGTGTTCGCTCCCGCCCGCCCCAGGAAGATCGTCCTGTTCGACATCGACGGAACGATCCTGTGGACCGACGGTGCCGGCCGCCGCGCAGTCTACCAGGCGCTCGAGGAGCACTTCGGCGAGACCGGGCCCGGCGAGCATCGCTTCGACGGCAAAACCGATCCGCAGATCGTGCGTGAGCTGATGCAGCACGCCGGAGTCGCGGAGGCGGACATCGACTCGCGGCTGCAGCTCGTGCTCGACCGCTACCTCGCGCTCCTCCACGAGGAGCTCGCCGACGTCGATCACGGCGACCACGTCTTCCCTGGCGTGAAGGAGTTGATCGGCGCGCTCGAGGCGCGCGACGACGTGCTTCTGGGGCTCCTCACCGGGAACATCCATCCGGGCGCGCACGCGAAGCTCGCGGCCGTCGGCATCGCACCTGAAAGGTTCCTGGTCGGAGCGTTCGGCTCGGACCACCACGAGCGGCCGGAGTTGCCGGAGATCGCGCGCCGCCGCGCCGAACAGCTACTCGGCACGCCCGTCGCTGGCCGCGATGTCGTCGTCATCGGCGATACGCCCGCCGACATCGCGTGCGGTATCGGCATCGGTGCGCGCGCCATCGGAGTGGCCACGGGGCGCTACTCGGTCGACGAGCTTCGCGCCTGCAACGCCGCTGCGGTGTTCCCGGACCTCGCGGACACCGAAGCCGTGATCCGCGCCATCCTGGAGGATTGAGGGCATGCTCGAGGTCGAGCTCAAGAGCGCCGTCGACGACATGGAGCGCCGTCGCGTGTCGGTGGAGGCCGCAGGGGCCACGCTCGTCTTCGTCGGCCGACTCGAGGACCGGCGCTACGACACCTACGATCGCGCCCTCGCGGCGAAAGACCACGTGCTCCGCGTGCGAGTCTATCGCGGCGGCGGCGACACGCGTGCCCAGCTCGATTGGAAGGGCCCGACTCGGCGCGACGGACGGTACAAGCTGCGAGAGGAGATCGGCACCACCGTCGGCGATCCGGAATCGCTGATCGCGGTGCTCGAGCAGCTGGGCTATGAGGTGAGCATCGCCATCGACCGGGCGATCGTGCAGTACGACCTCGCCGGCGCGATGATCAGGTTCGAGCGCTACCCACGCATGGATGATCTCGTGGAGGTGGAGGGAACGCCGGAGCAGATCGAGAGCGCCATCGCCGTGCTCGGCCTGCCGCGCGACGGCTTCACCACGGACCGGCTCCCCGATTTCGTGGGACGCTACGAGGCGCGCACTGGGGAACGCGCCGCCATCTCCGATGCGGAGCTCGCGGGCGATTCGTCGTTCGACATCTCCAATGCCTGACGAAGGGCGCTTTCCCGAGCTGGCGCGCTCGCTTCGCTCCCTGGGTGCCGCGCGCGATCCCGCGTCCCAAGCGGCGCACGACGCGATCTTTGGACCTCTCATCGACGCGCGCGTCCGAGCGGCGAACGCGAGCGAGCGCGAAGTATTCGGCATCTTTCGCGGCATCATCCTCGCGGACCTGATCGAACGAGGCGTGGTAGACGCCGCGGTCGCGGGAATAGAGCCCGCGGCGCTTGCCCGTGCGCGGGCGGCGAGTGCCCGTGACCTGCTCGAGCCCGTTCGCGCGGCGCTCGCCGCGCTGGACGATCGCGCGACGCCGGCGTCCGTCGCGGGGCTCGGCACCACGGAGTGGAACGCCTGGCTCACGCAGCTGCGGCGCTCCTTCGGCGCGGCGGACGATGCCTGCTCGCACCTCGCTCGACTGCTCGCCGCACCGACACGCGCGACCGAGCCGACAGGCTGGTTCGGCTCCCGAAAGAGGTGATCACCGAGCAGGTGGCGGCCCCTGGTGAATCCCGATATGTTTCCTCGGCAATGAGAATCCTGACCGTTCTCAACCGATTTCTGACTCTGGCCGCCTGCTGTGTCGCCCTCCCGGCGTCGGCCCAGGAGCACCCCGCGCGCCGAGCAGCCAACATCGTCAGCGTGGCGGTCGAGGAGTACGCGAAGGCCGTCGATCCGCAGGGCCGAATGATCAGCGCGCAGGAGTTCGCCGAGGCGAATGAATTCCTGATCGACGCCAAGCGGGCTGCCGACCGGATGTCCGGCGCCAACGCAGTCCCCGCGCGCGCGCTGCTCGACTCGATTGCCGTCGCCGTGGAGGCCAAGCGCCCTCCCGCCTCAGTGGACTCGCTGCAGCAGCGGTTCGCCGTGCTCCTCGGCAACGAGGCCAAGCTCGAGCTGCCGACGACCGCGCTCGATCTGGCCGAAGGAAAGGGGATCTACGCGAAGAGCTGCGCGAGCTGTCACGGTGCCACCGGGCTCGGCGACGGGGCAGCTGGCGTGAACATCACGCCGAGGCCGCCGGCGATCGGCACCGCCGAACACATGAAGGGCGTCTCGCCGGCGCTGAGCTATCGCATCCTCTCCGTCGGCATCGCCGGAACGCCGATGGTCGGCTACGCGGGCATGCTCACCCCCGAGCAGCGATGGAACGTGATCGCCTACGTGAACTCACTCCGGACGACGCAGGCGCGGTTGATGGAAGGGGAAGGGCTCTACACGCAGCGGTGCGCGACCTGCCATGGCGTCACCGGAGCCGGCGACGGCGCGTTGGCCCGCTCGCTGACCAGGCTTCCACCCGAGATCGGGACCGTCGCGTGGCAGATCGAGCACAGCGATGAGCAGCTCGCCAGGGTGGTACACGAGGGGATCGCCGGCACGTCGATGCCGCCGTCGCGCGAGCTCTCCGATTCGCAGGTGATGAGCATCGTCGCGTACGTGCGCACCCTGCCGATGAAGGATCGATCGAACGGGACGCTGGCCTCCGACAGCGGAGCGACGAGCGTGGCGCGCAACGTCGTCGGGCTGCTGGAGCAATCGCTCAGCGCGGCGAAGAGCGGCCGACCCTCCGACGCCGCCGACAAGGCCTCCGACGCCTACATGGCGTTCGAGCCCATCGAGTCGCCGGCCCGCGCGAAGAATCCCGGTCTCGTCGCATCGATGGAGCGCATCTTCACCGATTTCCGCGGAGCGATCCGCGGCAACGACGTGCGCGCCGCGGAGCGATTACGCGATGCGATCGAGGCCGGGCTCCCCGAGGTCGTCGCGCTCACCGCGCCCGCCGGCAGCGGCTGGGAGGCGTTCTGGCAGTCGTTCCTGATCATCCTTCGCGAGGGGTTCGAGGCGATCCTCGTCGTCGGCGCGGTCGTCGCCTTCCTGATCAAGACCGGGCACCGCGAGCGGTTGCGCAACATCTGGCGCGGCGTGGCGTACGCCCTCGCCGCCAGCGCGGCGACGGCGATCGTGCTCAAGACGCTCCTCGCCGCAATGCCGGCGAGTCGTGAGATCATCGAAGGGCTCACGATGCTCGTGGCGGTGGGCGTGCTCTTCTCGGTGAGCTACTGGCTCATCTCCAAGGTCGAAGCGGCGAAGTGGCAGGCGTTCATCAAGGACAAGGTGAACAACGCGCTCGAGCACGGTGGCGGACGCGCGCTCACCTTCGTCGCCTTCCTCGCCGTCTATCGTGAGGGAGCGGAGACAGCGCTCTTCTACCAGGCGCTGTTCAACGAGGGCCCCAACGTCGCCATCCCGCTCACGATGGGCATCCTCGCCGGCTTCATCGCGCTGGCGATCATCTTCACGATGTTCTATCGCTTCGGCGTGCGCATCCCGCTGCGTCCGTTCTTCTCGGTGACGAGCGTGCTGCTGTACTTCATGGCGTTCGTGTTCATGGGCAAGGGCGTGCGCGAGCTGCAGGAAGGGAACGCGCTTCCGCTCACCGCGATCCCGGGCTTCCCGCACTCGGAGTTCCTCGGCATCTACCCGAGTTGGCAGGGCGTGCTCGCGCAGCTGATGCTGCTCGTCCTGTTCGCCTTCGCGGTCCTGAAGACGTTCTGGCCCAAGCGCTCGGTGTCGCTGCCGACGGTGATGCCGGTTGCGCCAACCGCGCTCCCCGACGACCTCGCGAAGATCCACGTCGAGCACGAGGAGATGCGACGTCGTCTCGCTGCGCTCGAAGAAGCCGTCAACAGAGAGCCCGCGCCGAGGTAGCTTCGCGCGCGAGCGCCGGACCCGCGCCTACGCGCCCGCCGCCTCCTCGGGTTCGTCCACGACCGGAGCGGCCACGGGCGAATAGATGCCGGGCCACCCCTCCCGCACGCGCCAGAACGCGAGCATCCAGATCACCCCCAGCACCACGAACCCGATCGAGATCACCTGCGCGTACGTCAACCCCGCCGCCACGAGGCGGTCGTCCTTCGCCCGGAAGAACTCGATGAAGAAGCGCTCGAGCCCGGAGACCACGGCGAACGGGCCGAACAGCCATCCCTCCGCATGCTTGTGATCGCGGATGCGCCATAGGATTCCGAACATCAGAAGGCCGAGCGCCACCTCGTACAGCTGCGTCGGATGCACCGAGAGCAGCGTCGTCGGGCCGGCGCCGCGAGGCATCGGGATGCCGAACTCGCGCAGCATCACGCCGGCCGTCGACGGCGGGGCGCCCTGCGGAAAGGCCACCGCGAGAAAGCCGTTCCACGGCCTGCCGTAGTCGTCCCCGACCGCCCAGCAACCGGTGCGGCCCACGCCGTACGCGCCCGCCACGGCGAGCCCGCCCACGTCGAAGATGCGGCGCACACCGAACCGCTTCTTCACCACCACGGCCAGCACGGCGATGGTCGCGCCGAGGAAGCCGCCCCAGTATACGAAGCCCCCGCGGTCGAACACGGCGTCCCAGTGCCGCAGCACGACGACGTAGTACAGCTTCGCGCCGAGCAACCCGCCCACCACGGCGGCGAAGATCATGTCGCTGATCGGATCCGGATCGTGACGGCGCCTCGCGAGCTCGTGCTGCGCGATCGCCTGGCCGATGACGAAGCACATCAGGATCGCGAGCCCGAACCCGGTGAACTGCAGGGGGCCGAGGTTGAGCACGAAGGGGTGGACGATGATCGGATGCGGCAGCGTCATGCGGTCACGAGACCAGGGATGGGCAGGTTGGCAAAGGCGTTCAGGTCGAGTGGCGCACGCTCGCCCTGCTCGAAGTGGAACAGGCCGGCGCGCGCGATCATCGCCGCGTTGTCCGTCGCCAGCCGCGGGCTCGGCGCGAACACCTCGGCGTCCAGCCGTTTCATGCGATGCCGCATCGCCGTCGCGAGCGTGCGGTTGCCCGCGACTCCTCCGCCGAGCACCACGCGCGTCCGGCCGTGCGCGGCAACGGCACGCGCCGTCTTCTCCACCAGCGTCTCCACCAGCGCGTCGTGAAAGGCTCGCGCGATGTGCGGATGATCGTCAACCGTTGCGCCACGCACCGCGTTCAACACCGCGGTCTTGAGTCCGCTGAACGAGAGATCGTAATAGTCCGCGTCTCCAGGCTGCTGATCCCGACGCAGCATCGGACGAGCGAAGCGGAAGCGCGTTGAATCGCCCGTCGCCGCCAGGCGCTCCACGTGGGGGCCGCCCGGATAGGGAAGGCCGATCAGCTTCGCCACCTTGTCGAACGCTTCGCCCGCCGCATCGTCGCGCGTGCGGCCGAGCAGCCGGTACCGGCCCCACGCTTCGACGTCCACCAGGAGGGTGTGACCTCCGGAGACGAGAAGCGCCGTGAACGGGGGCACGGCATCCGCGTGCTCCAGCGCCGTGGCGAACAGGTGCCCCTCCATGTGATGCACGCCGATGCACGGGATCCCGCGCCCGAAGGCGAGCGCCTTGGCGAAGCTCGTTCCGACGAGCAGCGCGCCGACGAGGCCGGGCGCATACGTCACGGCCACCGCGTCGATCGCATCGAGCGTCGCGCCCGCATCATCGAGCGCCTTCGTCACCACGGGGACGATCGCCGTGAGGTGCTGCCGCGACGCGATCTCGGGCACCACGCCGCCGAACAGGCGGTGGACGTCCTGCGACAGGATCACGAGTGACTCGAGTCGCACCGCGACACCCGCTCCCTCGATCACCGCCGCCGACGTCTCGTCGCACGAGGTCTCCACGCCAAGGATCCGCGTCACGCGTCGGCTCGGATCACGGTGCGGACGCGGCAGTGGCCGCAGGCAGCGACACCGAGCGCACGCGCACCTTGACCTGCGTCGGCTGCACGCGAACATCCAACCCGATCGTGTCCAGATCGGCCACGTGCTCCAGCGTGTCACCACTCGCGAGCGATAGCGAGAACGGATGGATCGCCCGCAGGCCGCGGACCACGCGGCGCGGGCCCGTGACCTGCACCATCCGCGGCTCGAACTCGGCGTCGCGCGCTGGCGTCACGCCGCTGTGCGTCCGGATCACGATGCGCCCACCGTTCTCCACGCGCACCCAGCCCGATGCGCGCGTCTCGAACCGCAGCGTGACATTGCGCGGCTGCACATCGATGACGCGGATCGACTGCGTGAGCTCCGGCGGCACGTGAACATCGCCGACAGTGACATCGAGCACGAGAGTGTCCGGTGCATCGCCCCCCACTCGGCGACGGAGCAGGAGCGGCGTTGCGTACAGCTTCACCAGGTCGGCCGCGCGGCCGGCGACGAGCGCCTGCAATTCCTGCGTGCCGTCGAGCAGCACGAGCGAGCTGTCGAGCTCCGGCACCACCTTCACCTGCACGTACCCCTCCGTCGGCTGGCGCGCACCGACCACGAGCCAGAGCAATGCAGCGAGCACCAGTGCGATCGCCTTGAGCTGAAGCCGCTCGGTGACGACCTCTCGCAGGCGATGCCGCCATGTCGGACGAGGGTGCATCGGCGGCCCGCTCACGCGCTCACCGGACCTTCGGCGACGCGCCGTCGAGCATGAGGGAATCGCGTACGTCGGGGCCGACGGCGCCCGCTCCCGCCACCGGCGCCAAGTCCGCGATGCCGAGCAGTTCGCGAATGAGCGCGCGATTCGCGTCGGAGCTCCAGTCCTGTGGCCCGATCACCTTCTTCCGAATGATCCCGTCGCGCGCGATGACGAACGTCTCCGGATAGCCCGTGATCTGATAGTTGCCCACGGTGAGCTTCGCCGGATCGTGCAGCACCTCGAAGGTGAGACCGAGCTCCTTGGCGTAGTCGAGAATGCGGCTCTCGGAGCCGGGATCATCCACGCTCACGGCCACCACGGCGAGTCCGCGCGCATCGAACTCGCGATGCAACTTCTCGATGCTCGGCATCTCGACCTTGCAGGGCTCGCACCACGTGGCCCACACGTTCAGCAGCACGACCTTTCCCTTGTAATCGGCGAGCGACTTCGCGCGCTTGGTGCCGTCGAGCGTGACGGCGTTGAGCGGCGGCGCCGCCGAGCCGACCGATACGGGAAACAGCTCGTCGCCGAGAAAGTGCACGCCCGCGCCGAGCGCGGCGGCGAGCAGCAGCACGACGCCGAGTACGATTCCCCATTGCTGGCGCATCGTCACGGTCGGTCCCTCACGCCTCGTGCGCGCAGCGCGCGCGGAGGGCGGCGACCTCGCGTCGCGGATCGCCGGCGCCGAACACGGCGTTGCCTGCCACGAACGTGTCCGCCCCGGCGCGCCACGCGTCGGCGATCGTCTCGCGATTGATGCCGCCGTCCACCTCGAGCGCTGCGGAGGATCGGGCGGCATCCAGCATCTGCCGCGCGCGCGCCAGCTTGCTCACCGACGCCGGGATGAAGCTCTGGCCGCCGAAGCCAGGATCGACGGACATGACGAGCAGGAGATCGAGATCGCCGAGCACGTCTTCCACCGCGGTGAGCGACGTGGATGGATTGATCGCCACTCCCGCCGCGCAACCGAGCTCGCGAATGCGCACCAGCTGCCGATGCAGATGCGGCGACACCTCGGCGTGGATCGTGAGCCCCGTGGCGCCGGCGGAGGCGAAGTCGTCGAAGTAGCGCTCCGGCTCGACGACCATCAGGTGGACGTCGAGCGGCAGCGAGCTGCGCTTGCGCACCGTCTCGATCACCTTGGCGCCGAAGGTGAGGTTCGGCACGAAGCGGCCGTCCATCACGTCCACGTGCAGCCAGTCCGCACCGGCCTCCTCGAGCATGGTGATCTCCTCACCGAGCTTCGCGAAGTCCGCGCTGAGGATCGACGGCGCGATGCGCGCCGCACTCATCGCCTCGGCTCCGGAGCAGGTGCGGGCGCCGCGGGAGGAAGGGGCGGCGGCTCCGACACCACGCGAAGCTGGACGGCCGTACCTGCTGGGATCGTGGCGCCACTCACCGGAGTCTGGCCAACGATCGTGCCCGGCGCGCCCGGTCCGGTGGGATCGTTGATCACCTGCACACTCTTCACGCCCAGCTGGGTGAGCAGTTGCCGCGCGCCGCCGACATCGCGCCCCATCAGGTCGGGCATCATCTGCGCGGCGGGACCGCCGCTCAGGACCAGCGATACCGCGGACGGCACGCTCACCGCGGAACCACCTGCCGGTCTGGTGGCGATCACCGATCCGCGAGGAGCGTTGCTCGACGTCTCCGTCACCTCGCCGACGTCGAAACCCTGCTTCTCCAGCAACACCTGCGCTTCGATCTTCGTCATGCCGGTGACCACGGGAATCGCCACCATGCGCTGGCCGCCGCTGACGACGAGCGTGACGGTGGCGCCGATTCCCTCGCGCGAGCCAGGCGGCGGCGATTGTTCAAGCACGGTCATCTTGGGCGCCGAGTTGTTGAAGCGCTGCTCGCCCTGCTCGGACTTGAATCCCGCTTGCGCGAGCCGTTGCGATGCCTCATCGAACCCGAGGCCGGTGACGTTCGGCACCTTGACGTCGCGCGGAATCACTCCGGAGGGAAAGACCACGAACGCGACGAGCAGGTAGGCGAGGGTGAATCCCGCCACGATGCTGACGAGATAGACCAGTGATTTGCGAAACCGGCCGCGCCAGTTCATGCCGGACCGCTGTCGACGCGGCGCAGTCGCGCCGCGAAGGCGCCGTCGGTGCCGTGTCGCTGCGGCAGCACGCGCAGTCGTCCCGCGTCGAGCACGGCCGCTGGTACCGCGCCGTCCGGCGGCGGCTCGAGACGCCACCCCGGATTGTCCGACAAGAAGCTCTCCACCTGTGCGTCGTTCTCCTCGGTCTCCAGCGAGCAGGTGCTGTAGATCAGCAGTCCACCAGGCCGCACCGCGGTTGCCGCGCCCCGAAGGATGGAGCGCTGCATCGCGGGAAGCACGGCGAGATCGCTGATCCGCAGGCGCCACCGCGCATCCGGATGACGACGGAAGGTGCCCGTGCCCGTGCATGGCACGTCGACGAGCACCGCGTCCAGTCCGCGCACGGCGGGGAAGCGCGCATCGCCGACGAATGGGATCATGTTGCTCGCATCGAGCCGACGCACGTTGTCGCGCACGCGCGCGAGCCGCGCGAGCGACACGTCGCCGGTGAACACGACGCTCGCGGTGCGCGCGAGCTCCAGCGCCTTGCCGCCGGGCGCGGCGCACAGGTCGGCGACGCGTGCACCGGGTGCGATCGCGGCGTACCGCGTGACGAGCGTCGACCCTGGATCCTGCAGGTGAAACAGTCCCTGCTTGAAGGCACCGAGCTCGGTCATCGCGCCCACGCCGCTCGTCATCACGAGACTGTCCGGCACCAGCGGCGCGTCGGCGATGGTGACACCCGCGTTCTCCAGCATCGCCTCGAGCTGCTCGCGCACCACGTGATACGGACGCGCGACGAGCGGCGCCTCCTGATTGTTCGCCTCGAGCAGACGTCGCGTCTCGTCTGCACCCCAGCGCGCGATCCAGCGCGCCACGAGCCAGCGCGGATGCGACTGCTCGAGCGCCAGCGCCTCTACCGGATCCTCCGGCGTGGCGACGACGAGATGCTCGCGCTCGCGATCCAACCGCCGAAGCACGGCGTTGGCCAGCTTGCTCGCGCCAATGCCGTGGCGGCGCTTCGTCAGCTCCACCGTCTGGCCGATCGCGGCGTACGCCGGCACGCTCCCCATCGCCAGCAGCTGGTACGCACCGAGGCGGAGCAGGTCGATCAGGTCGGGATCGAGCTTCGCGAGGCCGCCGCGCACCCGGTCGTCGAGCAGCGCGTCGATCCAGCTCCGGCGCCGCAGCATGCCGTAGAGGAGCTCACGCGTCCATCGCCGGTCGCGCGGATCGAGCCGCATCGCCCGTCGCTCGAACGCGCCGTCGAGCAGGTCGCCGCCGCGCATGTCGGTGAGCACGTCGGCCGCCGCGCCGCGTGAATCGGTCACGGCGCCACGCACCACCGTCGCGGGCCGGCCGCTGTCGCTCACCGTCCGAGCATCCCGGTGGTGGGAGACGAGGGGACCGCCACCTCACGCCGCGGCATCCTCCCGGCCAGGTAAGCCAATCTGCCGGCATCTACAGCAAGGCGCATCGCCATCGCCATGCGCACGGGATCGGTCGCCGCGGCGATCCCGGTGTTCATCAGCACGCCGTCCACGCCCTGCTCCATCACGACAGCAGCGTCGGATGCCGTGCCGACGCCCGCATCGACGATCACGGGGACGCTGAGCCGATGCTTGATGGTGCGAATGGCGTAGGGGTTGAGCATGCCGAGTCCCGACCCGATCGGCGACGCGAGCGGCATGACGCACACCGCGCCCGCGTCCTCGAGCCGGAGTGCGCTGATCAGATCATCGTTCGTGTACGCCATGACCTTGAATCCCTCGGCGGCGAGCACGCGCGTCGCCTCTACCGTCGCCGCGGCGTCGGGGAGCAGGGTGGCCTGATCGCCGATCACCTCGAGCTTCACCCACTCGTTGAACCCTGCCGCGCGGGCGAGCCGCGCGTAGCGGATCGTATCGTCCGCATTGAAGCAGCCCGCCGTGTTGGCGAGCAGCATGTACCGCTGCGGATCGAGGTGGTACAGGATCCCCTCGTCCCTGGTGCGATCCAGGTCCACGCGCCGCACGGCCACGGTCACCACTTCGGCGCCGGATGCCTCGATCGCGGCGAGCATCTGCTCGTTCGACGAATACTTGCCCGTTCCCACCAGCAGACGCGATCGGAACTCGCGCCCGCCGATGTCGAATCTGGTGTCGAGGGTCGGCGCGAGATCGAGCGAGACGGTCATCTCAACCGCCCCCGACGAAATGCACGATCTCCAGCACATCGCCGTCGGCGAGCGCAAGTGAGGCGTACGCGAGGCGATCGCGCAGGATCGTCCGGTTGTGCTCGACGACGACCATGCGAGGGTCCAGCGACAGGGAAGCCAGGAAGGCGGAGAGCGTCGTGCCAGGAGCGACCGAGCGCGGATCTCCGTTGACCGTCAACGCGAGGGTGGACGGCTCATGCACCAGCGGCGTTGTCATACGCCGAAAGATAGTCGCTCGCGGCCTGTTCGGCATTCACGGCATCCCAGATTCCGCGGATCACCGCGACTCCATGCACTCCCGCTTCGCGCAGCATGGCGCAGTGGTCGGGCCGCACTCCGCCGATCGCCAGCACCGGCACGCCCGCCGTCTCCACGAGCCCGCGCACGAAGGGCAAGCCGCGCTCCGGTTCGCCGGCATGACTCGGCGTCGCGAACACGTGCCCCGCCACCAGCCAGTCGGCTCCCTGCGCCACGGCCGCTCGACCCTCGGCCATGTCGTGCACGCTCGCTCCGAGCGCGAGGCCAGGCGCTGCGCGGCGCGCATCGGCCACGGTGAGCGACCGGCTCGTGAGTTGGGCGCCGCGCGCGCGCACGGCGAGCGCGAGGTCCACCCGGTCGTTGATGACGAGCCACGCGCCCGTGATCGCCTGCGCTGCCTCCAACCCCTCGGCCAGCGACTGGAGCCGCGCGGCCGGCACTCGACCGGCGCGCAGATGCAGCGCGCCTCGGGCACCGAGTGCCGACATCACCGCGCAGGCGACGTCGATGAAGTCGTCGCGCGCGACGATCTCGTCGCTCGTGACGGCGTGGACCAGAGGAATAGCGGCGGAGAGGGCCGGCCGCACGTTGACGGTAGGATCGAGCACGCGCCCCTTACGTAGCGGCGAGCCCATCGGTGTCGAACACGTCGCCGACGGCGACACCACGCCCATTCGCCCACTCCGCGGGGGGCAGCCGCCGCTTGCCGGCCGGCTGCGCGACCAGAATGCGCACTGCGCCCGCCCCGCATGCGACGAGCATCCCCACCGCGTCGATGGCCAACACCTCGCCAGCGGAATGCGCCGTCCCTCTCGGCGCGACGCGCGCGCCGAACAACTTCACTTCGACGCCGTGCAGCCTCCCCCACGCGCCGGGCTTCGGATCGTAGGCGCGGATGTGCCGGCCGACCTCGTGGGCCGACCCGGTCCAGTCCACGCGCGCGGACTCGCGCGTCAGCTTGGTCGCGAACGTCACCGCAGACTCGTCCTGCGGCTGGGGCGTTGCCAGCCCAAGCTCGAGCAACGCGAGCGCCTCGATGAGTGCGCCCGCTCCCAGCTCGCTCAGCCGGAGCGACAGCTCACCCGTCGTTTCGTCCTCGAGGATCGGCGTGCGAGCCGTGTGCAGGATCGGCCCCGCGTCGAGCGCGGGCACCATCTGCATGATCGTCACGCCGGTCGTGGCCAGTCCGTCGCGGATGGCCGCCTGGATCGGCGCCGCTCCCCGAAGCGCTGGCAGGAGTGACGCGTGAATGTTGAGCGTGCCCAGTCGCGGCAGGTCGATCACGGCCTTGGGCAGAATGTGCCCGTAGGCGACGACGACGCTAAGATCCGGCTCGAATGCGCGAAGCTCCGCGATGAACTCCTCGCCCCTGGGCTTCTCGGGCTGCAGCACGGGGATCCCCTCCGTGAGGGCGACCTCCTTGACCGGCGATGGGCGCAGCGTGGAACGCGAGCGGCCGACGGGTTTGTCCGGCTGCGTCACGACGGCGGAGACGTCGAACCCTTCACCCAGCAGCGCCCGCAGCGGAGCGGTCGCGAACTCCGGAGTGCCCCAGAAGAGCACGCGCATCTAGAGTTCCTCGTCCGCGTGCTCGTGCCGGCTCCGTTCCTCCGGCGACTCCAGCGCCACGCGCCGGACGAAGCCGGGATACTTGTCCAGGCTCAGCCTCCACTTCGCCAGCGCAGCCGTTCGTTTCAGCACGCTCAGATAATCGAGAAAGAGCTTGCCGTCGAGGTGATCGATCTCGTGCTGGAGGCACCGCGCGAGCAGCTCGCTACCCTCGATCTCGAACGTGTTGCCGTCCACGTCCATGGCGCGCACCACGACATTCTTCGCTCGCTCGACGTCGGCATAGATGTCGGGGATGGAAAGGCAGCCCTCTTCCGCCTTCGCCTTCCCGGCGCGGCTGATCACTTCCGGATTGATGATCACGAGCGGCAGGTCGTCGACGTCCACCACGGCGAGGCGTTCGGCGCGGCCCACCTGCGGCGCGGCAAGCCCGATGCCGCGCGCGTGATGCATCGTCTCGAACATGTCGTCGATCAGGCGACGGAGATCGTCCGTCACCTCGGTGACCGGCATCGTGGCCTGCCGCAGGATCGGGTCGCCGAGGACCCTGATGTCGAGGATGCTCACGGCCTGCCGATCACTCCTTGGTGTTCGACGCGCCCGTCGCGACGCCGGCGATCCGCGCGATCTTGCCCCGCTCCACGACGAGCCGCGATTCGGCCGACTTGATCGTGATGTGATCTTCCATGGGACGCGGCGTGGCGCCCTCGCCGGATGCGACCTCGCGAATGTGGATCACCTCGCCGACGATCCCTCCCGTCGTGACCACCTGGTCGCCGCGCTTGATCGCGCGAAGCGCCTCCTCGTGCTTCTTCTTCTGCGCGGCCTGGGGGCGGATCATGAAGAAGTAGAAGATCGCCAGGATCAGCGTGACCTGGACGAGGAAGGGCGTCATCGATCCGAGACCACCGCCGCCGCCGATCTGGAGGGCGAGGAGTGCGTGATGAGATGCCGAATACGTCATGCGGTGACCGGAATGGTGCGAGTGTGGTAGCGCTGGAGCCAAGCCTCGCTCCAGCCGTCGAAGGTGTCGCCGAGCAACGCGGCGCGGGCCTCGCGCATGAGCGACACGAGGAAATGTACATTGTGCAGCGAGAGGAGGCGGAGCCCGAGCATCTCGTCGGAGACGTAGAGATGCCGGACGTAGGCGCGCGAGAACCGCGCGCAGCAGGCGCAGTCGCACTCCGGGTCGATGGGCAGTCGGTCCGCGCGAAACTCCGCGCGCTTGATGTTCATCCTTCCGTCGCGCGTGAACACCGTGCCGTTTCGCCCCATGCGCGTCGGCGCGACGCAGTCGAACAGGTCGACGCCACGGCGCACGCCCTCGACGAGATCCTCCGGAAAGCCCACGCCCATCAGGTAGCGTGGACGGTCTGCGGGAAGCACGGAGTGCACGTCCTCGAGAATGCGGTACATGTCCGCCTTCGCCTCGCCCACCGAGAGCCCGCCGATGCCGTAGCCGCGCCAGTCGCCCATGTCCCGCACCGCCGCGGCGGCCTCTCGGCGCAACTCGGCATGGATGCCTCCCTGCACGATCGGGAAGAGCGCCTGCGCGCCGCCGCCCGCGATGGGATCCTCGACGACGAGCCGCTCGAACTCCGCGCGGCAGCGGGCCAGCCAGCGGAGGCTGCGTTCGCTCGCGTCGCGCGCGACGTCCGCCTCGCTCTGGCCCGGGATCACGTGATCGAACTGCATGATCACGTCGGCGCCGAGGTTGCGCTCGATGCGCATCACGCTCTCGGGCGTGAACCGCCGCTTGGAGCCGTCGATGTGACTCTGGAACTCGACGCCCTGCTCGTCGATGGTGCGGAGCGTGGCCAGCGAGAACACCTGGAATCCGCCCGAGTCCGTGAGGATCGGCCCGTCCCATTGCATGAACTCGTGCAGCCCGCCCAGCTCACGAACCAGCTCGTCGCCGGGTCGGAGATGCAGATGGTATGCATTGGCGAGGATCATCTGCGCATCCATGGCGCGCAGGTCGTCGGGGTCGAGCGCCTTCACGGTGGCGAGCGTGCCGACGGCCATGAACGCCGGAGACTGCACGACGCCGTGCGGCGTCGCGAAGCTTCCCGCGCGCGCCGCACCAGTCGCCTTCTCCAGCGTGAAGTCGAAGCTCATGGAATCTCCGTCATGCGATCACACGATCAGACGATCGCCATGGCGTCGCCGTACGAGTAGAACCGGTACCGCTCGCCGATCGCCTCGCGATAGGCGCGCATCGTCAGGTCGTAGCCGGCGAAGGCGGCTACGAGCATGATCAGCGTGGAGCGCGGCAGGTGAAAGTTGGTCACGACCGCGTCTACCGCGCGCAGCCTGGCCGGTGGACGGAGGAAGATACGCGTCTCGCCGTCTCCCGCGCGCACAGCGCCCGCCTCGTCCGCCGCGCTCTCCAGGGTGCGCACCGTGGTCGTCCCCACTGCCCACACTCGGCCTCGCGCGCTCCGCGTGCGGGCATGCGCCTCGGCGGTCGCGTCAGGCAGGGTGAACCGCTCTTCGTGCATGGCGTGGTCCGCCGGATCATCCACCTCGACCGGTTTGAAGGTGCCCGCACCGACGTGCAGCACGACCTCGGCGCGCCGCACCCCGCGTGCATCGATGGACGCGAGCAGCTCGGGCGTGAAGTGGAGTCCGGCCGTCGGCGCGGCCACCGACCCCGCCTCGCGAGCGTAGACGGTCTGATAGCGCTCCGCGTCGGCCGCGTCGTCGACGCGCGCGATGTACGGCGGCAGCGGAATGTGTCCGTGCGCCTCGATCGCCGCCGCCACGCCGAGTTGGGCGCGAAGCTGTACGATCCGCGTTCGCCGCTCCGTCACGGAGAGGATCTCCACCGTGAATTCCGGCGCGATCTCCACGATGCGGCCCGGCTTCAGCTTGCCGCCCGGCGACACCATCGCCTCGTAGCGATCGTCGCCGAGCGGCGAGAGCAGGAAGATCTCCGCCGGCGCACCGGAGCCGAC
>JBDSDB010000098.1:0-12087 GCA_039920785.1 Gemmatimonadaceae bacterium
AGCCTGAGCACGAAACTCATTCGGACCGCTCGATGACCGGGAAGCTCATACGTTGGATACTCGGCGCGCTTGCGAGGCGTCTGTCGAGGTTCGGCGCGCGCGCGCGCGACTATGAGAACGATCCCGAGATGGTGCAGCTCCTGCGCCAGGGTGTCGCCCTGCTGCGCGAGAACACCGGAGTCTATCACGAGGCAGCAAGCCGGCTTTTCGTGGCGGACGACGTCGACGGCGTGCCTCAGTGCCTCATCGACGTGTCCGACCGCAGCACCATCCGGTGGCTCTATCAGAAGCACCTTCGCCGGCGTCTCGGGTCCGATTCACGAAGACCGCTCATCATCGACCTCGGCGCCAATGACGGATTCATCGGCAGCATGTCCCTCAATTTCGTCCAGCTCGGCTGGGATGCGATCCTGGTGGAGCCCGTGCCGGAGATGATGGCGCTGGCCCGGCGCAATCTCGAACGGTACCGCACTGACGGACAGAGATTGCTGTTCATCGAAGCGGCGCTGGGGCCGTCCGACGGCGAAAGCGCCTTCGAGACCGAGATCCCCCAGGATCTCAGCCGGATGGAGGGCCACCTTGTTTCCGCGCCGACCGCCACCAGCCGCAAGGTCCCCACGATCAGCGTCGAGTCGCTGCTGGCGCGTCCTGAGGTCTCGGACCTCGTTTGGGCGGCGAGGCCCATCGTGCTGTCGGTAGATATCGAAGGTCAGGATCTGATGGTCACGACGCGAATGCTCGAGCGTGGCATCCGGCCCCATTTCATCATCCTCGAGACCATCCGCTGCTCGCCGCAGGATCTGCACGTGTTCGAGCGCAACGGCTACGAGCGCCTGGCCAAGATCGGGTGGAACGAGGTATACGGGCTGAGAGTGTCGGACGAGTCCGCGAACCGCGAGCCCGACTGATCGCAACAGCGTGGCGTAGTCATCGCGTAGCCATGGCGCAGCGTGTGGACGTTGACACAGATGTAATTCGCGTTGTTTCACGGCGCGACAGAAGGCACTCCCGAGGAGAAGAGCCCGCAACGCGTTGAGGCGTTGCGGGCTTCGATATTCTCTGCCGCTCGAACAGCAGTCGGCGCCGACCGCGAGCTACCAGCCGCCCGACGCGCCCCGCGCGCGGTGTGCACGTTCGGACCGGTGCCGAGCGCCAAGTCGCGAGGCAGCAATGTGGCGCCTGGTCGCCCTGCATACCTCCGCGCGGTTCGCGCGTTGTCCTACGACACCGCCTGCGTCGACGAGCATCGACGAGCATCGACGAGCGGCGTTGGCCGAGAGGCGGAATCGTCCCGCGTCCACTGTGGGCCGTCGTTGGAGGTGGGCAGATGAGAGGAAAAGAACAGGGCGGCCCCGCTCACTCGAACGATCCGGCTTCGGCTCGACGAGTCGGTCGACCGTTTCGCGCCTTGCTCGCGATGATGCCACGCGGGTAGGCGAGGCGTGCATCTGCCAGGCAGGTCTTCTTTTGTCATCTCAATGGATTAAACCGCCAGCGGAGGAGAGCTCAACAGACATCGGATGATCCGGCACGCCTCCGTCGAGGACGGCGTGCCCGTACACGGTTCGCTCGCAACAAGTACCCCAGGCCCACCACTGGAGGCGATTGGTCATGCGTTGGCTTCACTCTGGATTATTGCTGGTTCTCACCGCGGCCCAGGTCGCGTCCGCGCAGGCGGCACAGGGCCGTATCGTCGGCCAGGTCGTGAGCGGAGAGCAGGGTCGCCCGATCGACGGGGCGCGCGTCACGATCGAGGGCACGCGACTTGGCGTGGCGACCCGCGAGGATGGCCGCTTCGTCATCACCGGCGTTCCGGTCGGCACGCACAAGGTCCGCGCGACGATGCTCGGGTTCGCGCCTCGCCTGTCGGAGCCGGTCGCGGTCACCGACGGTGCCTCCGCGACCGTCGACTTCAGGATGACGCCTCAGGCGCAGGCGCTCGAGAAGGTCGTCGTCACCGGGTACGGCACGACCAGCCGCCGCGAGCTGACCGGCGCGATCGCCTCCGTGAGCGGCGAAGACATGACGCTCAAGGCGGCGCCGATGTCGGCGATGTCCAACGCCCTGCAGGGGAAGGCCGCGGGCGTTCAGGTGACGACGAACAGCGGCACGCCGGGCGCGGGCGCCAGCGTGCGCGTGCGTGGCACCAACTCGATCACGGCGAACAGCGAGCCGCTGTACGTGATCGACGGCATCCCCGCGGCGCAGGGCACCCGATCATCCGACCCGACGCAGAATCCGCTCAATACGATCGACCCGAGTCAGATCGAGTCGATCGACATCCTCAAGGATGCGTCAGCCACGGCTATCTATGGTGCGCGCGGGGCGAACGGCGTCGTCATGGTCACGACCAAGCGCGGTTCGCGCGACGGGAGCCAGACGAGCATCGAATCGAGCTACGGCGTCCAGAAGATCAGCAAGCGGCTCGGCGCGCTGAACGGTCCGCAGTATATGGAGCTGCGCAACGAGTCATACGTCAACGCCGGCCGCGCCGCGCCGTATACCGCCGCCCAGATCTCGGCCGCGCAGTCGTACGACTATCCCTCGCTCATGATCCAGTCGGCACCGCAGCAGAATCATTCGCTGACTTTCTCCGGCGGCGACGAGCGGACGACCTATCTGATCTCGGGCAATGCGCTCAACCAGAAGGGCATCCTGGTGAACTCGGACTTTTCCCGCTACGGGGCCCGTGTCAATCTCGAGCGCGAGATGAAGAAACAGTTCCGGCTCGGCACGAGCCTCAGCATGACGCGCTCGCAGCAGGGGCTCAACCGGACGGAGAACGGCGGCATCGGCGCCGGCGCGAACGGCATCCTCGGCGCGATGAACTTCGATCCGACGGTCGCGCCGCGGAACGCGGATGGTGGGTGGAACCTGAAGGCAACGCTCGGCGAACAGCTCGACAACCCGCTCGCCAACGCCCTCGAGATCCAGAACCCGCGGCGCGTCTCGCGCCTGCTCGGTGCGGGCTTCGGTGAGCTCGCGTTGAACGATGCGCTGCGGTTCAGGTCGACGCTCGGTCTCAACTTCGGAACGGAACGGACCCCGGAATACCGCCCGGCGTCGAGCCCGGCCGGCTCCGGCCAGCAGGGCTTCGCGAGCGTCTACTCGAACCAGAGCGTGGAGCTCACGAACGAGAACACCGTCGATTACCGCCGGAAGCTCCTTGGCAACGACGCGAGCCTGCTCGGGGGCGTCTCCATCCAGAAGTCCAACTTCGAGGACCAGTACGCCGAAGCGCAGACGTTTCCGAACGACGGCTTCTCATTCAACAACCTGGGTGCGGGCAAGACGAGGTCCGGCATCAACAGCAACGCGGTGGACTGGACCATCCTCTCGTACTTCGGCCGCGCGACGTACAACGTCGCGGACAAGTACCTGTTTACCGCCAGCGGTCGCGCCGACGGCAGCTCGCGCTTCGCGATCAACAACAAGTGGGCCTTCTTCCCATCGGCCGCCTTCGCCTGGCGCGCGATCGACGAAGGCTTCATGAAGGGGAACCATCTGTTCAGCGACCTCAAGTTCCGCGTCAGCTACGGAGTGACGGGGAATCAGGCGATCAACGAGTACCAGTCGCTGTCGCGCCTGTCGACGGTCTTCGTGCCGGTGGGAAAGAACAACGAAGCGGTGACGCTCGCGCCTTCGGGCGGCGCGGCCAACCCGGACCTGAAGTGGGAGACCCAGCATCAGTTCAACGGCGGCGTCGATGCGGGCTTCTTCAGCAACCGTCTGCTGGTGACGCTCGACGCCTACCAATCGCGGACGACCGACCTGTTGCTCGACGTGTCGCTGCCCCGCATCTCCGGCTTCTCCTCGCAGCTCCAGAACGTGGGATCGGTCCGGAATCGCGGGGTGGAGCTCTCCGTCACGACGGTGAACGCCACCAGCGAGAAGTTCTCGTGGCGCAGCACGTTCAACGTGTCGGCCAACCGGAATAAGGTGGAAGATCTGGGCGGCCGCGACTTCATCGACCCGGGCACGAGCCGCTACGGCTTCTTCATCGGCAACATGAGCAGCCACATCGTGAAGGTGGGCGAGCCGCTCGGCTCGTTCTTCGCCTTCAAGGTGGACGGCCTCTTCCAGTCCGGCGACAAGTGCCAGGTCGCCACACCGCGTGCGGGGGTCGACTGTGTGCCGGGTGAGTACAACGTCTTCGACGCCAACGCCGACGGGAAGATCGACCAGTCCGACCGCGTCCTCCTCGGCACGGCCCAGCCCACCTTCTTCGGCGGATTGGCGAACAACTTCTCGGCGGGCCCGTTCATCCTCGAGGCGTTCATCAACTTCTCGCAGGGCAACAAGGCGGCGAACATCGGTCGGACCTGGACCGAGCTGGCGACAGGATTCCTCAACGAGAGCGACCGGGTGCTCGATCGGTGGACGCCGACCAACACCGACGCCACGATCCCCCGCGCCAACAACGGGCGTCCCCGCTGGCTGTACAGCCCGATGATCGAGGACGCCTCGTTCGTCCGGCTCCAGACCGTCACGCTGGGCTACCGCCTGCCCAAGCTGAGCTTCGCGCCCGTGGAGTCGGCGCGGTTGTTCGTCACCGGCCAGAACCTGTTCGTGCACACGAACTACACCGGCTACGACCCCGAGGTCAACGGCGTCGGCGGGGATCCGCGGCTGCCGGGCGTCGACGTCGGCGCCTACCCGCGCGCGCGCACCTGGAACACCGGCCTCTCGGTCACCTTCTGATCAGGCGCGGGGCAGCGTGCCGGCCCACCGCCGGTGCGCGACCCGCGATCCATACTGGAGATTCGACAACCGATGATGAAGCGACTGTCACTCACCGCCCTCGCGCTGACGTTCGCGCTGGCGGGGTGCAAAGAGATGTTGACCGAAACGCCGAAGAACTTCCTCACCACCGACAGCTACTACAGGACGCCGGCGGACATCGAGGCGGCGACGCTCTCCGCCTACCAGCCGCTTCGCGACGGCAACGTCTGGAATCGCTGGCTGCTGTGGGATGTCGAGATGGGATCCGACGTGACGCGAATCAACCCGGACGAGCCGAACTTCGGCACGTACCATCCGGGGCTCTTGCTGTGGACGCCGACCGACGGCAGCGTCGTGAATCCGTGGAACGGACTGTACGCGTCGATCTTCCGAGCCAATCTCGTGCTGGGCAACGCGTCCAACGTCACGTTCCCGAACGCCACGCTCCAGAAGCAGCTCGTGGCCGAGGCGAAGTTCGTTCGCGCCTATGACTACCTGATGTTGACGAAGGCGTACGACGATGTGCCCCTGCTGCTGACCCTCGAGGATCACAGCGCCGCCGCGAGCAAGTCGAGGACGGCCGTCGAGCAAATCCATCAGCAGCTCATCAAGGATCTGACGGAAGCCGAGGCGGATCTGCCGGACGCGCCGACGCAGCTCGGACGGGCGAGCAAGGGCGCCGCACAGATGGTGCTCGCCGACCTGTATCAGTGGCGGTCGAGCTTCCTCAAGAAGTCGGAGTGGACGCAGTCGTCAGCAGCCGCCAAGAAGGTGATCGACAACGCGCGATGGGGGCTGACCGACGACTTTCTCGCCGCGTTCCTTCCCGCGAACAAGGGGAACAAGGAGATCATCTGGCTCCTGGTGTCCTCGGGCATCGACGGCCGCTCCAGCTCCGACCCGGGCTGCAACTGGCTGCCGCGCGAGCTCGGCTTCGGATCGGCCGGCGGATGCGAGGTGGTGGGGCAGCCGACGAAGTGGCACTACGAGAGCTATCTGTGCTCGACGCCCGATCCGCTCACCTTCAACGCGAGCGGACGCATCGCCGACACGACGAAGGTGAAGACCTGCGACTACCGGAAACAGGTGAGCTACCGCCACGGCGGCTGCAGCGCGAGCTCGGCGATCGGCTGCATCGTGTTCAAGTGGCCCAACCTGTACAAGTTCCGCCCGACCAACCGCGGCATCGGCGGTCCGAGCGACGTCGACTTCCCGCTCTATCGCTACGCGGAAGCGATGCTGATCTACGCCGAGGCGCAGAACGAGCTCGGCAACTCCGCAGTGGCGGTGGCCGTGATCAACCAGCTGCGGGCTCGGGCGCGGAAGGCCGACGGCGTGACTCCACTCGCCGAGCCACACGACTACGGCACGAAGGCGGGCGAGGCGATAGACAAGCTGTCGGTGCGCGAGGCGATCTATCAGGAGCGGAATTGGGAGACGGCGGGCGAGGGCAAGCGCTGGTTCGACCAGGTGCGCCGCAATTCTCTCGAGCCAGGGTACTGGAAGACGACGCTGACCAGGAACGATCCGGAGACGGCGACTCGCGGTGACCTGAGCGAGTTCCGGATGCGCTACCCGATCCCCGCACCCGAGCGCCTGCTGAACACGAACCTTACGCAGAACCCCGGCTACTGACGGTCTCGGGTCATGGAGAGCCGGTGCGCGCAGGCGCACCGGCTCTTCTGCGCTTCTGCTCTCGGTCGAAGCTCGCGATAGGATCTGGCGCGGGATGCGCCTGGATGCCATAGTGACGCTCCCAGAAGCCCTGTGGTCGTCTGTTTCGTGGAGACCCTCGGCGCGCGAAGCACATCGGTGCGCGCTGTCGTCGAATCTGTCGGCAGCTCACGAAACCCGACGGCCCTCCCTCGGCGCACCGGCATCTATCGTTCCGTCCGCAGTCTTCGATGAATGCAACAGATGCTACGAGCGTGAACCCCTTCGCTCCGGGTCACTCGTCGATCGCCGCGGCGATCGACGAGCCAGCCGGCTCGCGCGAGCGCGCCAGCGCCCCGAGCGAGCGGCTGAGCTGGGAGTCGGCCTTCGAGATGTGCTACGCCGACCTCTGCGAGTACGTGCTTCGCTTCGTCGGGTCAGCCGAAGCGGCCGAAGACCTCGTGCACGACCTCTTCCTTCATCTCTGGGAGGTGCAGCGCGCGCGGGACCCGGAGCGGCTCACGCGCGCCTATCTGTTCGTCTCGGCGCGGAACCGGGCCCTCGCCTACCTGCGCCGCCGCCGCGTGGCCGAGGCGTGGATCGAGCGCGTGAGTCGCGAGGAGGTGCCGAGCGCCCCCTCGCCGGCATACCTTCATCTCGACCGGGAGCTCGACGGCATCGTCGCAGCCGCGATCGCGGAGCTGCCGGAGCGCCGACGGCACGTGTTTCTGCTGCGCCGCCGCGACCAGATGAGCTACGAGGAGATCGCGCAGCAGACGGGCATCTCGGTCCTGACCGTGAAGTCCCACCTGTTTCGCGCCACGCTGTTCCTGCGCGCCAGGCTCCTGCCGTATCTCGCCCTCTCCGTGTGGCTGTGGGTCCAGGCGGTGTCGCGCGGCGCGTAGCCTCGTGGCCCCGCCCCGGGTACACCTCTGCATACCTCGAGGTCGGTCAAGCGTTACTCTTGGACGACTACTCCTTCGACACGCGCGGTCCGCTCAGTGATGATCGACGAAACAGACCTCGTTCGTTTAGTCGACGGCAGCTGTTCGCCCGAGACGGCGGTCGAGATCCAGCACTGGGTGGCAGCCGATCCGCGACGCGCCGAGCTGCTCGACGAGCTGCGCGCGGTGTGGCGGCTGAGTGGAACGACTTCGAGCCGATGGGACCTCGCGGCGGCGCGCACGCGGCTCGCACGCGCGCGAGCCAGCCTCGACGAGCGGGCAGCGGCGTCCGGCCATCGCTACGCGACAACCGGGCGGGTGCGGACGATGGATGCGAGGCGGCCGGCGCGCTGGTCGAACGTCGCGCGCTACGTGGGGGTCGGCGTCGCCGCCACGACCATCGCGGTTGCGGGTGCGCTGATCGCGACTCGCAAACGGCCCATCAGCTATCGCGAGTTCGCCACCACGGCGGGCGAGCGCGCCCAACTGACCCTCTCCGACGGCTCACAGGTGCTGCTCGGGTCGGCGAGCCGGCTCCGCCTTCCATCGGACTACGGCCACACGAAGCGCCAGGTCGAGCTGGATGGCGAGGGCTATTTCATCGTCGCGCATGATGCGTCGCGTCCGTTTCTGGTCCGCAGCGACCGCGGCGTCGCAGAGGACCTGGGTACGCGGTTCGCCGTTCGCGACTACCATGCGGAACGTGGCGACTACCGACTGGTGGTTGCCGAGGGGAGTGTCGCGTTGCGGGCGTCTGCGCATGTCGACTCCACGGTCCTCACGCTACGCGCGGGCGACGTCGCCACCATCGGCGCCGATGGGATGCGTGCGGTGAGCTCCGGCGTCGCCGTGGAGCGAGAGCTCGCGTGGACGAAGGGGCGGCTCGAGTTCGACGATGCACCCGCGGACTCCGTCATCGCGGCGCTGGCCCGGTGGTACGGTCTTCAGGCGACGCTCGACGAGCCGTCGTTGCGCGGCGAGCGAGTCACCGTGGCGCTCACGACCAGCTCCGTGGACGACGCGCTCGCGACGCTCGAGAAAGTGCTTCGGGTGAAAGTCACGCGTGATGGTCGCTCGCTACGAGTCACCGCTGGCCGCCGCACCGCAGCCGATGAATGATGGGAGAGCACGACCGTGCGGTTGCTGATCGTCACGCTTCGACTCGCCGCCGCTGCCGAGGCGTCTGCTCCAGAGCCCATCGCGCCACCCCTGCCGGCCCACTCCGCGGCGCGGGCGATGGCGGTCGTCTCGCCACCGCTCTGGCTCGACAGCCGCGGCACGCAGGACCGGGCAGCTGTCCAGGCGCAGAGCTCCCCACTCGATCGGCCCGTCACGCTCGTCGCTGAACGAGTAGCACTCAAGGCCGTGCTGGACGAGGTCGCGCGGCAGGTGGCGACACGCATCGCGTACTCGCGACGCGTGGTCCCGCTGGACAAGATCGTCACGGCCCGGTTCGAACGGGTGCGCGCCGGCGACGTACTGCGCGAGCTGCTGCGGGGCACGGGCGTTGTCCCGATCCTCGACGCCGACGGACAGATCCTCCTGGTCTCGAAGGGCAGCCGCGAGGCCAGCGGAGAGTGCACCAGTACGATATCCGGCATCATTCGCGAGACTCGCACGAACGTTCCGGTGCGGCGAGCGGCCGTTCGCGTGGACAATGGGCGGCGCGAAGTCGTGACGCGCGACGACGGCCACTTCGTGATCAAGGACCTTCACGAAGGCACGCACCGGCTCCAGGCGCGCCGGTTGGGCTACATGCGACAGGACACGACGATCGTCGTCGGGGAGAACGAGCAGGCCGTCGTGGATTTCCTGCTCGCTCCGACCGCGCAGCGCCTCACGGAGGTCGTCGCGATCGGATACGGGACCACGAGTCGCCGCGACCTGACCGGCGCGGTATCCACGGTCACAGGCGAACAGCTCGTCACGCAGGCCGCTCCCACGATCAGCATCGGCGCCGCGCTCCAGGGCAAGGCGCCGGGCGTACAGGTCGTGAGCGGCGGAGGGCTGCCAGGCGGCGGAGTGCGCGTGCGGATCCGTGGAACCGGATCCATCACGGCGAGCAGCGAACCGCTCTATGTGATCGACGGCATGCCGGCGGCGCAGGGCAGCAACTCGAGCGACGTGCAGGTCAATCCACTCATGTCGATCGACCCGGGCGAGATCGACGAGATCGACATCCTCAGAGATGCGTCGGCCACCGCGATCTACGGCGCCCGTGGCGCGAACGGCGTCATCCTCATCACCACGCGCCGCGGGCGGCAGCACGAGACCCAGCTCCGAATGGAATCGTCGTATGGCCTTCAGCGGATCAGCAAGACGATCCCCGTGCTGAACGGCCCGCAGTACATGGCGCTCGCGAACGAAGCGCGCGTCAACGCGGGTCTTTCCCCGCTCTACGCCGATGCCGAGATCGCCGCGGCTCCGACGTACGACTACCCGGAGATGCTGCTGCGCACCGCACCGCAGGTGAGCGAAGTCCTGGGCATGTCCGGTGGTGACGAACGTCTGCGCTTCAACCTCGGGGCGAACTACGTGCGGCAGGACGGCATCGCCATCGGCTCGGATGTCGAACGGTACGGACTGCGGCTCAACGTGGATGTCGACCTCACGCGTCGGTTCCGTGTGCAGACCTCGCTCAACATGGTCCATGTGGGGCGCAACGCCGCGTCGGTGGAGAACGGGTCGCTCGGGAACGCCGCCAACGGCATCCTGGCCGCGATGGAGTTCGCGCCGTTCCAGCCCCCGCGCGATTCCGCCGGCAAATGGGTCAAGACATCGCCCAGCACCGAACCGGTCCCCAACCCGATCGCGAACTCGACCGAGCTGACCGATTTCACCTCGATCGCGCGCGTGCTCGGCAACTTCGCCGTCCAGTACGACCTCACCCCGTCGCTCGCTCTCCGGAGCACACTCGGGGGCAACTTCGGCTTCGAGGACAACCACTACTACGCGCCGCGCACGATCCTGGCGGGCGGCGCCGGCGGCACCGGGCGTCTCTACACCAACCTCGGACGCGAGCTCGCCAACGACAACGCCATCAGCTACAGCGGCACCGTCGGCGGGAATCGACTCGATGCCGTGGGCGCCTTCACGGTGCAGCGTTTCTACAACGAGTTCGTGCTGGGCCAGGGGCAGGGGTTTCCGACCGACGCGACGAACGTGTTCAATCTCGGGTCGGCGGCGACACTGACACCCGCGGGCAGCGGCACGTCGCAGTCGGCCATCCTGTCGTATCTGGGACGAGTGGGCTACAACGTCGATGATCGGTTCCTGTTCACCGTGTCCAACCGCTACGACGGTTCCAGTCGGTTTGGCATCAAGCACAAGTGGGTCTGGTCGCCCGCCGTAGCCCTCGCGTGGCGACTCACCGAGGAGCGGTTCATGAAGCGCCAGTCGCTCATCAGCGACCTGAAGTTCCGCGTCGGCTACGGCAAGGTCGGCAACCAGGCCGTCGAGCCGTACCAGTCGCTCTCGGCGCTCAGGGTACAGTGGTATTCGTTCGGTGGAACCGAGATTCCCGCGATCGCGCCGGCGGCGACGCAGCCCAACCCCGACCTCAAGTGGGAGCAGAAGACCGAGTTGAACGTGGGGATGGACGCGGGTTTCTGGCAGAACCGCGTGCTCGTGAGCCTGGACGGGTACCGGGCGCGCACGAACGACCTGCTGCTGAGCGTGAGCCTGCCGACGACGACGGGCTTCACGAGCCAGCTGCGTAACATCGGCGCGGTGCGGAATCACGGTGTCGAGCTCTCGGTTGCCACGGCGAACATCCAGCGGCCAGGCCTGACCTGGCTGACCAGGTTCCAGCTCGCCGCCAATCGGAACCGCGTGCTCGAGCTGCGTACGCCATCGGACACCTTCTTCGTCGGCGCGCGCGGCGCCTTCTACCTGAGCCCCGCGCAGACGCACCTCGTCACGGCGGGGCTTCCGCTGGGTACGATGTACGGCTACCAGGTGAATGGTCTCTGGCAGCAGAACGATCAATGCCATCTCACCGTCGCGCGAGACTGTACGCCGGGCGAGTACAAGATCGCCGACACCAATGGTGATGGCGCGATCACGTCCAGCGATCGGGTGATCCTGGGCTACGCCGACCCGAAGTACTTCGGCGGTATGTCCAACACCATCACGGTCGGCCGGCTCACCCTCGACGCGACCGCCACCTTTGCCCAGGGCAACCAGGTGATCAATGCGGGCAACGCGTACGGCGCGCTGGCCATCGGGCAGACGAACGAACGGGCCACGGTGCTCGGCCGGTGGACGCCGACGAATACGAACACGTCGGTGCCGCGGGCCAACAACGCTCGCCCGCGGCGGCTCTACAGCACCCTCGTGGAGGATGGGTCGTACGTTCGGCTGCAGACCGTGACGCTGGGCTACCAGTTGCCCGAGCGGGCCGCCGGGCGCGCGCAGGCGGTGCGGCTCTTTCTCACCGGACAGAATCTGTGGCTGCACACACGCTACACGGGGTTCGATCCGGATGTGAACAGCTCGGGCGGCGATGCGCGCGCGGGGAGCATCGACACGGGGGCGTATCCGCGCGCGAAGGTGTGGAACGTCGGTGCGAGCGTCGTCTACTGACCAGTCGCGGCGGCGCATGACCCCGATCCGACTGCTGCGAGGAACGGCGCTCGCCGCGGCCATGGCGCTCGGCGCGTGCACGGAGCTGCTCACCGAGGCGCCGCAGAGCTTCACGACACCCGACACCTTTTACAGGACTGGCGCCGATCTCAACTCTGCCACGATTGCGATCTACAACTCGCTG
>JBDSDB010000099.1:0-7452 GCA_039920785.1 Gemmatimonadaceae bacterium
TCGACGGCCGGGTTCCGCGAAGCCTCGCTCGTCAACGGGCAGATCGGCGGCTTCTACAACTTCGTCGCGTTCGTCGGCGCGTTCGCGCTCCTTCCCCTCGCCCGCCGCATCGGACCCAAGTGGACGCACGCGATGTGCCTCACGCTCGCCGGGCTGGCCATGCTGTGGCTGCCGTCGATCACCAATCGCACCCTGCTGCTCGTGCCGATGCTCGGCGTCGGACTGGCGTGGGCGAGCATCATGTCCAATCCCTACGTGATGCTCGCCGGGTGCATCCCGCCGGCGCGCGTCGGTGTCTACATGGGGATCTTCAACATGTTCATCGTCATCCCGATGATGATCGAGATCTTCACGCTGCCGTTGTACTATCGGAGCTGGCTCGCGGGCGACCCTGGAAACGTGATCCGGCTCGCGGGGGCGCTGATGCTGTGCGCCGCGGTGGCGGCGGCGTTCGTGCGCGTAGCGCGACCGAGTAGCGCAGCGCGCGGCGACATCGACGCTGCATTGCTAACCGCTTGACGCCGAAAGCGCTCCGCGGCAGGATTGCCCTCCCCGCGACGCCTCGACCTGCGTCAACATCAGCTCATTGAGGAGACCTGCATGCGTGTGCGCTTCCTGTTGCTCCCACTTTCGATGATGGTCGTCGCGGCGTGCGACGGAGCGCCCGCGGCTCCCGAGCGCCTGGCCGCGCCGGCGGGCAGCGCGCGCTCGTCGGCGTCGAACAACACGTTCGTGGTGAACGTGACCGACGACACCACTGCGCAGAACGAGACGCCGATCGCCGTGAACCCGACGAATCTACTGAACTTCATCGTCGGCGGAAACGACTGGAACTACAATGATGGCTGCTCGGTGAATGCGAGCTTGGACGGCGGGCGAACCTGGACGGCCACGCTCCCGAACGGCTTCCTTCCGGGCGTGACGAAGTACACCAACGATCCGGCGGTCGCGGGGACGGGACGGTACGACTATGGCGGGGATCCGGCTATCGCCTTCGGGCCGAACGGCGTGGCGTACTATGCGTGCTTCGGATACCAGGCGCGCTCGCCGTCCAATGTTGCGCTGCTGCTCAGCCGCTCCACCGACGGAGGGCGCACGTGGCAGGCCGGCGGCACCGCGGACCCGCTGACGCAGGTGGCAGTGTGGCAGGGCAACGGTATTTCCAAGGGGTCCACCGGTCAGTTCCCGGATCACGAGCAGATGCATGTGGCCGCCGACGGGACCATTTACGTCACGTGGGCGCAGTTCAACGGCCAGGGGTCGCATTCCCCGGTCTTCGTCGCGACGTCGACGAACGGGGGACGTTCCTTCTCGTTCGCGCAAAAGGTGACGTCGGGCTCGGTACGCAGCAACCAGGACCAGCGGATCACCACGGACCCAGGGACAGGGACAGCGTACCTGACCTTCGACAACTCGATCCAGGGCGGCAAGGGCACCGCGATGTATGTCGCGACGTCCACGGATCGCGGCGCGTCGTGGAGCGCGCCGTTGCGTCTTGGCACCTTCCAGAACCCGGTCTGTCTCTTTCCGCCGTATTGCTTCAACATCTCCGGCGTGCCGTTCCGCGGACCGGGCTCCTATCCCGTGCCTGCGTTCGATCCCACACGCAGCCGCCTGTACGTGGCGTACACGGATATCGTGAACGGGCTCGGCCAGGTCTTCCTCACGTCGGCGAGCGCGTCCGATCTCACGCGCTGGACCGCGCCGGCGGTGGTGGCGGCCACCTCCGCCGGGGACCGGCTGAACGTGGAGATGAGCATCGAGCCCACGTCAGGGCGCATCGACATTCAGACGTACGACCGCAGCTATACGTCGAACGTCCTCGTGGACGTGACGTACGCGTCGAGCCCGGACGGCGGCGCGACCTGGACCTCGCAGCGCATCACCAAGTCTGGCTTCGACCCGGCGGCGTATGGGGTGCCGAGTGGAAGCGGCGTGCGGCCGTTCATCGGCGACTACACCGGCATCGTGTCGCTGGCGAGCGGCGCCGCGATGGCGTGGACCGGACCGGGCAGGACATACGGCGCGCTGCCGACGAACTACGAGATCTACTTCGGCAGCGCAATGCCCTAACGCGGGGAAGCCGCGCGCGACGACGATCAAAAGGAGAAGCGGACGTGGGGCGGTGACCGCCCACGGTCCGCTTTTGGTTTCGGTGCGGATGCGGCGTGATCGTACCGAAGCCGGCCTTCCGCTCTTTCTTCCACCCGCGTTGCCACCGTGCTACGATCTGCCATATTCGCTCTCCTCCTCGGTAGCGTCAACGCAGATCGATCCTCGATCCGTATGGTCATGAGCGTCGTCGCCGCTGACACCCTGGGACGATTTCCGAACGTCGAGGGGAGCAACCTCGAAGGCGAGCACTTCAAGCTGCCCTCGGACTTCAAGGGCGAATTGAACGTCGTGCTCGTGGCGTTCAGGCGAGAGCAGCAGATCGACGTCGACAGCTGGATGCCGTTCCTGAAGACGGTGGGCGAGAGCCGGCGCGACGTGCGGGTCTACGAGCTTCCCACTCTGGGACGCCGCTACCGGCTGATGCGGCCCGTCATCGATGGCGGGATGCGTCGCGGCATCCCGGACGCCGCGGTCCGTGCAGTCACCATTACGCTCTACATCGACAAGGCACCCTTTCGCGAGTCGTTGCGGCTTCGCCATGAGGATCGCATCTACGTCCTGCTCGTCGACCAGAGGGGCCGAGTGTTCTGGCGGGCCGAGGGCCGCTTCGACGAGCGGACGGGAGCCGAGCTGGTTCGCCGCATGGACGACGCGCGTTCGGCGCACCGCGCCGGCGGTTAACGCCCGTACGTCGAGGAACCCGACCTGTGTGGCGGGTTGTCTGTTACCGCGCCGCGTGCCGCGGCATCACGCGCGCACGGTGGACATGCCTCCGTCCACTCCCCACACCTGGCCCGTGATCCACCGCGACTGCTCGCCAAGGACAGCCGACGGCGAGTGCGCTTACGCGGCAGCCAACAGGATGAACAGGTTCAGGCAGAGGAGAAGCACGGCTGGAAGCGTTGACATCATCGGATCACCCACGCGCAGCCGGACGACGATCGCCCCGAGCATCATCGCCGCGAGCCCGCCAGCGGAGAGGAGCAACAAAGGGCGAAAGCGGAGACCCGCGAGCAGTCCTGCCCCCGCCGCCATCTCCAGAGCGCCTGTGAGGGCCCGATACGGTGCGAGATGGTAACGCTCGAACTCGGCCACCATCGCGCGCGACCCGAACAGGCTCGCGCCGTATAGGAGGAAGCAGACGCTCGACAGGGCGGCCGCAATCCTGATGCTGGGTTGCATTTTCTCTCCGTGTGAGACCATAGATGCAGTATGCTGAACGGATCGCTCACCTCAAACGCGGCGGTGGCTCCAATGGGTCCTCTCCTTATCATCTTCCAGATCGTGGCGGCACTCGGCCTGCTGAACGTTTGGTTGCTACGCGCCAACCGAAGCACTGCATATCGAGGTGCCGACGCGAAGAACATGCGCGATGAGTTCGCCGCGTACGGCCTGCCCGGATGGATGGTCGTCGTCGTCGGTGTCCTCAAGGTGGGCGCGGCACTCGCGCTCATCGCCGGGATCTGGTACCGATCGCTGGTCCTTCCTGCGGCGCTGCTCATCTGCGCGCTCATGCTCGGCGCGCTGGCCATGCACTTCAGGATTCACGACCCACTACGGAAATCCGCGCCGGCGGCTGGCATGCTCGCCCTCGCGGTCCTCATCGTGCTGGGATCCGTGTACGGCTGAACGATCAGTGCCTTCGATCCCCTCACTCGTGAAAATGCTCGGAGTGATTGCCAGTTCGGGCGAGAGTCGACGCGACGGTCGTTCCCCGAGCGACTCGTGACACCGCTGCGCCTGGTGTTGGTGAACGTATTCATCCGGATCGGTTCGGCGGCGTCCGGCCAGCTGTTCGCCTTTCTCCTCGCCGATCGCATGGCCTCGCGCGCCGGTGCGGGATCGCTGGTCGCCGCAGCCATTGGGCTCGCCTTCTACGCCACCGAGCTGGTTGGCGCTCCCATCGCCGGCCACATCGCCGACACGCACGGGCAACGGCGCGTGCTTCGATGGGGACCATGGTTCGGGATCGGCTCGATGCTGCTGGGCGCGGCCGCGGCGCTTCGCGTGACGAGCGTGACCGTGCTGATCGGAATACTCCTGGCCGCACGCTTCGCCGAAGGACTCAGCGCAGCGTGCGCGGTGCCCACCTCGCTGGTCCTCCTCTCGCAGGCCACCGACGGCGACGCTGCTCGAAGTGTTCGTCTCCGCCTCATGGGCCTGTTCGAGATCGCGTCCCTCGGCGGGATCATCGTGGGATATCTGCTGGCGGGCACTCTCTGGGACGCGATCGGCGGCAATACGTTCCTGATGCTGCCGCTCGTCTATCTGGCGGCGCTGGTGTTCACGGGCGGTACCGACCGCTCCGTTCCGACGCCCCGACGGCGCGCGAAGACATGGACGGCACTGCGGTACCTCGTTCAGGAACAGGGCGCGCGCGGATTCGCGATGGCGTGGCTGGCCGTGAACGCGGTCGTCGGTGTCTGGCTGCAGCAGGCGCCCTACCTGCTGAAGTTGCCCGTACGCTCCTCGACACAGTCGCTGGTTGGGGGATTTGAAGCGCGCACGATCGGCATCGTGTTCGCAGTCTGGGGGATGACGTTTCTGGTCGGGATCGCACTCTGGTCATGGCTCGCGCCGCGCTGGCCACGCCGTCGCACACTCTTCGTCGCACTGGGCGGCATGCTTGGCGTGGTGGTCTCGCTCGCGATGGTCAATCACGGCGGACCGTGGTGGATCCTCGCGCTCGCGGCCATCGCCGTGATCGTGGAGAGCGGATTCACTCCCGCGGCATTCGCGCACCTGGCCGATCTCACCGATGCCCACGCGGAGTCGCGCGGCGGAGCGATGGGGCTGTACTCGCTGCTGCTCGGCTTGGGTCAGCTCATGGGAGCGGGACTCGGCGCGCCATTCGCGGCACGCTGGCAAATGGATGGCGTGCTCGCGGTCACCGCCGTTCTGGCTGCGGTCGCGCTCGTGGGTGTGCGTCGAATGTCGTCAGGCCCGCTCAGCCCTTCCGCGCAAACCAGCGGAGCAGGCGGCCGCTGATTCCCGAGGTCACTCTCTCCATGAGGACGTCGACCGCCGCCAGCTGGACATCGGTCGACCAGGTTGGATACGCGTGAATCGTTTCAGCGATTGCGTCGATGTTGAGGCCCTGCTCGATGGCCAGTGCCACCTCGGCGATCATCTCGCCGGCCCGCGCCGCGACGACGGTCGCGCCGACGATCCGCTTGCGACCGAGAGTGAGGATCTTGATGAATCCGTCCACATCGCCGTCGCATCGCGCGCGGTCGGACGTCGTAATCGGCCGCACGGAGGCGACAATGCCATTGCCGTGCAGCCGGCGAGCTTCGGCCTCCGTCGGTCCAACGCGCGCGACCTCGGGATCGGCGAACGTCACCGCCGACAGCGTGGCGGCCTTACCGTCGCTCCGCCCAGGGAGGAGCGCATTGCGCACCGCCTTGAAGCACTCGTATCCCGCGAGGTGCGAGAACTGTGGTCCGCCGATCACGTCGCCGCACGCGTAGATGTGTTTCGCCGAGGTCCGAAGGTAGGCGTCCACCGTGATCCCTCGCGCATCGTACATCACGCCAGCACGATCGAGATCGAGATCAGCGAGGGTCGGAGCGCGTCCCGCGGCGACCAGCACGCGAGCGCCGTCGTGCCAACCGGACGCCGTGCGCAGCGCGACGCCGTCAGCCGTACGGCGCGCCTCGGTCGCCGACTCCAGCTGCACATCGACAACTTCGCGCTCGAGAACATTGCGAGCCAGGGTCTGTGCCTCGGGCTCCTCTCGCGCGAGAATCCGGGGCCCGATGAGAGTGACCGTCGAACCGAGGCGTCTGAACGCCTGGGCCATCTCGACGCCGAGCGGGCCGGCGCCGAGCACGAGCAGGTGGGACGGCAGCGTCTCCAGCGCGAACAACTCCCCGTAGGTGAGCGGATCGACATCCGGCAGGCCCGGGATATCGGGCATGATGGCGTGAGCCCCTGTGCAGATCACGATGCGTCTCGCGCTGATGGAGAGCTCGCCGCAGCGCACCGTTGACGCGTCCACGAATCGCGTCGCACCGATGTGGACATCGATGCCACGGCTCTTCAGCGCCTCCGGTGTGGTGTGTTCGTAGATGGACGCGATGGTGTTATCCACGCGAGCTCGCACGCGCCGCATGTCCGCGCGCACGTGATCCGCGTCGATCCCGAACTCGTGAGCGCGGGCAATGTCGTGCGCCAGGTGCGCGGAGCGGATGACGGTCTTGCTCGGGACGCAGCCGGTCCACGTGCAGTCTCCGCCGATGCGGTCCTTCTCGAGAATCGCTACCGTCGCACCCAGTCGCACCGCAAAGTCGGCACCGATCAGGCCCGCCGATCCGCCGCCGACAAACACGATATCGTACGAACGAGACGTTGGCCTCGACGTCGAGGCGGTCACGCGTCTCGCCGGCCGATGAACACGCCGTACCGGATAGATCCATCTGCGACGGCCTTGGACGCATCTCGCAATGTGGCGCGCGCCTCGCGGGCATCAAACGGAAGCGGTGTGGACACCGTTCCTGACGCTGCGGCGGAAATCCAGCCGATCAGATTTCGTTTGATGCGCATCAGCAACTCGGTCAGCCCTTCGCTCGCGTCCCATTGGGTGACCAGGGTGAAACCGGCGTCGTGGAGGGCCCGTTCGTAGGCGGCCATCGAGAGTGCCCGCTCGAGGCAAGTGCCCGAGTGGACCCAGTCGCGGAGCGTTTCAGGCACATCGCCCTCGAGCACCATGTCGCTCACGGCCACGAAACCACCTGGGCGCAGTACGCGATGCATTTCGCGGAGCGCGCCAGACTGATCGTTGAACGTGCTCAGCGCACACTCACAGAGCACGACGTCGACGCTGCCGTCATCACTGGGCAGCGCGTGCGCATCACCGCTTCTGAAATCGAGGCGCTGATGATGTGTGGTCGGCGCAACGGAGTCGATCCCGATGCCACGCACCGGCCATTCAGCGAGAATGGCGCGAAGGCTCTCGCCGGTGCCACACGCGACGTCCAGCACCGTCGCATCGGGCTCGAGCCCGACCGCTCGCATCATCCGGAGCGTGAGGTCGATCCCGCCGGGGTGATATGAATCGCCCAACAGCTTCCTGACGTCGTCGCGCTGGTAGAATGCGGCGCAGCAGGTCGCGTCCCCGGCGCTACCGCAGCGTGTGGCGTATCGATGCGCGGGAGTGGGCCGTCCAGGACTGAAACACGCGAACTCCTCCCATGTCACCTCGGCGCCGTCGGCGGCAATGGACACGGCGGCTCGTACCGCATGTTCGAGCTCGGCGGGCGAGAGCGCAACACGCGCGTTGAGCAGCCATCGTGTCTCCGATTCGTGCGTCATGGCGACGTCTCCATGTAGCTGCGG
>JBDSDB010000100.1:0-39399 GCA_039920785.1 Gemmatimonadaceae bacterium
CCGTGGATGTGCGAGGTGTACGCGGTGACCGCCTGCCCCGTCGCGCTGCGCGCCAGCAACCGCAGGAACACGGGCAGGTCGTCGGCGCGCGGGATGATCTTCTCGATCCCGACCGACGCGATGTGCACGGGCGCGAGCGCCATGCCCAGATCGGCGTTTCCTTCATTGGTGCAGACGACGAAGCCGCCCGTTTCCGCCACGGCGAAGTTCATCCCCGTGAGCGTGGCGTCCGCAGCGAGGAACTTCTCGCGCAGGTGCTCGCGCGCCGCGCCGGCCAGCGCGATCGGATCCGACAGACCGGCCGGAGTGCCGAGATGCTCGTGAAAGGTGTCGCCCACCTCCTCCTTTCTGAGGTGGATGGCGGGCAGCACGATATGGCTCGGCCCCTCGCCGCGCAGCTGCACGATCCGCTCGCCGAGATCGGTGTCGATCACCTCGATCCCTCTCGACTCGAGGTACGGATTGAGCCCGCACTCCTCGGTGAGCATCGACTTGCTCTTGACGAGCCGTCGCGATCCCGCGTCGGACAGAATTCCGTGCACGATCCGATTATGCTCGTCGGCGTCGCGCGCCCAGTGCACCTGCATCCCGTTCCGCAGCGCGTTCGCCTCGAACTGCTCGAGGTACTCGTCGAGGTGCGTGAGGGTGTGCTCCTTGATCGCCGACGCTCGTTCGCGCAGTGCCTCCCACTCGGGCACGGAGGCCGCGGCGCGATCGCGCTTCTCGCGCACGAACCAGAGCGCGTCGTCGTGCCATTCGGTGCGCGCCACGTCAGCCGTGAACACCGCCGCCAAGCCCGCGTGGTCCACCGGCTTGGCCTGGCCCAGCACCGGAAGCTCGAAGCTGCGCTGCGTCATTGCTGCCTCATCGCTGTCTCATCGCGCACCGGCCGTGCCGGCCGTGCCGGCGAGCACCTCGGCGACGTGGAACATCGGGAGGCCGACCCGTTCGCGGCGAGCCAGACCGTCGAGATGCATCAGGCACGAGATGTCGGTGGAGACTACCGCGTCGGCCTGGTGCGCGCGATAGTCGCGCAACCTGTCGCGCCCCATCTTGGCCGAGATGTCGGGCTCGCCCACGGCAAACGTGCCGCCGAAGCCGCAGCACTCGTCCGGACGGGTGAGCTCGGCGATCTGCACGCCGCGCACCGCACCGAGGAGCGCGCGGATCTTGTTGAACGGCTTTATCTGCAGCTCACTCGGCTTCGCGAGGCCCATGCCGCGCAGTGCGTGACACCCTATGTGGATCGCCACGCGCTTCTCGAAGGCGATGCCGAGCTCCGCAACGCGCTTCACCCCCACTTCGTCGTGCAGAAAGGTACAGAACTCGGTCGTCCGTTCCGCCACGCGCCTCCCCGCGCCGTTCACGGCACCGCCGTGCGCCACTATCTCGCCCGCGTGCAGCTTCACGTGCATCGCACAGCTCCCGGAGAGCACGATCACGCGATCGTAGTTGGCGTACGTGTTCACGAACCGGTCGAGCGTGGAGTGACCCTCGCGTGCGTAGCCCGCGTTTGCCGACGGCTGCCCGCAGCACGTCGCGCCGTCGGGTACGTCGACCCGGATGCCCAGCCGCTCCAGCACCGTGAGCGCCGCGACGGCGACGTGCGGGTAGAATTGATCGACGTAGCAGGGAACGAACAGCGCGGCGCTCATCGATCAGAAGTTGAAGTTGTCGATGTTCTGCTTGTTGAAGATGAACGGCGCGCCGAGCCGCACCTCGTCTCCCACGACCTCGAACTTGCCCATCTTGCCCGCGTCCAGCGACGCTGCGCCCGCTTTGAGCTCGCCCGTGGTGAGCGCCTGCGCCGTGCGCACCGCGAGCGCGCCGAGGTCGACGGTGTTCCACAGCACGAAGCTCTCGATCACGCCCGACTTCACGTACGGCCGGCACATGTTGGGCAGCGAGAGCCCAGTCACCTTCACGTCGGCGCGACCCGACTGCTTCACCGCCTCCGCCGCGCCCGGCACGGCCGGCGCAGCGATCGCCATGACGACCTTCACCTTCGGGTGCACCTTCAACACGGTCTGCGTCTCCGAGAAGGCGCGGTCGCGATCGCCCTCGCTCGGCTGGATCGCCACGAGCTTGATGTTCGGGTACTTCGACGCGAGCCGCGCCTTGATGTACTTGATCCACTCGTTCTGGTTGGCCGCGCTCAGGCTCGCCGTGATGATCGCGAACTCGCCCGCGCCGCCCATGATGCGCGCCGCTTCGTCCATCAGCGTGTTGCCGATCCCCTCGGGCGTCGCCTGATTGACGAAGAAGTCGCGCGCATTCTTCTCGGCGTCCGCGTCCCACGTCACGACTTTGATCCCCTTCGCGCGCGCCTTCCGCAGCACGGTTGAGATGGCCTCCTTGTTCTCCACGCTCACGGCGATGGCATCCACGCCACGCGTGATCCACGCTTCGACCACCTCGTTCTGCTTGGCGGGATCGAGGTCCGTGGGACCGTCCCACAGCAGTTCGACGCCGAGCGCCTTTGCGGCGGAGTCGGCGCCCTTGCGCGCGCTGATGAAGTACGGATCGCCCTTGGCCTTGGGCATGAGGGCGACGACGGGCCTGTGACTACGCGCGGTGGCGTCCGCCCCTGCGGCTCCCGAATCGGGATACGTGTAGGTGATCGTGCTCGGGCCGTCCACCACCGGCGTGACCAGCCCGTGGCGGATCGACACGACCAGCATCCAGTTGCTCGCCGCCACGATCAACGCCCCTGCCAGGATCACAGCACTCAGAACGGCTACCTGTGAGTTGCGCACTTCGTCTTGCTCCGTGGCAATAGTTGAGTAACTGACCGCAGCAGGCCGCGCCTTCGCCTTCCGTGACAGCAGGTCCACCATGATGGTGGCCACGAGCAGCACGCCGGTGAGGATCCCCGACAGCTCGGCCGGTTGTCCCGTGAGCCGCAGTCCGTTCTGCAGGAGCACGATGCTGAACAGTCCGAGCACCGTGCCGAGAATCGTGCCGCGGCCCCCGAAGATCGACGCCCCGCCCAGCACCACCGCGGTGATCGCCATCAGCTCGTAACCAGTGCCGGCGTCCGACTTCGCCTGCCCAAGGTGCGCGACGTAGATGACGGCCGCGAGGCTCGCGGCGAGCCCGGAGAGGATGTACACCGCCGAGAGCCGGCGTGCGACGGGGATGCCGGCGTAGCGCGCGCCCTCCGGCGAGTGGCCGATCGCGTACAGCGCTCGGCCCACGCTCGTGCGATGCAGCCACCACGCGCCACCGATCGCCGCGCCGACGAAGATGAACAGCTGCGTCGGCACGATGCCGCCCACGTACCCTTGGCCGAGGTTCAGGAATCTCTCGGGGAATCCCGAGTAGTGCTGAATGCCGCCCGTCACCCCCTCGGCGATGCCGCGAAAGAGCGACAACGTGCCGAGCGTGACGATGAGTGGTGGGAACTTGAGCCGCGAGATGAGCACGGCGTTGAGCGCGCCGCCTGCGAGTCCGAGGAGCAGGGTCAACAGAACAGCCATCGGCATCGGCAGTCCGACTTCGCGCCAGAGGTAGCCCAGCACCACGGCGGCCAATCCCATCATCGACCCGACGGAGAGGTCGATCCCGCCGGTGACGATGATCGGCGTGAGCGCGAGCGCCAGGAGCCCGATCTCCACCGCGAGGCGCGTGATCTCGAACGCGTTCCCCGAGGTGGCGAAGTTGTGCCCCGCGAGCCCGAAGATCAGGCACTCGACGGCGATGACGACGAGGAGCACCCACTCGTTGTTCGGGAACAGCCGCTCGGCGAGTGGAGCGCGCGCGTCGGCGCGCGCGTCAGCGGGCGGCAACCGGTCCGCGGCGGAATAGGCTGCCATGTCGTTCCAGACGTGCGAGAACCGCGTCGGCGACCAACGCCGCGAGAATGATGAGCCCCTGGATCGCCTTCGCCCAGAACGGGCTGATTCCCACGTAAGTCATCGCCGTGCCGATCGTGCCGAGCAGCAGCACGCCGATCAGAGTGCCGAGTACCGTGCCGCGCCCGCCGGTGATCGCCGTTCCGCCGACCACGACGGCCGCCACCGCCTGCAGCTCGAGACCGATGCCCGCATTGCTCGGCACCGCGTTGAACCGCACGGCGTTGAGCACCGCGGCCAGCCCGACCAGCCCGCCCGTGACGGCGAACACACCGAACGTCACGCGGCGCGAATCGATGCCGGCGAGCCGCGCGGCCTCGTCGTCGGAGCCGACCGCGTAGAGGTTCCGGCCCGCCGCCAGGTTCCTGAGCGCCCAGCCGGCGATCACCAGCACGACGACGGCGATGAGCACGATGAGCGCCTGCGCGGCGCCGGGCGCGAGGCCGAACCACTGGAAGCTCTCCGGTAGATCCTGCACCCACGCACCCTCGGTCCCCCAGCGCAGCGCGTCGCGCCAGGCCACGAGCATCGCCAGCGTGACGATGATCGACGGCAGGCCCAGCGAGCCGACGAGCAGTCCGTTCACGGAGCCCATCGCCGCGCCGAGCACGATGACCAACACCGGCACGAGGACAATCGGCACACCGGCCTTCGCGAGCAGACCGGCGGCCACGCTGCAGACGGCGAACTGCGAACCCACGGAGATGTCGATCTCGCCCACGAGGATCACGAGCGTCATGCCGAGGGCGACGAGCAGCACGGGCGCGTTGTTCAGGGCCAGGTCGCGCAGGTTGGACGCCCCGAAGAACGACGGGGCGGCGACGAGCACCGCGAGCAGCACGGCGAGGAGCGCCACCGCGGGCGGCATCTCGCGCTTGTGGCGGCCGAGGTGGAGCAGCACTCGGGGCATCACGCTGCGCCGCCGCCGGCGGCGACGAGGGTTCTGAATTCGCTCGTCTTCTCGCCCAGCGCGCGCGCGAGCACACGCTCCGGCGTCGCGTCCGCACGATCGAGCACGCTCACGATCGTTCCGCCGTGCATCACGGCGACCCGATCGCTCATGCCGAGGATCTCGGGGAGCTCCGACGAGATCATGAGGATGGCGACGCCCTCGCCGACCAGTTCCATCATCAGCTCGTGAATCTCCGACTTGGCGCCGACGTCGATTCCCTGCGTGGGCTCGTCCAGCATGAGTAGCGCCGGCTTGGTGACGAGCCACCGACTCAGCGCGACCTTCTGCTGATTGCCGCCCGAGAGTGTCGACACGAGCGAACGGATCGACGCCGTCTTCACGCCGAGTCGCTGGGCGTAATCGGCGGCGAGCTCCCGCTCGCGGCGGAAGTCCAGCGCACCGAACCGAGTGAGGTTGCCCAGCGCGGCGAGGGTGACGTTTTCGCTCACCGGCATCTCGAGCACGACACCGTGCCTCCGGCGATCCTCGGGAACGTAGGCGATCCCATGGCCGATCGCGTCGGCCGGACAGGTGATTCGCACTTGCTTCCCGCGCACGAGGATCTCTCCGCGGTCGGAGGGCGTGAGCCCGAAGATCGTGCGCGCGAGCTCCGACCGTCCGGCCCCGACCAAACCCGACAACCCGACGATCTCTCCGGCGCGCACGCTCAGCGAGATGTCGCTCACCCCCGATGCGGTGCAACCGAGGCCGCGCAGCTCGAGCACGGTGTCGCCGAGCGGCACGGTGCGCTTGGGGAACACGGCGGAGAGCTCGCGACCGACCATCATCTGGATGAGCTGCTCGCGATTGACGTCCGCCATCTCGCGCGTGGCGATGGTCGTCCCGTCGCGCAGCACGGTCACGCGGTCGGCGATCACCGGCAGCTCTTCCAGTCGATGCGAGATGTAGATCATCCCGACGCCCTCGGCGCGCAGCTCGCGCACGACGCGGAACAGATTGTCCGTGTCGTCCTTGGACAGCGACGCGGTGGGCTCGTCGAGGATCAGCACGCGCGCGCCGGTCCCGAGCGCGCGCGCGATCTCGACGAGCTGCTGCTGCGGCATGCTCAACTCGCCCGCGTCCCGCTCGGGATCGATCCGCGCGCCGACGCGCGCCAGGAGCGCGGCGGCCCGTCGGTGACGCTCACGCCAGTCCACGCGACCCCACCGCCCCGTCTTCTCGATCCCGAGCGCGATGTTCTCGGCCACCGTCAGCTCGGGGAAGAGCGCGGGCTGCTGGTAGATCGCCGCGATGCCCAGTGCCTTCGCCGCGGCAGGCGACAGTTGCGGAAGCACCGCGCCGTCGAGCGAGATCTCTCCGCCGTCCGGCAGCACCGCCCCGGTGAGAATCTTGATCAGCGTCGACTTGCCAGCGCCGTTCTCGCCGACGAGCGCGTGCACCTCGCCCGCGCGCAGCTCGAGCGAGGCGCTCCGGAGCGCCTGCACGCCCGCGTACGCCTTCGTGACGTTCGTGGCGCGCAGCAACACCGGCGCTTCTCCCATCCGAGAGTCGGTCAGCGGAGGAAGGCCGCCGCCTGTCCGCCGTCCACGTTGACGATCTGCCCTGTCGTCTTGTCGAAGTCCCCGTTGAGGAAAGCCGTGATCGCGCGAATCTGACTGTCGAGCGAAACAGGCTTGCCGGTGAGCGTCCGCCTGGCGTAGAACGCCGCCAGCTTGTCGCGGAGCACTTCCGTGCTCTCCACCGGATCGTGATCGATGTCGTACTTGGCCAGCGACGCGAGCACGCGCTCACGCGGGAACATCGACGACCCCTCGATCACCGTCGCCGGCGCGACGCCGTTCACGCGCACGAGCGGCGCGTACGCGACGGCCAGCTCGCGCACGAGATGGTTCGCCGCCGCCTTGCTCGTGTCGTACGCGAACGAGCCGGACTTGGGCACGACGCCGTTGACGCTCGTGCAGATCACCATCCCGCCCTCGAGCCCCTGCTGCTTCCAGACTTTGTACGCCTCATCAGCCACGAGGTACGGACCGGTGACGTTGATCGCGAACGCCCGCGCCCATTCGTCGTCCGCAACCTCGCCCTTCTCGTCGGGGTTCGGATAGTAGCCCGCCGTGACGACCACCTGGTCCACGCCGCCGTACGCGAAGATCGCCTCGGCGATCGCTCGCCGGATCGCCGCACGATCGGTCATGTCGGCGCCGAGGCCGACGACCTGCCCCGCCCCCGAGATCCCCGTGCCCGCCACGCCGATCCCCATCCCGACCTTCTTCTGCAATTCCGTCGCGGCGGAAACCGCGTTCGCCGCGTCCCGGTCCACCGCCACCACGCTCGCTCCTTCGCTCACCATGCGCGCGAGCAAGCCGCGCCCGATGCCGCTCCCTGCGCCCATCACGAGCACCACCTGGCGATCGAGCGGCTTCTCCGCGGGCATCCGCTTGAGCTTCGCTTCCTCGAGCAGCCAGTACTCGATGTCGAACGCCTCCTGACGGTCGAGGGCGATGTACCGGCTCACCCGCTCGGCGCCACGCATCACGCCGATGGCCGCGTTGTAGAACTCGGCCGTGACGCGGCTCTCCGACTTGGACTTGCCCCACGCGATCAGGCCCACGCCTGGGACGAGGATGACACTCGGCGACGACACGCGAATGGCCGGCGAGTCGGGATGCTTGCACTGCTCGTAGTATTCGGCATAGTCCGCGCGGTACTGCGTGAGCCCCGTGTCGAGCACCCGCTTGAGCGACGCCACGTCGGCGCCCGCGGGATTCCAGTCCGCGTACAACGGCTTGATCTTCGTGCGCAGGAAGTGATCGGGGCAGCTCGTGCCGACCTCCGCGAGTCGCGGCGCGTCGTGCGAGTTGACGAACTCCAGCACTTCGTCGCGCATCTCCACCGTGGCGATCTGGCGCTTCTCCGCGCTCACCTTGCCGCGCAGCCACGGCAGCAGTTCCACGAGCACGCGCTTCCGCTCGGCGTCGGGGAGCGACTCCACCCTCGCGCCGCCGAAATCCTCCTTCTCCGCCCGCGCGTCGAGAAACTCCTGCGCGCGGCGAATGAGATCGAGCGTGAGCTCGTAGCACTCCTTGTCGTCGTGCGCCCAGTTGATGAGGCCATGCTGGCCCATGATCGCGCCCTTCGCGTTCGGATGCTCGCGGCACACGCGCTCCAGCTCCAGACCGAGCTCGAACCCCGGACGCTGCCAGTTCGTCCAGATCACGTCGTCGCCGTACACCTCGCGCGTCAGCGCGGGGCCATCCTTCGCCGTCGCCAGCGCGATCACGGCCACGGGGTGCATGTGGTCCACGTGCGCGAACGGGATGTAGGCGTGCAGAGGCGTGTCGATGCTCGCCGCCGTCGGGTTGCGGTCGAACGTGGTGTACGGGTACATCCCCACCATCGCGTCCTCGGCGGGAGTCTTCACTCCGCGTTCGGGATACGTGGCGTACAGCGCGCGGAGCCCGAGCACCTGATCGAGGTACAGCGAGGCGAAGTTGGCCTTGGTCGCCGTGCGCAGGTCACCGCCCGATCCCTTCACCCACAGCACGCGCGTGGCGGCGCCCGTGAGCGGATCCTTCACGTCGAGCTTGGACGACGTGTTGCCGCCGCCCGTGTTCGTGATGCGCGCGTCGGCCCCGAGGATGTTGGACCGATAGATCAGCCGCTCCACCGGATCCATCGTCGAGGCGAGCGCGTCGTCCCAACGGCTCCGCAGATATTCGTTTCGCGAGTCCTCTGCCGCGTTTCTGGTATCGCCGGGTGAGGTCGGGAGCGAAGTGGTAGTCATCGATGTGGATCCAGAGTCAAAGAGCGAGGGACGCGCTGCCCTGGGCGGGCGACGCGTGCCGTGATGTGAATTCCCTGATGCGGCTCGAGCTTCGTGCAGCGTCGCGAACGGTGACGCCGGCGGGCAGGTCGCCAAGCGTGCGCGCCTGAACCAGCAGGTTGCCGAGCACCGTGGCTTCTTCCGGGCCGGCCAGGACGCGTCGGCCGCTGCGGTCGGCGGTGAGCTGATTGAGCAGATCGTTCAGCGCTCCACCACCGACGATGTGAACGACGTCGACGCGCGCGCCCGTGACGCGCTCGAGCTGGTCCAGCGCCTCGGCGTGGCTCTCGGCAATGCTCTCGAGGATGAGCCGAACGATCTCGCCGCGAGTCGTCGGCGCGGTGAGTCCCTTGGCGCTGCACGCCGCCCCCAGCTTCCGCACCATGTCGCCGCGGCCGACGAACTCCGGCGCGTTGAGATCGACCGTCGCACCGGTGGACGGCGCTTCCAGTGCGGCCTGGAGAATGGCATCGCGTGTCGTCGGTTCGCCGTCGGCGTCCCACTCGCGACGACACTCTTCCAACACCCACATCCCCGCCCTGTTCTTGAGGAAGCGAACCGTCTCGTCGAGCCCCGCCTCGTTGGTGAACCCCGCGTCGCGCGCCTCGGACGTGAGTATCGGGGCCGACAGCTCCATGCCCACGAGCGACCAGGTGCCGGAACTGATGAACGCCCACCCACGCTCCACCGAGGCCGGTACCGCGGCCACGGCTGCTGCGGTGTCGTGCGCGCACGAAGCCAGGATGGTCGGCGGTTCGTGCGTGCCGTCCGGCACGAGCTCCGGAAGTAATGGACCGAGCACCGTGCCGGCCGGAACGATCTCCGGCCAGCGAAGCTCGTCGTCGCCGATCGCGGTGATCAGATCGGCCGCCCACGCGCCGCTGCGCGCGTCGACGAGCTGCGTCGTGCTCGCCATCGTCGCTTCCGCCACCATCCGGCCCGAGAGGCGATAGAGGAAATACTCGGCGATCAGCAGCCGCTTTGCCGTCTCCCACACCAGGCCCGGCTCGTCCTGGATGTCGGCGATGACCTGCGGCAGCGTGTTGAATGGAAGGAACTGGATCCCCGTCCGATCGTAGAGCGCATCCGCGCCGCCGGCGATGCGAATCGCCTCATCGAGCCTGCCCGCCGTGCGCTCGTCGCGATACGAGTAGGGACGCCTGATCGCCGCGCCGTGGAGGTCGAGCGGCACATAGTCCACCGCCCACGAGTCCACGGAGATCGATCGCACCGGTCGGCCCGTCGCGAACGCCTTCGTCAACCCGGTGTGGATCTCGGACCACATCGCCTCGATGTCCCAGTACAGATGCCGGTTTCGCTCGAGCATCGGCGTCTGGAAGCGATGGATCTCCTCCATTCGCATCACGGGGCCATCGAGCGTACCGATGACGGCACGTCCACTGGACGCCCCGAGGTCGATCGCGAGATAGCAGCCCCCCCCCGTCACGTCAGTCATGCCGCATGATTCAGAGATGCGTCGGTGCCGCCGCGAGCGGCGCCGTCGGACGCTCGATCGCCTTCTGCGCGCGATAGCCGGAGGCGCGGAACGCGGCCACGGGATCGAGCGCACCTCCGCACCGCCGGCGCGCCTCCGCCACGAGCGGCCGGACGTCGGTCTCGTACGCACGCTTGAGCGTGCGCTCCGCCATCAGCACGTCGCCCGACGCCTGATGCTCGGCGAGCGTATCGTGCGCGACGAGGGACGCCTTCGCGTACGCCTGCTGCAATTGATCGACGGTCTGCAGCAACGCCTCGATCGGATCCTTCAGGTTGTGGCTCTGGTCGATCATGTACGCGGGATCGAACCCGGAGAGCCGCTCGCGCGCCGCGAGCACCAGCTCGTGAAAGATCAGGAAGAGCGCGTACGGCTTGATCGACCCCGCCGTCAGATCGTCGTCGCCGTACTTGGAGTCGTTGAAGTGGAACCCGCCGAGCCGCCCCACGCCGAGCAGGCGCGCGACGACCAGCTCGATGTTCGTGTTCGGCAGGTGATGCCCGAGGTCTACCAGACATTGCGCTCGGGGACCGAGCGCTTGGGCGAGCAGGAGCGAGGAGCCCCAATCCTGCACCACGGTCGCGTAGAACGCGGGCTCGTACGGCTTGTGCTCGGTGAACAGGCGCCAATCGTCCGGCATCGCCGCGTAGACCTCTTGCAGACACTCTTGCACCAGATGAAAGCTGCGACGAAGCGACATCTGACCCGGATAGTTCGATCCATCCGCGAGCCACACCGTGAGCGCCGGGGAGCCGAGCGCCTTGCCGATCTCGATCACGCGCAGATGGTGCTCGATCGCCTGACGCCGAACCGCGGCGCTCGGATTGCTGAACGATCCGAGCTTGTAGCTCGACGCCTGGCCCGGTTGGTCCTGAAAGGTGTTGGAGTTGACCGCGTCGAACCCCAGGCCCAGCTGCCGCGCGTCCGTCAACACGTCGTCGACGTCTTTCGGCTCGTCCCACGGGATGTGCAGCGAGATGCGCGGCGCGGCGCCGGTGAGGCGGTGCACGAGCGCGGCATCCTCCATCTTCTCGCGGAGCGTGCGCGGCTCACCCACGCCGGGGAACCGGCCGAAGCGCGTCCCACCGGTAGCGAACGCCCACGAAGGAAGCGCCACCTCGAACGATTGGACCTGAGCGACGAGCTTCTCCGCGGACAACCCGTCGCGCTCCAGGCGCTCACCGAGCTCCGCGAAGTCGCGCGCGTGTGCGCGTTCGGCTAGGCCGTTCTGCGGGATCTCAGTGGGCGCGATTCTGGTAGCGGACATGCGTGGCGGTTCGGATATGGGTCTCACACCGCGGTGTGCTGGCGGCGCTGACGAACGCGCGGTCTGTGCGGGCGGGCAATGCCGTCCCCGATCCGGAGTCCAGCGGGTAACGGCACAAATGCTCGCGCACCAGCACTCTGTTCACAATCGATTGCCAACAGTACAATTTGCGGCGTAGCCTGACAAGGCAGTGAGGGCCGCGCGAGGCATGACCCGCCGTGGCGCGCGAGCGTCAGGCCTCATTTCGGTCCGGCCATCGCCGCGCCGATACCTGGAACCGGACTCTCCATGACACTAGCCTCTGCCCTTCGTCTCCGCGCGGGAACTCTCACCCTGATGGGCGCGGCGCTGGGAACGTCGACGCTGCCCTCTCAGCTGTCGGCGCAGACCCCGACCCACCGGGGAGCGGGACCAGCTCGCGCTCCGTCGCTGCCCGTCATCGAGACCGGTGGCCAGCACCCCATGCCGGACCAGTGGATCGACCGCGAGACGGGCCACCGTGTGCGGAAGCTCGTGCGGCGCGAAGGTGCCAACTCGAGCTTCTACTTCACCAATCCGCCCTTCGTCCCTCGACAGGCGACCTCCGGCGGGCAGATGGTGTTCCACGGGGCCGCCGCCAACGGCCGGCAGCTCTTCGTCATCGATCTGGCCACAGAGGCCATCCGTCAGCTGACGAACCGGGTGGGCGGCGTGAATGGCGAGCTGGTCGCACCCAACACTGGCGAGGCGTTCTATCAGGGACGCGACTCGATCTACTCCGTCAACCTGCGCACGGGCGACACCCGGCTGGTGATCGTGCTGCCCCGGGACATGCGCGGTTCGATCTCCACCGTCAACGCCGACGCGACGGTCATCGCCGGCGTCACCGCGGCCCCTGAGAAAGACGAGATCCTCCGGCAGTTTCCGGCCAAAGGCGACTATTTCACGCGCATCTTCGCCGCCCACATCCCGCACTCACTCTGGACGCTCGACGTGAAGACCGGCGCGCTCCAGACGATTCACCAGGAGAACACCTGGCTGGGCCACGTCCAGTTCTCGCCGACCGATCCGAGCCTGCTGATGTTCTGTCACGAAGGACCGTGGCATCTGCTCGATCGCATCTGGACGATCGACACGCGGACTCGCCAGGTGAAGAAGCTCCACACGCGATCGATGGAGAACGAGATCGCGGGTCACGAGTTCTTCAGTCCCGACGGCCGCGTCATCTGGTACGATCTCCAGATGCCGAGGGGCGTCACCTTCCATCTGCGCGGGGTCGACGTCGCCACCGGCACAACACGCAGCTATCGCGTGGAGCGCGACGACTGGGGCATCCACTTCAACGTCTCCCCCGACCAGACCCTGTTCACCAGCGACGGCGGCGATTCGTCACAGGTCGCGCGCACGAAGGAGGGGATGTGGATCAACCTCCTGCGCGTCGACGGCGAGCGTCTCGTCAGCGAGCGGCTCGTCGACATGCGGCACCACGGATACCGGCGCGACGAGCCGAACGTGCAGTTCACCCCCGACAGCAAGTGGATCGTGTTCCGCGGCAACTTCGATGGCGACGTCCAGGTGTACGCGGTGGAAGTCGCGAAGGCGCGTTGAGTGCGACGGAGCGCCGCGACCTCGACACTGTCATCGTTTCGCTGGCGTGATCAATCGCTGACCTGGTCGAAGTCGGTGATCAGGCCGTCCTTCGTCATCCACACGAGCAGCGATCGCACCCCACCGTCCGTGGTGACGGCGTAGTATCTGATCCGATCGACCGCATTGTCGTGGCGCTCGAGTCCACGGCCCGCGACACGCTCTTCGGCGACGAAGCTGATGCTGCGCAGCCCCACAACGGTTGGCCATGGACCGGCCCGTGAGAAGTCCCGCTGAGCACCCGCGGTCAGCTGCGGTGCGCCCGCGACCTCGAGCCCACCTTTGGCCAGCGTGCGGAGCGTGCCCTCGAGCTTCCGCGTGAACGCTGTGTCCGGATCCACGGATCGTGCGAGCTTCGTGAAGGGCGGCCCGATGCGCGGGATGCTGCGATCCTTTCCATCCCGCGTCCACGTGATGCCGGTGACGGCCCCTGTCGCGTTCCTGCTGAACGTCAAGCGCGAGTCATTGTCCGCCGACGCGAAGCGTCCATCTCCAACCGCGATGAATTCCTCGTCGGGGAACCGATCCGAGATGGAGAACAGCCGTTTCCCCACGAGGTCGAAGCTGATCATGTTGTTGTTGGAGAGCTCGTACCGGCCGACGTACGGTCGAAGCTGATCCGCCGAGCGCTGAACTTCTTCGGGGACAGGAGACGCAGCCTTCGTCGCCGTCGGCCATGCGTATTGTCGGGCGATGAACTCCACGATGCGACCCACCATCGGCGAGTTGTCGTTCGTGTTGATCATCACGACGGCACCCTGCCCCGACTCGGCGAGCGCGTTCATCGACGCGTCGAAACCCTCGTCGCGCCCGCCGTGCTCGAACAGGAGCGTGCGGCCGCTGCCGTGCAGAAAGACTCCGAGCCCATCGCTGTTCTTCTGGTCGGTGAGCATCTGCCGCGCCATGCCTGGCGAGATCACGCGTGAGGACTTGCCCGCGTAGGCTTGCTGGACCTCGATGGCAAAGCGCGCGAGGTCCGTCGGGGTCGTCCAGAGACCAGCCGCCGCCATCTCGGGATACACGTGCCATCGGCCCGGCACGGCGAGCCTCTGGTTGGAGTGTCCGGTCGCCGTCTTCGCCGCGAGCGTCGTCGGCAGCGGCTGCTCGAAGCTGCTCGCGCTCATGCCGACCGGCTCGATCACCACGCTCCGCATGTAGTCAGGGAACGTCTGGCCGGTGACGTCGAGCATCATCTGCTGCATCACCGTGTAGCCGCCGCCCGAGTATCTCCACGTGGAGCCTGGCTCCAGGTCCACGCGAATGGGTGGGGTGTTTGCCGGTTGCGCGCCGTCCAGCACCTGCACGAGCGTGGGAAGCGGACCGCCCATCGCATAGCCGGGGAACCCGTGCACCGTGAGCCCGGCCGAGTGCGAGAGCAGGCCTCGCAGAGTCACCGGCTTCGATGCCGCGAGGGAGCTCGCCGGCAGCTTCCAGCTCTTCAGCGTCGCGTTCACGTCGGTGTCGAGCGAGAGCTTGCCCTGTTCGACCAACCGCAGTGCGCCGAACGCTGCAACGGACTTGCTGATCGATCCCGCCTGGAAGAGGGTCGAAGTCGTGACCGGCGTCGCGCTGCCTACCTCCGCCACGCCGTAACCCTTGCTGTACACGATCCGCCCGCCGTCGATGATCGCGAGCGACAGACCCGGAATGGCGCGACGGGTCATTTGGGCCGTCACGAATGAATCGACAGCAGCCTCGCGCGGTGAGCTCTGAGCGGCGGAGACACCCGCAGTGAACACGAGGGCGACTGGGATTCCGCAAGCGAAGCGCATGCTGATTCCTGCCTACATGAAGGGTGAGCGCGCTGCCGATCCGACTGCCGGACCGCCCATCGACTACGGACACACGGTGGACGCATGTGGTTGGAACGGCGGCCGTAGCGCAGCGCGCATGCCGCTCCACGTCACTCGTCGAGAATCATGGCGCGGACGCTCGCAGGAACTCCTCTCGCGCCGGCGTGAACACGTCGATCAGCGTGCCTGCCTCCCGCGCGACGACGCCGTGCGGCAGATCGGCCGTCACGTAGAAGCAGTCTCCCGCCTGGAGCACCGACCGCTCGCCGTCGACCGTGACCTCGAAGCTGCCCGCGGCCACGTACGACGCCTGACGATGCGGGTGATGGTGGATCGCGCCGACTGCGCCCGGCTCGAAGTCCACGCGCACCATCATCAGATCGGGTCCGTGACCGAGGATCTGGCGACGGACACCGGGCTCGGTCGGCTGCCAGGACGCCGCGGGACCGTGGACGAAAGCGTTGCTCATTCACCAAGGAACAGTGCGCGCAATCTCGACGCTAGTCCGCCCAACGATGACCCACGTTAGGTCCTGAAGCCCTGACTCGGCCTAGCATCGGCGCACGAGATCGTCGATCTTTCGCTCGTCGCGGCACGCGCACGTCGAGCACGCGACCACCTGGGCAGGTGGTAGAGTGGTTGATTGCACCGGTCTTGAAAACCGGAGGACGTGCAAGCGTCTCGTGGGTTCGAATCCCACCCTGCCCGCTGATGATGTGATCGAGAACCGCGGCACCTGACAGCTTCCGCGCGCCTGCGCGGGCACTCAGCGCGACCCGCTCGGCCGCGAATCTCGGTTCGCCGCACGCTCCGCACGCTCCGCCCGTTGCACCCAGGCGACGACGAGATCGCCGCGCAGGTCGCCGTGCGGCCGCCCCCCGAGCTTCGACGTCTGTTCGAGTGCCACGCGCGCGCCGCGAACGTCCCCCAGCCTCAACCGCGCCACCACGGTGCCCTCGCGAAGCAGCGCCGGAGACAACCACACCTCTCCGCGCTGCGCAGCGGGCAGCAACACGTCCGCCGCCGCCGACGCCTCGCGAAAGTCCCACGCTGCCAGTCCGTGCAGGAAATCGACCGCTGCGCCCACGACCGCGGGCGCGGACTGTCGTGACAGGTAACGCCGCAGCGACCCGAAATACGCGCTGTCGGCGACGCCCACCGCGCCTCCTGATCGAGCAGCCTCGGCCTCTGTCGCCGCGCCCACGAACGCCAGCCAATCCACCGGCGGGCGGTCCGCGGCAATCAGTCGCTCGACGTTTCGCACGCGCTCCGCCACGCCGGAGATCCAGGTCGGCGCGTCGTCGAGGCGTTCGTCGCGAAGACGCGCTCCGAGTTCGAGGGCGTCGAGGCGCGGCACCTCGCTCATGGGCGTATATCGCTCCCCGTCGACGCGGAATCTCCTCCCCTCCAACAGCGGAGCCAGGGCAAACCGCTCGCTCGACAGGCCGGTGAAGCCTCCGGCCCCCTCGTTCAGGTAGCGCGTACGCTCGGCCCCCAGATCGAGCGATGGATAGAAGTCGGAATTGCCACCGCCACCCGCCGCAAGCGGTGCGAGCGTGGATGCATCGGCCATGTGCAGCCTGTCCATGATCGGCCGCGTCAACGGAAGTATGCGCCGCAGATCCTCGGCCGTCCCCGATCGAGAGAGTATCGACCAGTCGGGTACCGGCAACGCCGATTGCGTCGACGCAACGATCAGAATGTCGTTGCCGCCCACTGAGTACAGCGCATACGACGGAAACTGCTCGGCCAGCGCGCGCACCACGCTCATCACGAGTCCATCATTGATCTCGGAGAGGTGCAGCCACTGCCCGAATATGCCCTGCGGAGTGAGAAACCGCCGCACGTGCCCGTAGAACTCGGTGGTGAACAGGCCCGACACCCCGGCCACCCACGGGTTCGACGGCTCGGACAGAATCAGATCGTATCGCTCGCCTCGAGCAGCGAAGTACGAGCGCGCGTCGTCAATCGCGATCGTCGAGCGCGGGTCGTCGAACACGCGCCGGTTGGCGGGATAGAACAAGCGCGATGCGCGCAGCATCTCCGGCTCGATCTCGATGGTGACGACCCGCTCCAGGCGCGGGTTGCCGAGCAGGGTGTGGGACGACATGCCCGACCCCAGCCCGATCACCGCGCCACGGTGGGCGCTCGGAACATGCGCGAGGGTGATCAACGGCAACAGCATCTGTGTCGACGCGTCATGCGAAAATGGCGTGGGGTCACCTATCGCGCGGAACCACTCTCCTCCCAGCGAGGCATCCGGCTTCCCGTTGGTGGCCAGCGAAAGGCCACCCGTGGAAAGGCGCCGCACGCTCACGGTCGCTGTGCGTCCATCCGCGTAGAACGGCACCTTCGCACTGCCCGACTTTCGAGCCGATCCGTATCTGAAGACGCCGCTCGTCAGTATCGAGCGATCGAACTGCGTCGTCGCGCCAACGAGGGCGAGCCACGCGCCCGCAACGAGCACGGGGACCCACCGCCGCGCCCACGTTGGTCGAGCGGAAGAGCTCTCCGACTGACCAAGCAGCACCGCGCCCAGCACTATGTCGATAGCTGCCCCGCCGACGAGCAGCCATTTGAGCCCCAGCAGCGGCAGCAGCACTAGCGCCGCGGCCACGACGCCGACGATCGACCCGAGCGTATTCACTGCGTAGACCTGGCCGATCGCGCGCTCGCCAGTGCCGCCGCGCAGTAGCAACCGCGTGAGAAGCGGCAGTGTCATCCCCGCGCAGAAGGTCGCTGGGAGCATCACGGCGAGGCAGATGAAGTAGCGCGCGATACCGAAGGCTCGATAGCCCGCGTCGTTGCGCGCGAAGGCGGCCATGAAGCCCGCCATCCATTGGAACGACTGCAGGTACACCGGCAGCGTGGCCACCGCAAGCACTCCCATCGCGATCTGCACCAGCGCCAACGTGCGCACCGAGGCCGCCCCCGCGTCGCTCCGGCGTCGGATGGCGAACGCTCCGCACGCGAGCCCGAGGATGAACGACGAGAGCATCAGCTCAAAGGAGTGCGTCGCCGAGCCGAGCACCAGCGAGAGCATCCGGATCCAGCCGATCTCGTAGATGAACGACGACACCGCGGTGCCGAAGCTCACCGCAAGGAGTAGCCGTCGGAGCGACAGCGAGAGCGGTACCGCATCCGGCTCGCCAGTGGCTCCGATCGCGGAATCTGAAATCGGCGAGCCCTGCGCCGGCGCGTCCGGCACCGCCGCATCCGCGCGATCCTCGCCGCGGCTGCGTGTCGCGACCAGCACCGCGCCCGCCACGACGAGGTTCGTGATGGCCGCGACGAGCAGTGTGCCCGGCAAGCCCGCAATCCCCACCAACACGTAGCCAGCGAGCAGCACACCTCCGGCCGCGCCCAGGCTGTTGGTGAAGTAGAGCAGCGAGATCGTGTTGCCGGCACGGTGCGGAATGCGCCTGATCGCACCGGCGCTCATCAGCGGGAAGCTCGCTCCGAGTAGTACCGACTGGGGGAGGATCAGCAACGCGGCGATGGCCCACTTGGCGATCGTGTGGGACAGACCCGGCCCGAGCGCCGGAAAGAGCGAGGTGTACGCTTGGTGGGTGGTCCACACGAACACGTCGTGGAACACGAGCCCCAGCAACCCTATCGCGAGCTCCACGTAGGCGAACCACTTCACCGGCTCGCGCAGGCGGACGGTGCGCTGGCCCGCCACGAGTGCGCCGGCGGACATCCCGCCCAGGAAGATCACGAGGACGAGCACTTGCGCGTACGCGCCGTGCCCGACGAAGAGCCCTAGGTAGCGCACCCAGATGGACTCGTAGATGAGCCCAGCCGCGCCTGAAAGGACGAAGACCACGCAGAGGAAGAAGAGCATTTGCCTGTTCGACGCGCGCGCGCGTCCAACGTCACTCGGTGAGAAGGTGCGCCCGGGCTAAGCCGAGATTGCTTGACATATCGAACGTGCGCCGCATCCTATTTCCACGCCCGTCGATGACCGACCATCTCGACGACGGTGCGCTCTCGCGAACGCCTGATGTGCGCCGTCGCCTTCCTGCTTAGCACGGAGGGATTCATGACCGGCCCCGCTTCGATGACTGCTGCTCTCCTGATCTTCGCATCCGCTGCGAGCGCCAACGCGCAGAATGCTGCACCACCCAGCGGCAAGCAGGCCGTCGCCGTCAGCTCCACGGCGAGCACAGCGAGCAAAGCGAGCAAGGCGAAGGTGCGGCGGATGTCGACCGCCGAGATGATCCGGAGCGCGCGCTCCGCCGCCCCCAGCGAGATCGCCGACCGTGCAGCAGTGCTGGCAGCCGATAGCTCCGGCAAGATGGTAGAGCTCCACGGGGGCACGAATGGATGGACGTGCATGCCGGACGCCCCGGAGTCGCCCGGGCTCGATCCGATGTGCTTCGACGGACCCGGGATGCAGTGGGCCAAGTCGTGGATGTCGAAGGAGGCAAAGCCCGGGAACACCGCTCCCGGTCTCGTCTACATGCTGCAGGGTGGCAGCGACATCAGTGCGAAGGATCCCTTCCAGACCACTACCCGGCACTACATCGCGTCGCCGCCCCACTACATGATTCTGTGGCCGTACGACCCGGAGAAGTCTGGGTTCTCAACCATGCCGAAAAAGACGGGGACATGGATCATGTGGGCCGGCACGCCGTACGCCCATCTCATGATCAATCAGGCGCCGTAGTCGCTGCTCGCGCCGAGGCAGGCGCGCGACCCGTCACCGCGTCCGCAAAACAACCGCGTCGCGGGTTGCCGGCCTCCCGCGCGCGCGATAACCTTCTCCCCTGGCCGCACCACTGGTGTTGCCTTGGAGAGATGGCCGAGAGGCTGAAGGCACCGGTTTGCTAAACCGGCATAGGGGGTCAACCTCTATCGAGGGTTCGAATCCCTCTCTCTCCGCTTCGAAGGCCCGCCGCAGCCGTGGCGGGCCTTCGTGCTTCTCTCCACTCGCTTCGTCGGCTCGCCATGCCCGCTCCACAGCACCGCCTTCGCTTCGCTCCGTCACCCACCGGTTACCTCCACGTCGGCGGCGCGCGTACCGCGCTGTTCAACTGGCTCTTCGTCAAGAAGTTCGGCGGCCAGTTCCTGCTCCGCATCGAGGACACCGACAAGGCGCGCAGCACGGACGAGAGCACCCGCGCCATCTATGACGGCCTCGGTTGGCTGGGACTTCAGTGGGACGGGGAGGTCGTGTATCAGGGCGGGAACCTCGAGCGCCACCGCGCCGACGCACTGCGCCTGCTCGACAACGGCACCGCCTACCGCTGCTTCTGCACGCAGGCGGAGCTGGCCGAGCGCCGCGCCGCCGCCGAGGCCACCAACGAGGCGTTCAAGTACGACCGGCGCTGCGATCGTCTGGACTCTGCCGAGATCGCGCAGCGTCTCGCGGCAGACATGCCCTTCGTCGTGCGCTTTCGCGTGCCCGAGGGCTCGACGCAGTGGGTCGACCTCGTGCACGACGAGATCGCCTTCCCGAACAAGGACATCGAGGACTTCATCGTCCTGCGCACGGACGGCACGCCGATCTACAACTTGGCGGTCGTCAGCGACGACATCGCCATGGCGATCACGCTCGTCATGCGCGGCGACGATCACATCTCCAACACACCCAAGCAGATCCTGCTCTATCGCGCGCTCGGCAGAGCGCTGCCCCAGTTCGCCCACCTGCCGATGATCCATGGGCTCGACGGCAAGAAGCTCAGCAAGCGCCACGGCGCCACGGCGGTCGGCGACTACCAACATCTCGGCATTCTGCCCGGGGCCATGCTGAACTTCCTCGCGCTGCTCGGCTGGTCGCCGGGCAACGACGTCGAGGTGATGACGATGGACCAGATGATCGAGCTGTTCGATCCGGCCGGCCTTCAGAAGAAGGCGGCCATCTTCGATCCGAAGAAGCTCGAGTGGATGAATGGCCAGTATCTCAACCTCACGCCGGCCGATGAGTTGTTCGCGCGCGTCGCGCCGGCGATGGAAGCGGCGGGACTGGCCACGCCAACGGAGCTCGACGCGCGACGCGAGTGGTTCGTTGCCCTGCTCGACCTGCTCAAAGTTCGCGCTCGGACGATCGATGACGTGATCCGCCAGGCGACGCCATACTTTCGCGGAGTGATCGAGTACGATCCCGATGCCGAAGCCAAGCAATGGAAGGACCGACCGGCGACGGCAGAGCTCCTGGTCCACGTTCGCGACTCCCTCGCGGCGCTGGACCGGTGGGAACCTGCGGCCATGGAAGAGGCGCTTCGGGCCCTCGCCGAGCGATTGGGGTTCGGTGAGAAGGCGGGCAAGCTATTTCAACCGTTGCGCGTCGCGCTGACCGGACTGGCGGCGAGCCCTGGCATCTTCGACGTGCTCGTCATGCTCGGCAGGGACCGCTCACTGTCGCGCCTGGATGCAGCGGTGGCGCATCTTCGGATTACGGTCTGAATCGCAAACACCTGTTGCGCCTCGGGCGGGAAGGGGTACATTTGCCGAAGAATGATGAGTGACGGACTCGAGCACCAATCACGTCCCGCGCTCGTGCGAGCGATGCCGGTGAGGGGTCATGACTGAACCGCTAACGCCGCTGGAGCGACGGGTTTATCACTTCCTGATCGACTTCCTCGCGGAAAACACGTATCAGCCCAGCATCCGCGAGATCGCGAAGAAGTTTCGCATCAAGTCGACGAAGACGGTCTCCGACCTTCTCGCGTCGCTCTCGCAGAAGGGGTTCATCGAGCGCGATCAGTCGCGGTCACGCGGCGTGCGTATCGTCGGCTTCTCCGGGACTGCGGCCACGCAGCCCGTGCCGTACTACGGTCGCGTACACGCCGGCGAACCGGCCCTCCTTCCGGATCATCGTGAAGGGTTCATCACGATGGATCGACGCTTCCTGCCGAGCGACGATGTCTTCTTCCTGCGCATCAAGGGAGAATCGATGATCGGGCGCGGTATCTTCGACGGCGACTATGTGATGGTGTCGCCCTCGTCGCGCGCGAAGGACGGCGACATCGTCGCCGCGCGGCTCGGCGAGGACGCGACGATCAAGACGATGACGCATCGCGGCGGCACGATCGTCCTCGAGCCAGCGAACGAAGCGGACCGCGCGATCGAGGTCGGTCCTCGCGACGACTTCGCGGTGCTCGGCGTCGTTTGTGGTGTGTTCCGGCCGTTCATGGAGCAGACGCTCCAGCCGACGCTCCCCACCTCGCCCGACATCGAGCTGCAGTGACCTCGCACGGCGCGCCTCCAGGCGCGCCGCGAGGCTCGACAGGTCGTCGCTAGCGGCTGCCCGACGTCGACTGCGCCACGCCGCGGCCCTCGTTGTCCTTCTCCTTCTCGCGCCGCTCGCGCTCCTTTCGCTCGCGAATCCGCTTCACGGCGGTCTTGAACTCCTGGTCGTGCAGCTGCGACTGCGCGTGGAGCGCGACGTCGGCACGGCGAGACGGAGCGAGCCTGTCGGAGAGCCCTTCGCCGGGGTTGCCCTGGATGCGGATGGGCAGCGCGGCCAGCACGGCGCTCGGGATGGCGAACTTTCCGAGATAGATCTTGTTGCCGTCCACGCCCCACTTCCGCCCGTTGTCGTCCTTGAACGTCCAGTCGCCCGGCTGCTTGCCTGCGCTCGCGTACGCTCGCGCGACGGAGTCGTTGTACGCGCCGATCGATGCCTTCACCGCGCTGTCGACGCGCTGCCCGTGGGTCTTGGACGCCGGATAGAAGAACTTCGCGTCTACGGCGAGCCGTGGATCTGCGTCGGACGGAACGATGCCCGTCGTGACGCCGCGCCCTCCCCCAGCACCCGTCCCGCCCGCGGCCCCGCCCGGTGTGCCGGCGGCAGGCGGCGCGGGTGCGGGCCGCGCGACGGTGGCGGGTATTCGCGGCGGCGCCACGATCGTGCGTGAAGGCTCGGTCGCTCTCGCGGGCGGCGTCGCCGTCGTGCCGCCCACGGCTCCCGCCGGCGGCGAGAGCGCCACGTAACTGATCGACTCCTGGACCGGCGCGGGCGGCAGGACCGGCGGCGCGAAGATGATCTCGTAGTGCAGCACGACGTTCGCGAGCAGCACCGCGAGCGCCGTATGTAGCGCGAGTGAGAAAAGGAACGAGCCCGACGGACGGCGCATCAGGCCGCGACCACCGGAGCCATGCTGGCGAGCAATGCACCGGCGCGCTGCGCCGCCTCGGCAATCCGCGCGGGCTCCTGGATGAACGAGATGCGGAAGAACCCTTCGCCGCCCGCGCCGAACGAGGATCCTGCCATCACCACCACGCCATGCTCCTCGAGCAGACGCTCGGCGAACGGCGCGGACGGGATGCCGTCGGGCAGCTTGATCCAGAGGTACATCGTGGCGGCCGGCACGTCGCACTCGAAGCCGGCCGCACGGAATGACGACACGCCCGCGTCGCGCCGCTCCTTGAAGACGGCGACGTTCTGCGGTACGAACTCCGCCCAGCTCGCGAGGGCGGCGACACCGGCCGCCTGAATGGCCATGAACTGCCCCGTGTCGACGAACGATTTGACCTTGAGCAGCGTGCTGGCGATCTCGGGACGCGCCACCGCCCAGCCACAGCGCCAGCCCGTCATGTTGTAGGTCTTGGACAGCGAGTGGAACTCGATGGCCACGTCGCGCGCGCCGTCGATCTCGAAGATGCTCGGCGGCACGTAACCGTCGAAGGCGATCTCGGAGTACGCGTTGTCGTAGCAGAGCAGGATGTCGCGCTCACGACAGATCCGCACGACGCGATGGAGATAGTCGAGCGGCGCGATCGCCGCCGTCGGATTGTTCGGATAGTTGAGGTAGAGCAGGCGCGTACGATCCAGCACGTCGCGCGGAATCTCGTCGAGATCGAGCAGGAAGTCGGTGCGCGGCCGCAGCGGATACCGATATGGCTCGCCGCTCGACAGCAGCGTACCGCCCTGGTAGGGGTTGTATCCGGGCTCGGGAATGATTGCGACCGCTCCGGGCTCGAGGTACGCAAACGCGAGGTGCGAGATCCCTTCCTTGGACCCCAGCAGCGGGACGACCTCGGTCATCGGGTCGAAGCGCGTGCCGAAGCGGCGCTCCATCCACGCGCTGACGGCTTCGCGGTACGGGACGTGGCCCAGGCCGAATCCGTAGCGGCTGAGCGCCGGCTCCAGCACGGCCTCGCGCATGCGGGTCAGCGCCGCGTGCGGGGGCGAGAGATCGGCGTCTCCGGCCCCGAGGTCGATCACGTCCACGCCACGCGCCAACAGCTCCCGCTTCTTCTGCGGAATCTTGGCGAGCGGATACTCGGGAAGCGTGGCGAATCGTGAAGCGAGCGGCGGCACTAGTCGTCGTTGGTGACAGGGTTGCTGACGCGGCTCACGCCGGCGATCTCTACTTCTACCACGTCGCCCGCCGCGAGGGTCCCTACCCCTTCGGGCGTGCCTGTCAGCACCAGATCGCCTGGCTCGAGCGTCATGACTGCCGAGATGTACGACACGAGTGTCGGGATGTCGAACACCATGTCGGACGCACGGCCATCCTGCCTCACCTCTCCGTTGACAAGCGTCCGGACTCGCAGATCGGCGAGGTCATTTGGGACGGTACCGAGCTCTCCGACGGCGCAGAAGGTGTCGAATCCCTTGGCGCGGGTGAACTGCACATCGGACTTCTGCAGATCGCGAGCGGTCACGTCGTTGGCGGCACACACGTTCACGATCGCGTCGCGAGCTTCGTCCAGTGACGCCTTCCTGAGCCGACGCCCGATCACGATGCCGATCTCTCCCTCGTACTCCACGCGGTTGGACACCGTTGGAAGGCGGATGGATTCCCCCGATCGGATGAGGCTGGACGGCGGCTTGAGGAAGAGGAGCGGCTGCTTGGGGACCTCGTTACCGAGCTCCTTCGCGTGGGCGGCGTAGTTCCGGCCGACGCAGACGATCTTCGTTGGGGAGAGAGAGAGCATCCAGAAAGGTAATGCCGCTTTCGGGCCAAGGTCGACGTGGCAGCCTCGGCTCAGCTACCGTAGAACTCGCGAACCCGCTCTACCACGACACTCCACTTGCCGATCGCCCTCGGCGCGGCCGGAAGCGCCTCCAGCAATCCGCGTCCATATCGCTTCGTCACGATGCGCGGATCGGCGATCACGACGACGCCGCGATCGGTACTGGTGCGGATCAGCCGGCCGAACCCCTGCTTCAGCCGAAGCGACGCGTGCGGCAGCATGTACTCCGCGAACGCGTCCCCGCCGCGCGCCTGAATCGCTTCGCACTGTGCCGCGGTCACCGGCTCCGTCGGCACGCGAAAGGGCAGCTTGGCGATCACGAGGCCCCGCAGCGCATCGCCCGGCACGTCGACGCCTTCCCAGAACGAGGCGGTGCCGAGCAGGATCGCGCGCCCCGATTCGCGAAAGCGCGCGAGCAGCGCGTCGCGGTTCTCGGCGCCGTGTACGAGCAGCGGCCAGCGTCGCTCGGTGCCCCGCGCGCGCAGCTCGTTCGCCAGCTGTTGCACTTCGCGATGACTCGTGAACAGCACGAACAACCCACCGTCCGATTGCTCGGCGACGTCGAGCACGATGCGTGTGATCGCGCGACGATGACCGTCCGCGTCGACGTTCGGCGCCGGCACGTCGCTGGGGATGGCGAGCAGCGACTGCGAGGCGTAGTGGAATGGTGAGTCGAACACCGCGGTGATCGGCAGCAGATCCGGCTCGGTGAGTCCGAGCCGCGCCGAGAGGAAGTCGAACCGCCGCGACTCGCCCGCCGCGTCGGCCATGGATGCGGTGAGCGTCGCGCTCGTGACGATGGTGCTGTCGAGCCGACGGAAGAGATCCTCGCGCAGAATCGGCGCGAGGTCGAGCGGCACCGACGCGACGACCACGGAGCGCTCACGTCCGCGCACCTCCACCCAGCGTATGCTGTCGTCCTCGGGCGGCGGCGCGAGGCCGCGTCGAAGTCCATCACCCGACGCCTGCAGGCGTCGCGTGACGGAGCGCATCTCGTTCAGCAGCGGCGCGAGCGCGTCGTCCAGCTTCGTGCTTCCCTCGATGCGCTCCTGCACCAGTCGCAGTCCCTCCTGCAGCAGCTCGATCTCGCCGAGCGTGTCCTCGAGCGACACGGAGAGCCCAGCCTTCCATATCTCGTGCGACGCGAACGAGCGCGTGAGCCGCACGACCGGGAGTCCCGACTCCTGGATGAACACGTCCAGCAGGTCGAACAGGAGCGCGGCCTTCTCGCGCAGCCCGTGCACCGCAGGCGCCAGCCGCTGCTCGAGGAGATCGAGGCTCGCGGTGCTGAGCAGATCCTTGCTCGACGCGAGGCGCGCGGCGAGCAGCGGCAGCAGCCCCTTGCCGCCACGTCGGTCGAGCCGGTTGACGAGCCGCTGCAGGGTGCGCCGAGTTACCGTGCTGCCGAGGTGCGTCGCGGCGGCGTCCTCGAGGTGATGCCCCTCGTCGACGACGAGCCGCCCATAAGAAGGGAGCACCGCAGCGTCGTCCCAGTTCTGCGCGACGCGCCGCACGGCGAGGTCGGCGAGCAGCAGATGATGATTCACGACGATGACGTCGGCCTGCGCGGCGGCGCGGCGTGCCTTGAACAGAAAGCAGCTCTCGAAGTGCGCGCACTTCATGCGTGTGCATACATCGGGCTCGGCAGACACCTCGTCCCATACCTCGGCCCTCGGCGGCGTCGGCAGGTCGGAGAGCGATCCGTCACTCGTGCGCTCCGCCCATGCCGCGAGCGCCGTGAGCTCGCTCGCCATCCCTTCATCGAACAGCTGCGCGGCGCCGCCGGCCGCCTGCTCGAGCCGCGCCTTGCAGAGATAGTTGCGCCATCCCTTGAGCAAAGCGAAGCGCACCTTCTGATCGGTGAGCGCCTTGGCGAGGAATGGGAGATCCTTTCGCACGAGCTGCTCCTGCAGATTGATCGTGTTCGTGGACACGATCGTGCGCTCGCCGTTGGCCGCGGCCCAGCGCAGTGCGGGCACGAGGTAGCCCAGCGACTTCCCGACGCCGGTGCCCGCCTCGAGGAGGCCGACGCCGCCGTCGTTGTAGACGCGCGCGATGGTGGCCGCCATCGCGCGCTGGCTCGCGCGATCCTCGTACCGGAGGTGCTGCTGCGCGATGGCGCCGTCGGGACCGAGATCGTGCGCGATGGCGATCGGATCGAGACGGTGCGTCTCCTCCTGACGCGGCACCTCGACCACGACGTACAGCGCCGCGGCGCGATTGTCGATGATGCCGAAGCCGATCCCCTCGTCGTGCATCCGCGCCGCGACGTCGTAGTCGGGGCCCGATGGCTCGAGCAATCCAGACGGATGATTGTGAACGAGCATCTCGCCGCGTCGGGCGAAGCCAGGGAGCGCGAGCACACTCTGCACGTCGCCCCGCGCCACCACGCGCGCGGTCTGCACGAGGCCCTCGTCGTCGACGGTGCAGACGAAGCACACCTCACGCCCACCTGCGAGCGCGATCGCCGCCCGCATCGCCGCGGCGGCGGGGGCGAGCATTCTGGTCTTCGAAGGGGGCTTGGGCGCTTGGCGAGGCGGCATGGCGACCCTGAAGATACACCGAAGGGCCCAGGGCCGCAGCGCTGCACGCATGATGTCTGCGGCCGGACGGTCAGCACGGTGCGCGTGGCGCACCGATGCCCGGCCGACAATTCTCAGAAGCTTCAGCCAGCCGCTTCGACAGCTGGTATTCGCCACCGAACGACGGTCGCCCTCGCGACGCGGCGTGGAGGGCCATTTGGAGACGAATGCGTCCTTGGAGCACTCCGCGTGGACTTGTGAAGCAGTTCCAAATGTGGTTCGAGCCGGGGCGTGAGGACCTCACCACCGAATCGAACCGCTAGCCCTCACGTCTTCAACGGCTTCTTCTTCGCCGCGGGGAAGAGCACGTTGTTCAGGATCAATCGATATCCAGGGCTGCTCTTGTGCAGCGAGAGATCGGTGGGCGGGTTGCCGATCGCGTGCTGCGGATCCTCCGGATCGTGCCCGCCCAGATACGTCCACGTGCCCTTGCCGTAGTCGCCGTGCACGTACTTCACCCACGGGGCGCCCTCCTCCGTGGCGAGCACCACGACGCCGTTCTTCAGGGTGACTTTCGCGAAGCTCGTCGTCACCCCATAGAAGTCGTTGAGCACGGAGCGATGGTCCTGCACGAGCATCGACGGCACGGGATCGAACTTCGCCGAGAAGTTGAACAGCGTGAACGTGCCAAGCGGCTGACGTCGGCCCGCGACGTTGACCTGGTGTCCGTCGATGTCGCTCATCGAGTTCACGAACGGCGACCGTTCCAGGTGCGCCTCCTTGAACGCGAAGGAGCGCCGCCATTGCATCTTGGCGTCCACGTCGGGATCGATCGGCGAGCCGTCGGCGAAGTCGCCGGCGAGGTCCACGTCGCGGCCCGCGATCGCCAGCTCAAGCGTCTCCGTCGCGCCGCACATTGCGAAGAGGAAGCCTCCGCGCTCGACGAACAGCCTCAATCGCTCCGACACGTCCTTCTTGAGCGCGGGCACATTGGCGAAGCCAAGCTTCTTCGCCGTCGCCAGGTTCTTCGCGACCAGCTCCTTGAACCAGGGCGCATCGCGATAGCCGAGATGGAACTTGTTGAACTGTCCCGTGAAGTCTTCATGGTGCAGGTGCACCCAGTCGTACTTCGACAGATCGCCCCGCTCCACCTCGGTGTCGTAGATCGCGGTGAACTCGATCCCCGCATACTTGAGCGCGAGCGTGACGGCGTCGTCCCACGGCTGCGCCTCGGGAGGCGAGTAGACGGCGATCTTCGGGGCCTTCTCTAGCGGCACGCTCTCCATGTTTCCGCCCGCCATCTCGCGTCGGAGCGTCGCGAGCTGCGCGTCGCCGATCGGTTCGGCGGAGATGCCGTCCAGGCCCGCGCGGCGGCGCAGCTCCGGAGCGTCTGGCAGGAGAAACGCCCCGCCTCGAAAGTTCAGCAGCCATTCCGCCTGCATGCCGGCCTTGATCGCGCTGTACGCGAGACCGTACGCCTTGAGGTGGTTGGTCTGCCCGTCGTCCATCGGGATGATGAGTCGCTGCGCGTGGAGCGACGAAGGCGCACCGATCAGCGCGAGCGCGAGAACCAGCGAGCCCGCTCGGCGAGCGACGTGAGAGAGTCCGATGGTCATCCGGGTGGCACCGCGCCGCGCGCGAGCTCGAGCTCGCGCCTGGCCTGTGGAAGGAGGGCGCTCTGCGGCGCGCCGAGAATGAGATGCTCGAGATGCGCGATCGCACCGGCGGTGTCGCCGCTGCGGCGGAGCGCGCGGGCCCACTCGAGCTCCGCCTCGGCCGCCTCTGGCGCGGTGGCGAATCCCTCGACGATGCGCCTCCACAGCGTCGTCGCGCGGGCAGTATCACCGTGCGCGCTCTGGATGCGAGCGGCGGCGAGCAACAGCGCCGACGCCGCTTCCGGGTGCCGCTCCGCAGCATCGATGAAGCGTTGTGTCGCCGTCGCACTGTCGCCCTTGGCCAGCGCGAGGAACGCCGCGCCGAGCTGCGGCGCGTCCTCACCGCGCACTCGGGACACGATGCCGAGCACGAGCGCCATGTCCGCGCTCTGGTCTCGAGTGCCGCGCAGCAGCGCGCGCGCCGCTGCGAGGCGACCTTCGTACAGGGCGATGAGTCCCGCCGCATCCGACGTATCCGCGTCGGCGCCCGCGGCGCTGAGCGCGATTCGCGCGCGGGCCAGATCGCCCGCGCGTATCCACGCGCTCGCGAGCAGCCGGGTCATGCGCGCGTGCTGCCCGGGCGGCAGCCACTGATCGTACTTGGCGAGCAGTGCCTCCGCGTCCGCGCCGCGGCCAAGGGCGGCCAGTGCCTCGACGTGCAGCGGCAGATACTCACGCGCCGCCCGCGCGGGATCGGATTCGAAGTCACTCATCGGGACGAGAGTGAACACGGCGCTCGCCGTACCGCTTCGCACTGACGCAGTCGCCGCCTTGAGCGCCAGGGCCGGAGTGCGCCGGACGCGCACGGCGGCCGTGAATGCGTCGCGCGCCAACGTGTAGCGTTCGTCGGACAACGCCCGGTCGCCGAACTCCTCCCAGGCGTTTGCCGAGACCGTGTCGGACGGAAGTGAGCGGAGCGCGTCCCACGCCGCCTGCGGATTGCCCCAGTTGATCTCGAGTTCGGCGAGCGCGCGCCGTGCTCCAGGCTCGGCCGGTGCCGCCGCGAGGATGTTGCGAATGGCAGGACGTACGCCGACCGGCGCGGGCGTGAGCGAGTATCCCGCCCCCGCCGCGAGATGCGGCTCGTTGACGAGCGCACGCCGCCATGCGCTTGCGCTGGGCTCCCACTGCCCCATCGCAGCGCGCAGGAGGGCGGTCTGAAACTGCAGGTCGCGCGCGGTGCCCAACGCGAGCTTGCCTCGCTCGATGACGCTGTCGGCAGTGGCAGGCTTCCCCATCTCGATCAGTACGCGAGCGTACTCGGCGTACGGTGCGACATCGCGCGGCGAGTCGCGCAGCCAACGCTCGAACGCTCCTCGCATGGCCTCTTCGCGCCGCAGGATCTGCAGCGTGCGCAGATGCACCATGTGATAGAGCGGCTCGCGCGGATATCGCCGCATCACCGTATCGAGCGGCGCGAGAAGCGAGTCGCTCATGCCTAGCTCCGCGTAGATTCGCTCCAGTCCGAGCACGACGGTGGGCGTGGGACGCGTGCTCATGGCGGCGCGAAAGATCGGCGCGGCTTCTCGGAATTTGCGCGAGCCCTCGAGCTCCAGCGCCTTCGCGATCTCGGGCGACTCTCCCTGCATCAGCGGAAGTTGCGCGCTGCCCGCGACCTGCCCGGGCAGCGGGGAGGCGAACAGGATCGCGAGAGCCAGCGGCGTTGCGACGAGGCGGCTACGGCGCCGGCGCACTGTTGATCCGCGTGAAATAGTCGAGGATCGCGCGCCGTTCGTCAGGAGAGAGTCCCCGCAACTCCTGCCACGAGGGCGGGCGGAACTTGATCGCGGCGCGCGGATCGACCTTACCGGTGGGCGTGAAGGTGTTGTTCCCGCTCGAGGTGGTGGCTTCACGCCTGCCGGAATCCTCGCGCTCCTCCTTCTCCAGCGACCGGCCGGCATCGAGCAGCCGGCGGAAGAGCTGCTGTTGCCGCGCGAGCGTGCCGCCGTCGAGGCGGCCGTTGTCGAGTGCGTCGGCGAGCTGCCTCGCCTCGCGCGCGAGCTGCGCCGCACGATCGCCGCCGGCGGCGTCGCCGGCGTCCTCGAGCTGCTCGGCGATGTTGCGCTGCTTCTGCGCCAGCGAGCGCGCCAGTGCCTGCCCCGCTCCACCGCTGGCGCCGTTGGGCATGCCCATCATCCCCTGCGCCTGCGAGTTGATCTGCCCCTGCTGCTGCGCCATCTCCTGCATCTGCTGGATCATCTCGCTGAAGCCCGATGCGCTCTTGGCACTGTTCGCCCGCTCGCGATCGCGCGCGAGCGAGGCGGCCGCCTTCGTGAGCGCGTCCGCGGCTTCGCCCAGAGCGCTCGCCTGCTGCGACGAGCCCGGCCGGCTCTCGGCGACGCTCTGCGTGGCCTGCGACACCTTGCCCTTGGCCTCGGAGACTGCCCGCTGCGAACGCGGCGACAACAGCGCGCTCTTCTTGCCGGCGCCCTGCAACCGTTCACTCGCCTTGTCCACGCCCTGCTCCACCGCGCTCTGTGCGCCACGACGATCGTCGCCCTGCGCACCGCTGCGCGCCTGCTGCTCCAGCGCGCGCTCCTGCCGCGAGAGCTGCATCATCTCCTGCACGGCTTGATCGAGCTCCGACGTGAGCTCCTTCTTCCACTCGTTCACCTGCGCGTCACGCGCCTCTTGCATGGACTGCGCGGCCCGCTGCATCTCCGCCGCGGCATCGCGCGCTTCGCTCTGACCCGAGCGATCGCCCCGCTGCTCGCCGGATGCATCCTCCTTCTCGCCGCTCGCCTTCTGGCCGCTCTGCTTCTCCTCGCGGGAACGCATCGCGCTGGCGGCGCGGCGCATTCCCGTCTCGGAGTTCCCTGCGTGCTCCTGCGCCTGCTCGGTCTTCTTCGCGCCGGCATCGGCGTTGTCCTTCGCCAGACGCTCCTTCAGCTTCTCCATCGCCGCTTTCAGCCGCTCGGCCCGCTCCGCGAGGTTGGCCGCCTCACGCGCCTTTGCCGCGTCCTGTGCCTTGCTGCCCTCCTCCTTGCCCTTGGCTTTGTCCCCCTCAGGGCCACCCTTGGGCGTGGAATCGGCGAGCGCGCGCTGCTTTCCCGCGAGCTCCTTCGCTTCGTCGGCGAGGGTCTGCATCGAACCTTCGTGCGCGGCACGTTTGAGCATTTCGGCGCTGCGCTCGAGCTGGGCTTTAAGCCGCTGCTGCATCTGTGCCAGATCGCGAAGCGCGTCGCGGGAGCGCTCGCCGTTCATCTCCTTCGACGCGCTCTCGAGCTTCTCCATCTGCGCCATCAGCTCGGGCGTGAGTGCTTGACGGAGCAGCGCCTGCGCCTCGCCGAGCTGGCGCGCGAGCGAGCTGTCGAGCGCGCCCGCGGCCTTGAGCTGCTGCTCGAGCTGCTGGGTGGCCTCGCGGAGCTTCTGCACGCGCTGCGTCATCGCGCGCTGCTCCTGTGCGAGTCCGCGCGCCTTCTCGGCGCTCTCGTAGTTCATCCCCTTCTGCTCCTGCGAGCCGGGGTTGCTGCGCTGCTGACCGCCCTGTGCGGAGCCGTCGCGGCCCTGCAGGTGCGAGGCCTCGTCGGTGCGCTGCGCGAGCGCCTTCTGCGCCGCGGCCGCCGCGCGGGCTTCCTTCACGGCGGAGTCGCCGAGCGCACGGGCTCCCGTGCGGCTCTCCTCCATCGTTGGGCGCTTGATGATCAGGTCGCGGCTCACCCCTCGCTGCGCCCAGGGAGACGCGTCAACGACTTCCGCGCGCACACGCACGGCGTCGCCCGGCTGGAGCTCGAGCGCCGAAACGTCCACGGTGGCGGTCCCCACCCACGATGTTCCCGCGGAGCTGGTCACCGGCTGTCCGTGTGGCGCGCCATCGCCATTCGCCACGACCCGCGCGATGCGCAGCGTCACGGCCGAAATCCCGTGGTCATCCGACGCGGTGAGTCCGAGGCCCACACGCGCGTCCGCGGCGAGGACGGTGTCCGCTGTCGGAGCCGTGATCTCGACGCGAGGCGCGGAGTCGGCGAGCACCTCGAGCTCGAGTGGCGCCGGAAGATCGGCCACCGGTCCGGTGGAGCCCGAGGCGAGCCAGCGGAGGCGCGCTGAGCGTTCCGCGACGAAGCGACCGGCGAAGGTGTGTCCGTTCGTGGCGAGCGAGATGCTCGATCCGGTCTCGGGCGCGAGGTTCACCGAGACGAGTGGCACCGATGCGCGGCCCGTGATGTCCAGCGCAGTGCCGCGCGGCAATCGCATCGGCTCCCCCACGGGCAGCGTCTCCGCGGGTCGGCCGAGATATGCGGGATAGGTCACGCGCAGCACGACGGCTCCGAGGAAGGGCCGATCCGCGGCGTGAATGGTCACGCTGTCGCTCGATGCACGTCCGTCGCTCGCGAAGAGACGAAGATCGCCGTGCAACGCGTCGAGCGCCCAGTGCGCCACGCCTGTGCGCGCGTCGACGGCGATCGTGTCCACACGCCACGCCTCGCCCGTCTGGCGCACCGAGAGCATGATGCGCTGACGGCCCGGGGCGCGCACGACGATGCGCACCGGCGACCCCCGCAGCAGATCGCTCGGCGCCGAATCGATGACCGGTCGCGCGAGCAGCGCGCCGCGCCACGCGTCGATGGGGCGCAGCACTGCGCGCAGGCCGTCACCGAATAGCGGGTTTGCCGACGCGAGCACGAGCAGACCCGCCAGCGCCGCGCCCGCGGCCATCCCGGCGCGGCGACGGCCCGCATGTCTCAGCGTTGGCGCCAGAGCTCCGGACGCGGGCAGCGTTCCGCGCGCCGCCGACGCCGCGCGCGACGCGAGCGCGCCCTTTCCCTCCAGCTCCAACGCACCGAGCAGCACGCCGCGCCGCATGCGCTGCTCCGTCTCGATCGTGTGCGCCACCTGCGCGCGCGTCGCATCGCGCTGCAGCCGTCGCCGAGTGCGCCACGCCAGGCCGCCCACCGCCGCGAGCGCCACCACCCACACCACGAACGGCAGCGCGCGGGGCAGCGCGAGCCACCGGGCGCCGCCGAGCATGCCCGCGCCCATCGCGATGACCAGCGCGACGACCGACGCGACGATCAGCGCGCTCGCGAGGAGCTCGCGGCGCCAGATCTGGCGGCGCTCGTGCTCGACCAGCTCATGCAGCGTCATGGCAGCGTCATGGAAGCGGGCGACTCGTCACGGCGTAGACGAACAGGTTGACCCCCATGCGCAGCGCCGCTTCATGCAGCGCCACGGGGTCCTTGTATGTCTCGGGATCTTCCCATCCATTCCCGAGATCGCTGGAATACGAGTAGTACACCGCGAGCCGGTCGCCGAGGAAGATGCCGAATCCGCGCGCCGGCTTTCCGTCGTGCTCGTGAACCTTCGGCAGCCCCTTGGGCATGTCGAACACCGCGTGATACACCGGATGCGTGAGCGGCACGTCCACCAGCTCGCGATCGGGGAAGACGCGCTTCATCTCGCGCCGAAAGCTCTCGTCGAGACCGTAGTTGTCGTCCGCGTGAAGAAAGCCGCCCCGCTGCAGATACTCCCGCATCCGCAGCACTTCGGCGTCGGTGAGCTTGATGTTGCCGTGACCCGTCATGTGCAGGAACGGGTAGTCCCACAGCTTGTCGTCCATCAGCGTGACGCGCGCTTCCGTGCGCTCCACGGGCAGCGACGTCCGCTCTCGGATCGCGGCGAGCAGGTTGGGAATGCTCGAGGGGTTCGCGTACCAGTCGCCACCGCCGTCGTACTGGAGCCGCGCCACGGTGAGCCTCGGCGCTCCTCGTGCCCCGGCACCCAGAAGCACGAGCGTGGCCGCCAGCATCGCCGCGCGAATGATCCGAACGTTGGGCCTCACTCGTGCGCCAGCCGGTACGCCAGATTCCGCGGCGCGCCCAGCTCGGCCGAGAGCGCGGCGGCGACGTCGCGCGCGCTGCGACCCGTGGCGCGCAATGCGACAGCTCGCGCGCGCAACTCGTCCTCACTGACTGCCGCAGGGATGACTCCGGCGATCACGATCACGACTTCTCCTCGTGGTGGCGTACCGTCGTAGTACGCCGCGAGTTCGGCGACCGTTCCCCGACGCAGCTCCTCGAATTGTTTGGTCAGCTCCCGCGCCACGACCGTTGGCCGCTCCGCAGCACCTGCGCCAGCGAGCTCGGCAAGCGTGTCCGCGACGCGGTTGGCCGCCTCGTACAGAACGACCGCGTGCCGCATGCTCGCCACCTCCTCCAGCGCGACGCGGCGCTCCCCGCCCTTGCGCGGGAGAAAGCCGTAGAAGGTGAACCGCTCGATCGCCAGGCCGGACGCTACCAGGGCGGCGAGCAGCGCTGACGCGCCCGGCACGGGCGATATCACCACGCCGGCGTCGACCGCGGCGCGAACGAGCCGCGCTCCCGGATCGGAGACGAGCGGCGTGCCCGCGTCCGAGACGAGCGCCAGGCTCTCCCCCGCCAGGAGGCGCGCGACGAGCGCGGGGGTCGTCTTGGCCTCGTTGTGCTCATGATACGCGATCAGCGGCGTGGCGATCTCGTATCGGTCCAGCAGGTGCTTCGTGTGCCGCGTGTCCTCGGCGAGCACGGCGCTCGCGGCGCGGAGCGTCTCGACGGCACGGAACGAAAAATCCCCCATGTTTCCGATGGGGGTGCTGACGATGAACAGTGTGCCGGCCGCGCCGTGGGCTAGGCCAGCTTCCACGACATGCGTTCGAAGAGGCCGGCAGATTGGAACAGGTGCCGGCGCTCGTGTGTCAGCTCGCGCAGGATCGTCGCCGGTCCGCTTCCGTCCGCCTGGTCACCCGCCGTCCACATCAGCTCGTTGATCAGCGCGGCCACCCCTGCCGTGAGCGCATCGGCGTCGGCCACCACCGCGCGGGGAGGCCGACCGTTGAACGAGAACCCTTCCAGGCCCGGATGCGTCGTGGAGAGCATCTGCCTGGCGTGCTCGGCGATTGCCGGGGCACTCTCGCGTCCGTCGGCGACGAGGCGCAGCACGAGAGAGGTCGTCAGGTCCCGATAAGCGCGCACCAGGCCGGTGGGAGCCTGCACGGGCAGCGGCTGTGGCATCCCCCAGCGCTTCACACTCACGTGCAGAGCGAGGCGCTCGCGCTCGAAGAGCCGGCCCACCCTTTCCACCAGCGTGCCCTTGGCCGAGTTCGAGAGATACGCGCGAGTCACCTGCCCATTGTGGAACAGCAGATAGTTCACCGCTCCCTCAACCATGATCTCGACCATGCCGTCGAAGGTGCACGACATCAGGTACGGGAAGAGCGCTGTGGGGTCGCTGGAGCGCAGCTCGGCGGGCCACGGCTCAGGCGCGCTCGTCTGCGTCGCGAACATGCAGGAGAGCTGTTCGTCCTCCCCCTCGCAGAAGGTGATCTCCCCATACTCGGGCTCGGACGGCACTTTCTCCACCGCCGCCCCGATGGCGATCGGCTCGAATCCGTGGCCGCGGTACAGGCAGGCGTTCACCAGCTCGCCGCGCTGGAGGTAGAGGACGAGGAACTCCTCCGGCAACCAGATGGCGACGAAGCCCGAGACCTTCGCTGATCGGTCGCGCTTGGCGTCACTCAGCAGGTTTCTCAGGTGCACGTACGCGAGGCGCGTCCGCGGGAGCAGCACGCGCAGACTCGGGTAGTGCAGGCCGGTGACCGTCGCTGGCATTCCGACTCTTTCAGGCCACCTGCGCCACGTGCTGCTTCAGCTTGGCCTCGATCGTCTGGCGCGGAACGGCGCCCACGATCTGGTCGACGACCTTACCGCCCTTGAAGAACAGGAGCATCGGGATCGACCGCACGTTGAACCGCGTCGCCGTCTTGATGTTCGCGTCCACATCGAGCTTGGCCACCTTGACCTGCCCGGTGTAGTCCACGGCGAGCTGGTCCAGGATCGGGGCGATCATCCGGCAGGGCCCGCACCAGGACGCCCAGAAATCCACGACCGTCAGCCCTTCGTGCTGCTCCACCTGCTGCTCGAAATCCGCATCCGTTACCGCAGTCGCGTTCGACATCGCTACCGATCTCCTCGGCGGGCCTGCTTCGCCCCGCCACCAGAATTAGTATTCAGCGCCGGCGGCTATCCTCACCAGCGCACTGACATGACTGACCCTCCCCCTCCCCGCCGCGCACCTCGCATCGCCCACGTGGGGATCGCCGTGCGCGCACTCGACGACATCCTTCCGTTCTATCGCGATCTGCTCGGATTCCCTCAAATCGAACTCGACGACGCGGATGGTGCCAGGATCGCCGGACTCCAGGCCGGTGAGTCGCTCATCGAGCTCCTCGAGGCCGAGCATCCCGACTCACCCATCGGCAAGTTCGTCGCCAGGTGCGGTCCGGGCATCCACCATATCTGCTTCGCCGTGGACGACCTCGACGGCACGCTCGAGCGCTGTCGGGCCGCCGGTCTCCAACTCATCGATAATACTCCCCGCCTCGGTGCGGAGGGAAAACGTATCGCGTTCCTCCACCCGAGGGCCACGGCCGGCGTCCTCGTCGAACTCACCGAGCTCTGACGAGGGACCATGTCCTCATTTCTTGCTGCACAGGTCCCGCACGGGCTCCACATCGGCGTTTCGCACGTACCAGCGATTCTCCCCGCTGACGAGATAGAAATTCGTCGTCCGTTGGAGAGTTCCCTTGGTGAGCGTGACGGCCATGACGCGCTCTCCGCCGGGCGCGGGCGAGTCGCTCAACACCTTGAACGATTCGTGGCTGAAGTAGCACATGAGCAGCAGCTCGCGCTTCTCCACCTCTTCCCGCGAGAGTCGCTTCGTGTCGCGGATGGCCCCGTCCTTGTCGCCCCAGACGGCGCCGAGCGCCTGCAGGTCCTTCGCGCGGATCGCGGAGAGGAATGCGTCCAGCGCAGAGCGCGGCCCGGCGCTCCCGGCGCCGGTCGTCGCCGGGATGACCGTCGAACGCGTCGTGCACGCCACCATCAGCAGCAGGCCTATCAGCAGCTTTCTCACTCGTCGTCTCCTCGGGGCAGTGCTGCGAACCTAACGTGCCTCTCCTTTCTCCGGCAACCACGCTCATGATGCGGCAGCGGCTCTACATCAACATCGACCACATCGCGACGATCCGTCAGGCGCGCCGCGGCGGCGCACCGGTTCCAGCGGACGCGGTCGCCGTGTGCGAGCGTGCCGGCGCCGACGGGATCACCGCGCACCTGCGTGAGGATCGCCGTCACATCCAGGACGCCGACATCGTCTCCATCGACGCCGCCGTGACCACGGTGTTCAACCTCGAGATCGCCTGCACCGCGGAGATGCTCGGCCTCGCCGAGCGCCTGCGTCCCTTTCAGGTGACGCTCGTGCCCGAGCGGCGCGAGGAGGTGACCACTGAGGGCGGTCTGGCCCTCGCGCCGATCGCCGCGTCGCTTCGCGAGGCGCTCGTGCGTCTCCGCGACGTCGGCGTCCGTTCCAGCCTCTTCATCGACCCTGACCACGACAGTGTGACCCGCTCGCGCGACCTGGGCGCCGACGCGGTGGAGCTCCACACGGGCAGCTACGCGCACGCCCCAGGAGAGGGCGCCGCGCTCGATGCACTTCGTGACGCGGCGGCGCGCGGAGCGTCGCTTGGGTTGGCGGTCCACGCGGGCCACGGTCTCACGACGAACAATGTGGGACCGGTCGCCGCCATTCCCGAGATCGAGGAGCTGAACATCGGACACCACGTGATCTCGCGAGCGGTCTTCGTCGGACTCGGAACTGCCGTGCGCGAGCTGCGCGCGGCGATGGACGCCGCGCGCCACCCCGTCTAACTTCGTGGCGCGCCCTCTCTCGCTCACCAGACTGGAGCCGGCATGACGGCCCCTGCAGGATTTCTCGACTTCTTCGTTCTCGAAGCCAGCGAATACGTCGAGCAGCTCGACGCGTTGATGCTGCACGGCGGCACGGCGGGCCCGGATCTCGAGGCACTGCAGCGCGCCGCGCGCGCGCTTCGCGGCAGCGCGACGATGGCCAAGCTTCCAGCGTTCGCCGACATGGCGTCGGGGATCGAGCGCATCGGACACGCACTCCGCAGCGGGGCCGTTCGCTGGGAGCCCGCCCTCAACGGCGCGCTCGTCGCCGCGGTCGACGACTGCAAGCTGCTGCTCCGCAACGTGCGCGGCTGGAGCGCCGCCGACGACGCGCGCTCGCGCGCCAGGATCGAGGAGCTCGCGCGATACGCGCCGGCGCGCCCCTCCTCGCCGGTCTCCTCCGCCGCGCTCCCGATGGACGGCGGCTATCTCATGACGGAGGTGGCCAACATCGGCGCCGGCGCCGAGCTGTTGGCGACGCGGGCCACCGATCGCGATGCCGCCGCCAACGTGCTCCGCCGCGTCCGAGCACTGCGCGGCATCGCTGGTATCAAGGATCATCCCTCGCTGAGCGACGTGCTCGAATCCACGGAGCACGCTGCACACCCGCTCGAGCGCGGTGAGCCGCAGCTCAGCTCCGAACGCGTCGCCGTGCTCGGCGCCGCCGCCACCGTGCTGCGCGCCATCGCCGCCGCGATGCGAACCGGCGGAGCGATCGACGCGGCGAGCCCCGAGCTCGCGCGGTTCGCCGCGACGCTCGACGCCATGCAGGAGCGCGAGACCGAGGGCGAGCACGTCGTGCCGA
>JBDSDB010000101.1:0-57967 GCA_039920785.1 Gemmatimonadaceae bacterium
CCCTATCCTGCACGCGTGACCCACACCTCGCGCAGCTTCTATTTTAGCGGCTTCTTTTATTACGGCTTTCCCCTGGCGGGCCGTGACTGGAGACGTACGCGCGAGTAAAGAGAGCTGAACGCCCTCACCGCACACGACACCAGACCGGCCCGTGGAAACTCCACTGGCCTTTTTTGTTGCCGTCGATCGGGACGGCGTTTCTCACCAACCAGGCCCCCTCAATGATCATCATCACGCGTATCGACATCACCGACGACGAGCTCGACCACATCCGCGAGCGAGTGGAAGCCGCCGGGTTGCACACCCATCTCTCGCGAGGCGAGCGCCGCACCATCATCGGCTGCATCGGTGACGAGGCCAAGCTTCAGGAAGTGCCCCTGCGCTCCCTGCCCGGCGTCGAGTCCGTGATGCCGGTGCTCAAGCCGTACAAGCTGGCGTCCAAGGAATTCTCCGCCAACTCGACGCTGGTGCGCGTCGGCTCCAACGCCACGATCGGGAGCGAGGCCCTGACGATCATCGCCGGTCCCTGCTCCGTCGAGAACCGCACCATGCTGTTCGACACGGCCAACGCGGTGATGGCCAGCGGCGCGACGATCCTCCGCGGCGGCGCGTTCAAGCCGCGCTCCTCTCCCTACAGCTTCCAGGGGCTCGGTAAGCAGGGCCTCGAGCTGCTGGCCGAAGTGCGCGCCGTGACCGGGCTGCCCGTGGTCACCGAGGTGCTCGACACGCGCGACGTGGACATCGTGGCCGAGCACGCCGACATGATGCAGGTGGGCGCGCGCAACATGCAGAACTTCGCCCTTCTCGCCGAACTGGGGCGGGTGCAGCGGCCGGTTCTGCTCAAGCGCGGCCTGTCGGCGACGATCACCGAGCTCCTCATGTCGGCCGAATACATCATGGCGCACGGCAACATGCAGGTCGTGCTGTGCGAGCGCGGCATCCGCACCTACGAGCGGGCCACGCGCAACACACTCGACATCTCGGCGATCCCGGTGCTGAAGCGCGAGACGCACCTGCCCGTGATTGTGGACCCGAGCCACGCGGGCGGCGATGCCGAGCTGGTCGCGCCGCTCTCGTTTGCCGCCGTCGCGGCCGGCGCGGATGGCCTGATCATCGAGGTGCATCCGGATCCGGAGTCCGCGCTCTCCGACGGCGATCAGTCGCTGGCGCCGCCGGCGTTCGCCACCCTCATGGAGCGCATCGGCGCCTTCGCGGCCGCGGCGGGACGGACGTTCGAGGTTCCCGCCGTCGCGGGCGGGCGGGGCGCGTGATCGCCGTGGCCGATCACGTCGATCGCGCGGTCGATGAGGCTCGCACCGAGCTCGCGGATTGTCGCACCGAGATCGAAGCGCTCGACCTCAAAATCATCGCCCTTCTGGCCGAGCGCGTCGCGCTGGGCCAGAAGACGGCGGGGCTCAAGCGTACGGCGGGACTGCCCATCCTCGACCCACAGCGCGAGGCACAGGTGATCCGGCGCGCCGTCGCCGCCGCCCGCGAGAAGGAGCTCCCCACGGAATCGGTACGGCAGATCTTCTGGCACATCGTCGGGCTCTCGCGTCGCGTGCAAGAAGAGAAGGAGTGATGCGCACTCGGCGCGTCAGCGTCATCGGGCTCGGCCTCATGGGCGGATCGCTCGCCCGGGCGCTCGCCGCACGCGGCGTCGAAGTGCTGGGCTACGACCGGGAGAAGATCTCGCTGGACGCCGCGGTGGCAGAAGGGATCGTGCACGAGGCGCTCGACGACGCCCTGACTGGCGTGGAGCGGGCCGACGTGGTCGTTCTGGCGACACCCGTCGCCGCGACGGCGAACCTGCTCAAGCGGTTCGGCCGCGGCCTCGAGGGACCGTCGTTGATCATGGACGTCGCCAGCACCAAGCGCAGCATCGTCGCCGCGGCGGAGGCCGCCGGCCTCGGGCCACGGTACGTCGGCGCTCATCCTCTCACCGGTAGCCATCGGTCCGGCTGGAGCGCCTCTCGCGCCTCGCTCTTCGAGGAGGCCCGCGTCTTCCTCTGCCCTAGCGCGAGCACCACCGCCGACACGCTGAAGCTGGCGGAGTCGTTCTGGCGTGCGCTGCGCGCCGGCGTCGAGGTGCTCGACGCCACGGAGCACGACGAGCAGATGGCGTGGCGCAGCCACCTGCCGCAGGCCGTCTCCACCGCGCTCGCGCTCGCGCTACGCCAGGCGAGTGTGCCGCGCTCCGCGCTGGGTCCCGGCGGACGCGACATGACGAGGCTGGCGGGCGGAGAGCCCGCGCTCTGGACCGGGATCGTCACCGACAACGCACCCGCCATCCTCGCCGCGCTCGACGCGATGCTGGTGCAGCTGCATCTATTCCGCGAGCGGCTCGCCGCCGGTGAGAACGGCGTGCACGAGAGCTTCGCCGATGGCCGCGAGTGGTTCGACGGAGAGCCGCTGCGCGCGCTCACGCCGCGCGAGCCGAGCACTTAATTTCTCCCAATGCCATCGTTCAGCATGGCGCCGGCGCTCCACGCGGGCGCCGGCGCGACTTCTCCCGCGCTCCGCGTCATCGGACTGCGAAAGCGGTTCGGCGACGTCGTCGCCGTGGACGGCCTCGATCTCACGGTGCCCTCCGGCGAGTGCTTCGGCCTGCTCGGGCCCAACGGCGCTGGGAAGACCACGACGATCGAGATCTGTGAGGGACTCACCGCGCCGGACGAGGGTACCGTGGAGGTGCTCGGCCGTCGCTGGGACGACGACGAAGCCGACCTCCGCGAGCGGTTGGGCATCCAGCTGCAGGAGACGCAGCTGGCGGAGAAGCTGACGGTCGTGGAGACGGTCAACCTCTTTCGCAGCTTCTATTCGCGCGGCCGGAGCGCGGACGAGGTCATCGATCTCGTGCAGCTCGGCGAGAAGCGCGACGCGCGCGTGGGCAAGTTGAGCGGCGGGCAGAAGCAGCGGCTCGCGCTGGCGTGCGCCATCGTTGGTGATCCGGAGTTGCTCTTCCTCGACGAGCCGACTACCGGGCTCGATCCGCAGTCGCGCCGGCAGCTCTGGGACCTCATCGTGGAGTTGCGCGCGAGTGGACGGAGCATCGTGCTCACGACGCACTACATGGACGAGGCGGAGCGGCTCTGCGATCGGGTCGCGATCGTCGATCATGGACGCGTCATCGCGTTGGGCTCGCCGAGGGAGCTGATCGCCAGCCTTGGCGCCGAACACGTGGTGGAGTTCACGACGCCCGGCGCCGAGGCGGGCGCGCTGCACGCCGATGATCTCCGGCTGCTGCATGGCGTTCAGTCGGCGCGCGAGCACGACGGCCGGTGGACGCTCGAGGTGGGCGAGCTGGCGCGGACCGTGCCGGCGCTGCTCGCCGAACTGACGCGGCGCGGGCTGCCGCTCGGCGAGCTGGCGACGCACTCCGCCACTCTCGAGGACGTGTTCGTCTCTCTCACCGGACGGCAACTGCGCGATGGCTGAGCCCCTCGGAACGGTACAGGACGCGTCGGCCGATGTACCGGCGGCCGCGCCGACGCGCCCGAGGAGGATGAGCGCGGCGAGCGGCGCACGATTGCCATGGGGTTCACGCTCTCTCGCGCAGCTGACTCTGGTGCGGTTCCGCGAGTTCATTCGCGAGCCGGAGGCGGTGTTCTGGACCTTCCTCTTTCCCATCGTGCTGGCGCTCGGGCTGGGGATCGCGTTCCGGAACAAGCCGGCGGACGTGATCACGATTGGCGTCGTGCGCGGCGCGGCGCCGGGCGACTCGCTCGCGATGCAGCTCGGCCGGTCGTCCGGGCTCAGAGTGAGTGTGCTCCCGGACAGCGCGGCGGCGCTGCGCGCGCTGCGCACGGGCGAGGTGGCGCTGGTGGCGTCGGCCGGAGCGGCGGGCGCCGTGAAGTACGTGTACGACGACACGCGTCCGGAGGGCCGCTCGGCGCGCTTTCTCGTGGACGACGTGGTGCAGCGCGCGGCGGGACGGCGCGATCCGGTGCGCGTGGGCGACCGACTGGTCCGCGAGAAGGGATCCCGCTACATCGACTTCGTGATCCCGGGGCTGCTGGGCATGAACATCATGGGTGGGGGCATCTGGGGACTCGCGTTCGCGATCGTGGACGCACGGCGGAAAAACCTTCTCAAACGCCTCGTCTCGACGCCGATGTCGCACGTGCACTATCTGGCGTCGTTCGTCCTCTCGCGATTCGTCTTTCTGCTGGTCGAGATCGTGGTGATCGTCGGCAGCGCGGTGCTGTTGTTCGGCGTGCCCGTGCGCGGATCGCTCGTGCAGCTGTTCACCGTCTGCATCGTGTCGTCGCTCGCGTTCGGCGGACTCGGACTCCTCATCGCGTCCCGCTCGCGCACGACGGAGGGCGTGTCCGGCCTGACGAACCTCGTGATGATGCCGATGTGGGTCCTGTCGGGCGTCTTCTTCTCCTCGACCAACTTCCCGGCGGTGGCGCAGCCGGTGATTCAGGCGCTGCCGTTGACGGCGACGATCAACGCCCTGCGCGCGACGATGCTGCAGGGGGCGGGCTGGGAATCGGTGGGTTGGTCGATGGTGATCGTTGCGGCTTGGGGGGTGGTTTCTTTCGTGGTGGCGTTGCGGCTGTTCCGGTGGAGGTAGATACCGGACTGCAGCACCAGTAGTGGGTACTCGGTATCCGGGTACCCGGATTGGCATACAGCCTCCCCGAATTTGAACGGAAGGCTGTCCGCGGCAAACGCCGCTGATCCGGCGTCAACGGAGGAGCGTGATCAGTAGACGCCGTTCACGCCGTCCAACTACCTGTACCGAGTACTGTAGGTCAATCCCAGCCCCAGATTCGGGTGGCCAGTATGAAAGTCCGAGTACTCTGATACCGAGTACCCACGACTGGTGTTGCAGTTGAGCGACGAAGTACTCGCCCCCCGATGTCGTCGTCACTTCGAATCGCCCCGCGATCTGCGCACCGGCCGCTCCGCCGTCGTCATGATCGAGATGTTCTCCCCGCTAAGCAGGTGCGCCGTGTGCTCGGCGATGCGGCGCCGGCGGCGCATGAAGAAGAGCGTGACGGCAAGAGCGATGGCGATGAAGCCGAGCCGCACGTCGTAGCGGCTCGTGAAACCGAGCAGCGCCAGCGCCGCGCCACCTGCCTTCCAGCCGAGCAGAGTGAAGAGGATGGACCACGCCCAGCAACTGATCCCGCTGGCGATCACGTAGAGCACCAGCGGGAGGCGCGCCGCGCCGCACGCGATCGGCACGGGAAGGCGCAGACCGTAGGCGAAGCGCACCGCGAGCGATGCGCGCCACGGATGACGACTCACGATCGCGAGCGCGCCGTCGAGGAGTCGCTGCCGGTCCGGCCACCGCGCCCGCACCCAGTCGATCCGCCAGCGGCCGATGAAGTAGAGCACGACCGACGCGAGCCAGGTGCCGACGGCCACCGCGATGATCACCCCGACCAGGCCGAGCCGCGCGTGACGCGCCGCGATACCGCCCAGGATCGGGTTCGCCTCCTCGAAGAGGATGCTCGAGGCACCGAGGACGGTGTACTTCCACAGGCGCTCGACGAGCGACACGTGTTGCGCCTGGGGCACCACCGACGAGACGCTTTGGAGCAGCAGCGCGAGAATAGGGGCCCTCCTCCGGTGATCGACGTCGACCGAGGCAATCTACCCGAGGTCCGTGCGGCCCACATCGTGTGGCGGACGGCAGCGCTCGTCTGCGGTCGGAAACGAATCGGTGCGAGCGGTGTGCAACTGGAGGCGAATCGAGCGCGTCCTCTGCCTTTCTCGCGGACACACACCCATGCGGCTCCTACTGAACGTCGTCGTCGCCAGCACGATCGTAGCCGGCGCCGCCACGAGTGATAGCTCCGGTGCGCGCGCGGCGCGTCAGGCGCCCGCGGCCGCCGACTCGGTGAAGGAGTATCGCGGCCTGTACGAGACAGGATTCGAGGTGAGCTGGTTCCATCCATGCGACGCGCCGCGAAGCGACGGCACGTGGTGGGTCACGCTTACGGATGCCGCGCTCCACCAGCGCGACAGCCTCGCCGCCGCGCTTCCCGGCCAGCGCGCGAACAGCGCGGTGTTCGTCCGCTGGCGCGGCACGACGAGCATGAAGATGCCGGCCGGCCACGGCGGGCTGGGTACACGCTACATGCTCGTGACGGAAGTGCTCCAGCTCAGGCCCGGGAGCGAGGCGAGCTGCGCCTCGGCGTAGGACGCGCTTTCGATGCTCCGGCGGCCGTGATATCCTACGCGCTCTCCGCCGCCGAGCCGATGCCACCACCCGCCGCACGAAAGACCCCCGCCACGCCGCTCGAACAGGTCTACGTGAAGACTCGCGCGGCGTGGCGGCGCTGGCTCGCGAAGCACCATGCGCGCTCGCCGGGGATCTGGCTCGTGTACGACAAGAAGAAGGACCGCGCGGATCGGTTGGCGTACGTGGATGCGGTGGAGGAAGCGCTGTGCTTCGGATGGATCGACAGCACGACCAAGTCGCTCGACGACGCGCGCTACATGCAGCTGTTCACGCCGCGTAAGCCCAAGAGCACCTGGGCGCGAACGAACAAGGCGCGCGTGGCGCGGCTGATCGAGGACGGCGTGATGGCACCCGCTGGACTCGCCGTCATCGAGGTTGCCAAGGCCAACGGGTCGTGGAGCTCGCTCGACGCGGTCGAAGCGCTGACGGTCTCGGAGGACCTGGCCGCCGCGCTGACCGCGAATCCGGCCGCGGCGCGGAACTTCGCGACCTTCCCGCCGTCTGCGCAGAAGGCTTATCTGCACTGGGTGTCGCAAGCGGTGCGCCCCGCCACACGCGCCGAACGGATCGCCGCGGTGGTGCTGTACTGCGCGGCGAACCGGAAGTCGCGACATCCGGCACCCGCTCCCAAGCCGGCCTGATGACGCGCCGCGCCACGGAGTCCGCCGTGCTCGCAGGCCTGCTGTCGGCGCTGCTCATCGCGCCAACGGGCGGCGCGTCGCGCGCGCAGCACCAGCCGGCAGGGTCGAACGACGTGCGGATCGTGCCCCTGGGGACGGGCTGGGCACGGTCGTCGGTGAACGCGGTGAGCTTCCGGACGAGCAGCGTGGTTTCGCACGGCAAGGTGCAGTATGCGGCGTACTACGACGACAGCGCGCACGTGGTGCTCGCGAAACGACGCCTCGGCGACACGACCTGGGCGATCGCGCGGACGACGTTCACGAACGACGTGACCGACGCGCACAACGCAATCTCGCTGGCCGTGGACGGGAGTGGCGTGCTGCACGTCGCGTGGGCGGAGCACAACAAGCCGCTGCACTACGCGCGCGCCGTGCGTGCGGGATCGCTCGAGCTCTCCGACCCGCTGCCGATGACGGGGCAGCGCGAGGAGCAGGTGACGTATCCGCAATTCTATTCGTTGCCGAGTGGCGATCTGCTATTCGTGTATCGCGATGGGCGCTCCGGCAGTGGTGACGTGCTGCTCAATCGCTACGACGTGCGGAGGCGCGCGTGGCGCGTCGTGCATCATCCGCTGATCGCCGGGGAGGGACGGCGCAACGCGTACGTCAATCAAGTCGCCGTCGACGCGCGCGGGGGCCTGCACATCTCGTGGTGCTGGCGCGAGTCACCCGACGTCGCGACGAATCACGATGTCATGTACGCCCATTCGCGTGACGAGGGTCGAACGTGGCGCACGTCGTCGGGTAGGCGCTACGCACTCCCGATCACGGCGAGCACGGCGGAGATCGCGTGGCGGGTGCCGCAGGGGAGTGAGCTGATCAACCAGACGTCGATGGCCGTGGACGACGCGGGCCATCCGCTCATCGCCACGTACTGGCGCCCCTCCGGCTCCGAGGTGCCCCAGTTCCAGCTCGTCTGGTACGACGGCTCCAGTTGGCGCGCGAGCCAGATCGGCGCACGGACGCGTCCCTTTCGATTGAGCGGCGGCGGGACGAAGCGCATCCCCATCTCGCGCCCGCTGGTGCTCGCGGGGCGGAGGGGCGCGGTGTTCGTCGTGTTCCGCGACGAGGAGCGCGGTGGCGGCATCACGGTAGCGCGCTCAACCGACGCCGAGCGCGCGAGTTGGTCGCTTACGGAGATGTGGTCATCGCCCGTCGGGCAGTGGGAGCCAACCCACGATCCCGACCGGTGGCGACGGCGCCGGCGCCTGTCGCTGTTCGTGCAGCGCGTCGGACAAGGCGACGGCGAGCGCCTGGAAGACGTCGCGCCGCAGCCGGTCTTTGTCCTCGACTGGACGCCCTGATGGCGACCTTGACGATTCGGTGCGAGTGCGGCGAGCAATATCACGCGAGCGACGCCAGCATCGGCCGCAAAATACGGTGCCGGCAGTGCGGAACCGTGTTGTCGGTCGCCCAGCCGACAGCGCAACCTGCTGCCTCCCCGGAAAAACCCACACAAAGGCGCCGGCGGAGACGCCACACTGCAGCCAGCAATGGCTCATCTAAGCGCCATAAGATCATCATGCCGACATCCAGATCGGCGAGGGTGCTGGCGTGGCTCGTCTGGACCTTTGTCGCCATGACATGTCTGATCGCCGCCATCATGTGGGGCCTGGGCGACCGGACGATGCTCGGCACCGTACTCCTGTTCATGGGGCGGTGGGTGTTCCTCCTGCCGCTCCTGATACTCGTCCCCGCCGCCCTGTACCTCCATCGCGTCCTTTTCCTCCCCCTCCTGGCCGCGACCCTCATCGTCGCCGGCCCGATCATGGGTGGCAGAACCGGATGGAGGCGTCTTCTCCCGCAGCCGGTGGGCGCGCACGTTCGCGTCATCACGTTCAACACGGGGGCGTCGGACCTCGCGGCCGAGCGTCTGCCTGACCTGCTGACCCGCTGGGCGCCGGATATCGTCGCCTTCCAGGAGTGCGGCGAGCTCCTCTCGGCCGCGGTCAGGTTGAGGGCCGGATGGCATCAGTTCGTCGGGAAGGACCTCTGCCTGCTGAGCCGCTACCCAGTCCGCTCCGCCCAGGTCATGGACCGCAGCGCGCTGGACCGAGTGAAGCAGAGCGAAGCGAAGGAGTTCGGCGGTGCGGGCTACGTCGTGCGCTTCCTTCTGGATGGCCCGCGCGGTCCAATTCGCGTCGCGAACCTCCACCTCGAGACGCCACGCAAGGGGCTCGAGGGTCTCATGGAAGGCGATCTTCGCCGGTTGCGGCTCAACACCGAGGTGCGGGAGATCGAGTCCAGCGTCGCTCGGCACTGGGTCAGCGAGGGGTCTGGTCCACTGATCGTGCTGGGCGACTTCAACACGCCGGTGGAGAGCCGGATCTTCCGCGATCACTGGGGCGATCTCGCCGACGCCTTCTCCACGGCGGGCTGGGGGCTCGGTATCACCAAGTACAATGGGTGGATCCGTGCGCGCATCGATCACGTGCTGACGAGCCCGGAGTGGCACGTGGACAACGTCACACTCGGCCCGGACACCCGGTCCGACCACCGGCCCCTCATCGTCGATCTCACGCTCGTCGCCAGGTGACGGCGGCGTGCCGAGCTTGCGCGCGAGGGCTCAGCGCGCGGCGGGCAGTGTCAGTGTGAACGTCGAGCCCTGACCGAACGCGCTCTCCACGGTGAGATCGCCACCCATGGCTCGCGCCAGGTCTCGGCTGATCCAGAGACCGAGCCCGACTCCTTCGTCCGACGTCTTCGGCGCGCCGATCTGCACGAACGCGTCGAAGATCTTCGCGAGATGATCCTCGGCGATGCCGATGCCCGTATCGGCGACGCGCACCGTGACGGTGCCCGCCTTCTCACCCCCGTCGCACGTCACGCTCACGTGTCCGCCCTCAGCAGTGAACTTGATCGCGTTGCTCAACAGGTTGAGCACGATCTGCCGCAGCTTCACCTCGTCCGCTCGCGCGAACAGAGCGGGCGCGTTCGCGGTGAACGAGAAGGTGAGGCCCTTCTCGCGCAGCTGCGGCATCACCAGCGCCTCGATTGCTGCGCAGACTTCCGGCACCGGCACGTCGTCGATCTCGGAGATCGTCGCGCCGCTTCCGAGCTTGGCGTACCGCAGGACGGAATTGACGACGCTCGTGAGATGGAGCTGGCTCTGCCGGATCCGTCGCAGATCTTCCAGCTGCGCCGGCGTGACGGGCCCTCGCACTCCCGCGCCGAGCAGCTGGGTGTAGCCGGCGATGGCGTTGAGCGGCGTGCGCATCTCGTGACTGAGCGTGGCCAGCATCTTGGACTTGTCGTCGCTGGTCTGCTCCGCCACCAGCCGCGCCAGGTCGGCCGAGCGTCTCGCCTGCTCGGCCGCGTTCCGAGCGATCACGAGGTCGGTGACATCCGTGGCGATGACAGCGATCCCGGTCACGACGCCGTGGGCGTCGGTGAGGGGCTGGTAGACGAAGTTGTAGAAGATCTCCAATCCGTGGGACGCGTCGTGGTGGATGGGAAACTCGTTCACGACGTACGGCGCGCCCGTCGCGTACACCTCGTCCAGCAGCTGGTGGATGGTGTCGACGTCGAGCTCGGGGAACGCCTCGCGAACGGAGCGGCCGACGAGCGGCCGCTGCCCCGCGAGCGCGCCGTACGCGCGATTGCACGAGGCGAAGGTGTGATCCGGCCCGCGCAGGACGGCGATGGCCACCGGCGCCTGCGCGAACGCGTAGTCCACGAACGTCGACCCGCCGAGCGCGGAATGAGGCAGTGCGCTCGCGGCGAGTGCCGTGAGGCGCGACGTCACGTCCTCCACGTGATGGACGATGAATGCAACCTCGCCGTCGTCGCCGAGCACGGGCGCGTTGATCGGACACCAGATTCGCTCCTCGACGCGGCCGTCGGCCGTCTGGCGGGACTCATAGCGCTGTGCGGCCATGCGGTCCGCGGTCCGGCTCTGGAGTACGCGGTGGAGCGAGATGCGCAGGTTCGCCGTCTCCGACGCCAACGGATCGAACAGCGGATCGGGAAACGTCTGGAAGAGCGGCCTGCCGAGCAGCCCGCGCGCGCCGTGGCGAACGCTGTTCGTTGCCGCCAGGTACGCCTCGTTCACCGCGACGATCGTGAACCGGGGCGCATCGGCGGAGAAGACGATACACGGCGCGGGCAGGGCTTCGAAGAATGCTTCGAAGTCCGGTACGCGCGTGGCGAACGCCGGCGCGGGTCGACGGCCGGGCCAGGTCATGGCGTGCCCTTCTCGAGACGATGGAATGGCACGACTGTCCCTCGGGAGCGGTGTGGGGGCGGCGTCATCGCGTGGGCCAGGCGAACAGGGTGGCGGGAACGGCGCCGGTCCGGGCGCGAGCCACATCGTTGGGCTCTTCCCAGAAGCGCGCCGTCCGGTCCTCGCTACTGAAGCGCAGCTCGATCTTGCCGCCACCTTCGCCCCCGCGAACCAGCGGGATGGCAAGGTCGGCCCGATAGAGCCGCTTGGATCCGGTAGGATACGCCGCGAGGAGGCTCACCCCGACAGTGCCGCGCGAGGCGGTCGAGCCGTAGGGCACGTCCCCCGCCCACAGGGACCCGAGCTCCCCGAACGTCGCCACTCCCACGTCGGCGCGGCGGATCAGCGCCGCGCTGCTCCACCGCGTCTCGGCGCGAGCCACATTGCGCCGAGCACCAGCGAGCGACGAGGTGCGGTAGCCGCGAATGCCTCCGACGCGATCGCCTAACGTGAGTTGGAGCGGCAGTCGCGAGCGAAGACCTCCGGACAGCTCGTCCGACAGGATGAGCATCATGCCCGGCTTACCCAGATAGAGCGCCGAGCGCGTGCTGCCGACGATGCTGTTCCACTCGCGCGTGGCCATGTCGCGCCGCCCTTCGAGCACCGCGAGGTTGGCGAGCATCCCGTATCGTCCGGCGGTGCCGACGTAGGTGGTTCCGGACAGGAAGATGTCGCTCTCCCCCGCGGCGGCGAGGCCGTGCGCGGTATAGACGGCGGCCATCACACCCCGCGGAACGTCCTGCGCGCCGGTCAGCGCATCGAAGCCATGTACCGTGACGAAGTCCACGCGCCTCAGCCCCGCGATGACGCCGACGCGAGTGGTCTTGAAGCGCGAGTACCGTCCGCTCAACGCGGTGCCCGTATCCGCGGCGAAGCCGGTGTCGCTGAGGATCACGCCCTCTGTTCCCGGCTCCACGAGACGCCCCGTGACCGCGCCACCGAGCAGCGCCACCGTGCGCGTGCCGAAGAGGCGCGCGATGGCGCTGGCGTCCCACCGCTGCTCCTTGACGCGCAGCGCGAGCGCGTCACGTGCCGGCCGATTGAAGTGCGGGTAGTCCTCGGCGTTGCGCACGCCCGCGTGCCACGAGATGCGCTGCAGGTCGGTGTAGAACGGATGTCCGATCTCGCCGTCCGTCTCGTAGCCGATTCGGTGCCGATAGCCCTGGAAGGCAGCGACGTACGGCCGGTTGAAGGCGGCGTACTTGGCGAGACGGGCGCCATAGCCGGTGTGATAGGAGCGGGCGCGCTCCCAACCCACCTCGACACGTAATCCCTCGCCGGCGATGTTGGCGTTGCCGAGCGAGAGGGCGTCGGGCATCACGCCGCGGAAGCGCGCGCCCACGAGCACCGGAATCTCGTCCGTGGTTTCCACGATCGCGACCACGCCTCCGCCGGAGTCGGGCGCGATGCGCACTGACGCGTCGGCGATGAAGGGCTGCGCGCGCAGGATGCGCTCCGACTCGGCACGGCGGAACTCGGTGCACGGCCGCCCGACATGGAGCGACATGAATGCCTCCACCACCCCCGACTGCGTGGTGGCGTGGTGGAGTCCCATGCCGCGCGCCGCGGCCCGCCAGCGCGCCGCGGCACCGGCGAACGGCGGCGGGGCGGCACGTGTCTCGATCCTGGTCACCATCCGGCCGTCACAGGAGGAGCGCGCCGCAGTGGCTGCCGGCGCCTGGCCCGCGACGGGAGTCGCGACCGCACACACGAGAAACACGAGGAGTCGCGCCGGCGTCGATCGAGGCATGGCGGGCGCAGGTGCACGAGACGAGCCATCTGTGGGGCGGGCGCTGCACCCTCTCGGCGGCCTCTACAGCACCGTCTTGCATGTCGGCGTGGTCCGTCATTCTGTGGCGGCTGCGCGACAAAACCGATGCGTCAGGGCTCGCCATCACTCACTCGGCAGGTTCTGCCCGGTCGCGGAATCGAATTCAAAGGCGTGCTCCAAGGCGAGCACCGGCAACGAGTTGCTCCCACGTTCGCAGGCATCGGCGTCGCCCTGGCGAGCACTGCCTTCTCGACACCGGATCTTGCTCATATGACCCATGCGTGCTGGCCATCCTCCGGCCGGCCGCCGCGAACAGCCACGTCAGGTCCCCCCGGTGCGTCGCGATGTGCTTCACTGTCCCCACAGTATTGCCGCGAGGCAGCCCTCCGTGCTCTTCCCTCCCATCGAGCTCGACCGACGAAACCCCGGGGCCAATCCGGGGATCCCGTCGCGTGTGCCTGGTGGGCGGAAGCACCTGCTCACGGTCTCGCTGGAGGATTACTTCCAGGTGGGGGCGTTCGGCTCGCTGATCCAGCGTGGACAGTGGTACCGGTTCGAGAGCCGGATCGAACAGAGCACCGCGCGCACCCTCGATCTGCTCGATGAATTCGGGATCTCCGCCACGGTCTTCGTCCTCGGATGCGTAGCCGAGCGGTACCCGGAGCTCGTGCGCTGGGTGAGGGAGCGAGGGCACGAGATCGCCAGCAAGGGCTATCAGCACCGCAACATCCGCGAGATGTCGCGCTCCGAGCTCGCCGAGGATCTCGTCCGCGCCCGTGAAGCGATAGAACAGGCGAGCGGACAGCGGGTGGTGGGCTGTCGCGTGTCGGACTGGCTCAGCCCGAGCGACGCCTGGGCACTGGAGGTGATGGCCGAGCAGGGCTACCTCTACGACTCGAGCATGCGCCCGATGCTGCGCTCGCACGCCCACGACCCGGTGACACGCCGGCCGCACCTCCACACCGTGGGCGATCGCTCCCTGTGGGAGTTCCCCATCTCGAGCGTATCACTGCTCGGCTGCGACCTGCCGGTGGCGGGCGGCAACTGGTTCCGCCAGCTCCCGCACGCACTGGTGCGGCGGGGCCTCGCGCGGTCGCAGCGCGACGATTCCTCGCCGCTTGTTGTGTACTTTCAATCGTGGGAGCTCGATCCGGAGCAGCCGAGGATCGACGGGGCATCGATGTGGACGCGTCTGCGGCACTACCGGAACCTCGACCGGATGCCGGCGATCCTGAGCCACTACTTCTCCCGCTACGCGTTCACCGGGATCAGTGAATGGCTCGGCGCTCCCGTGCTCGATGTGTTCACTGCGCGCGCGGCGGGCCCACTGCGCGTCGTCGCCGATGCGCGTGCGCCGGCACTGCTGCCCGCGGCGCGAAGCCTTCCGCGGCTGGCAGTGTCGGTCGTCATCCCTTGTTACAACGAAGAGCGCGCGCTGCCATACCTGGCGAACACGCTGCGCCGCCTCGACGAGTCGCTCGGTGGCGCATACGATCTGCGCTACTTCTTCGTCGACGACGGCAGCACGGACGGGACCCCGGCGGTGCTGCGCGCGCTGTTTCGGAACTGGGCCAACGTGATCGTGTTGCGGCACGGCGAGAATCGCGGCGTCGCGGCGGCGATCCACACGGGCCTGCTCGCGTCGGCCACCGAGATCGTGTGCACGCTGGGCTGCGACTGTACCTACGATCCACACGAACTGGCGCGCATGATCCCTCGGCTACGCGCGGGCGTCGATCTCGTGGTCGCCTCGCCGTACCATCCGGACGGCTCGATGCGGAACGTTTCGGCGTTGCGCCTCCTGCTCTCCCGATCGCTACGGCGCATGTACCGGAGCGCGCTGAGTCACCAGCTGTTCACGTACAACAGCGTCTTCCGCGTTTATCGACGCAGTCGCGCGCTCACCGTCTCCACGCGCCGCACCGGCGCCGTCGGCGTGACGGAGTTGCTCGCGCGGCTCGATCTCGGCGGCGCGTCGATCGTCGAGCACCCAGTCACGCGTGAGGCGAGGATATTCGGGCGGCCCAAGTCGAGGCTCCTTCGCACCGCGGCGGGACATCTCGGCCTCCTCGCCGAGCTGGCGTGGCGGCGACTGCGTCGTACGCATCGTCCGCCCGTGAGCGACGCGGCGACGTTGGACCACGCGGCGTTTTGATGCGACTCGTTCTCACGGTGGACGCATCATGATGCACGCCCGGTCGATCGACTCCGCCCGCTCGAGACGCACGCTGATCTCGATTGGACCTACCTTCGTTCGCGAGATCGCGGTCGTGGGTCCGGGGATCATCGGCATGCCGATGGCCGCACTGCTCGCCAATGCGGAGCTGTGGGCGGCGGACGGCACGCCGACGCGCGTCACCGTGGTGCAGCGTGCGTCCAAGTCATCTGGGTGGAAGGTGGGTGCGATCAACGCTGGACGGTCGCCCATCGGGCGGCTCGAGCCCGCGCTCGACGAGCTCGTGGCACAGGCCGCGGGCAGCGGCCGCCTGCGCGCGACGACGGAGTACCGCGACATCCGCAACGCGGAGATCGTGTTCGTGTGCGTGCAGACCGACCGGGACGCGATGGGCCCGGACTACGATTCGCTTCGCGGTGCGCTGCACAGCGTGGCGGAATCATTGACGCACCGCACCGAGCAATCGCTCCCGCTGGTGGTGATCGAGTCCACGCTCGCCCCGTCGACGATGCTCACCACGGTGCGCGACCTGTTCGCCGAGTACGGGCTGGAGGACGGACGCGATCTCCTCCTGGCCAACAGCCCGAGCCGCGCGATGCCGGGATCGGTATTGGATCGTATCGCCACCGGCGACAAGCTGATCGGCGCACTGGCTGCGCGGTCCGCCGAGCAAGCGGCCAGCGTCTACGCGCGCATCGTGCGCTCCGGCACGATGCACTGCACGAACAGCATGACCGCGGAGGTGGTCAAGACGTTGGAGAACGCGTTTCGCGACGTGCGCATCGCCTTCGCGGCGGAGGTGGTACGGTACTGCGACGCGCACGACGTCGACTTCTTCGCCCTCCGCCGACAGGTCAACGCGCGGCTGGCACAGGAACGCGGGATGAAGGACGCGCCGTGCGGCGGGCTACTCGTGCCCAGGGTCGGCGTCGGAGGCCATGGGCTGTCGAAGGACGGCGTGCTCCTCTGGTGGAGCGCGCTCGAGCGGGGGATCAACCCGGCGCACAGCCTCATCCTCGAGGCGCGGCGCATCAACGACGAGGCGCCAGCGCAGGTCGTGACACTCATCGAGCGGTTCTCCGGACCCGTTCGCAACCGAGAGCTCGCACTGCTCGGCGTGGCGTATCGCCCCGATTCGAGCGACGCCAGAAACTCACCCACGCTCGCGCTGGCGAGGCACCTGATCGACCGCGGGGCCCTCGTCCGCATGCACGATCCGCACGTCAGCGCGGCCGACGGGCACCTCATGCGCGCCGGCATGAGTGCCCACTTTCACCGGGACATGGCCGACGCGTTGGTGTCGGCGGAGGTGGTCGTCGTGTGCGTGGCGCACCGCGAGTATCTCGCCGGCGGCACGCCGTGGCTCCCGCACGCGCAGCGGCTGCGCACCGTCATCGACGCGTGCAACGCCTACCGCGCCAGCGAGATGGCGACGACTGTCGTGCGGTATGGCGGGATCGGCCGCGGATTCCGCAAACCGTCCGGCGCGCACATCGATGCGGTCGTCTCATCACTCGCCGCCATCGCGAAGGGGATGGCGAACGAGGTGGCGATGCTCGTCGACCTGCTCAACACGCACTACGCCACCGACCCGTTCGACCGCGTGGAGTTCGCCGAGGTGCAGCGCCTCGCCGCCACCTACGCCACCGGCTGTGAGATCGTCGCGCCTGGTCCCGTTCCGCACGTCAGGCGATTCGACGGCGCCACGAGTCGCCTCGTCGCCCATGCGCTGGCTGCGTCGCCGCCCAGCTGACGCGAGACGGCCGGTCAGCGCCACGCGGCAATGATCACGGCCATGATGGCGATCATGAGCACGTGATAGCTCGCCTGGATCCAGTAGATCGTGCGTGGCCAGCCCGTGTACACATAGTCGGTCGCAGTCGCCAGCGCGTAGAACACCACTCCGAGCATCAACCCCAGCCGAAGCGCGCCGAGCGTGGTGGTGAGGGGCATGATGACGAGCAGCACGGCGAGTGCGAGCGCAGTGATGAAGGTGACGGCAAAGCTGAGCGCCAACGCCGGGCCCAGCGCGGGACCTGACTTGCCCAGCTCCTCCTTCGACTTCCCCAGCGCGGCCATCCAGCGATTGGAGAACAGGAGCGGCGAGAACCAGAGGGCGCCAAGCACGAACCCGACGACCGTCGCGACGAGCACGGCGATCCAATTGACATCCGACAGATATTTCATGTCAGTCCCTGATGGCGGGTGAGAGCGAGCTCGGCGTCGTCGCGCTACGATAGACCCGCTCCCGCCTCCCGTCCAGCGCGAATGTACGGCGCCACTTGTCGGCCCTCCGCCGACCGGTCAGTGTTGGGGATCGACCAGCTTTCCGAAGGACGCCGCAGACGGCGAGTGGCAGTGATCGGTGCGGGGGCAGCCGGCACCATGGCTGCCATCTTCTCCGCGATGGCGGGCGCCGACACGCTGCTCATCGAGCGAACTCGCGACGGAGGCCGCAAGATCCTCATCAGCGGTGGCGGCCGGTGCAACGTGCTCCCGGCGCGCCTCGACGAGTCGCGGTTCATCACCGACTCGTCGCCCAACACCATGCGCAAGATCGTGCGCGCGTGGCCGTTGGCCGAGCAGATCGCCTTCTTCGAGCGCGACCTGGGGATTCCGCTTATCGAGGAAGCGGAGTCAGTCAAGCTCTTTCCCGCGTCGCATCGCGCGCGTGACGTGCGCGACGGCCTACTCGCATATGCCGTTCGCCAGGGCGTCACGCTGCGCATGGACGCGGCGGTGACCGAGCTGGCGCCGTCGAGCGACGGATGGCGCGTCTCGATCGCTGGGGCGGAGCCCGTCGACGTGGACGCGGTGATCGTGGCCGCTGGCGGACTCTCCGTCCCGAACACCGGCAGCGACGGCTTCGGCCTTCGCACCCTTGCCGCGCTCGGGCACACCGTACATCCCACCTACGCGGCTTTGACGCCCGTCGTGTGCGATCCCGCTCCGTTCGGCGCGCTCTCGGGCATCTCATTTCCCGTGACGCTCACCGCGCGCGGCGCAGGCCGCTCGGCGAGCGCGTCGGGGGGCTTTCTGTTCACACATCGGGGCTACAGCGGACCCTCCGTGCTCGACGTCTCGCACGTCGTCGTGCGCGCCCGCGCGGAAAACGATCGTTCGGCGACCATCTCGGTACGGTGGACGTCGCTAGGTGATCCGGAGCTCGAGTCGATGCTCAAGCCGAGGGGTGCGCGAACGGTGCTCGGCGCACTGCGCGCGCATCTTCCCGACCGGCTCGCGTCCGTCCTGCTGGCGCGCGTGGATGTGGACGTGAGCCGCTCGCTTGCCGAGCTCACGCGAGACGAGCGCCGGCGTGTGGTGGACGCGCTCACGCGCTGCGAGCTACCGTGCACAGGTGACGAGGGATACAAGAAGGCCGAGGTGACGGGCGGGGGCGTGAGCCTCTCAGAGATCGATCCCCGGACGATGGAGAGCCGGCTCCATCGCGGACTCTTTCTCTGTGGCGAGCTCCTCGACGCGTTCGGTCCCATCGGTGGCTACAACTTTCTCTGGGCGTGGGCGACCGGGCGGTCCGCGGGCCGATCGGCCGGTGCTCCGCAGCACTAGTCGCATCGAGCCCGTAGGCATTGCGCGCGGTTGGTCGCCGCTCCCTATTTTGTTTCCCGACCCTACAGGACTCGAGTCATGACCGACGAATCACATTCAATCTCCCGTCGCCGCTTCGTGCGCGACACCGCCACGGCCGCCGGCGCGTTCGCCGTCGCGCCGATGATCGTCCCACGCCACGTGCTCGGCGGCGTCGGATATCGCCCGCCCAGCCGAACGCTCAACGTCGCGATGGTGGGGTTCGGCGGCATGGGCATGTCGAACATGAACGCCATTCTCCAGGCGGGCGAGAACATCGTCGCCGTCTGCGACATCGACTACGGCTACGTGGAGCGGTCGATCGTCAACCGGCTCAAGCCGCGACAGGGCCAGACCGCCGTGCCGCCCGAGGCGCTCAAGGTGCAGGAGTCGTACAAGAAGGCGAAGAAGTACGACGACTTTCGCGTCATGCTCGACAAGCAGAAGGACATCGACGCCGTCGTCATCGCCACGCCCGATCATCTGCACGCGATCATCGCGTACGCAGCGATGAAGGCGGGAAAGCACGTTTACGTGCAGAAGCCGCTGACCTACACGGTGCAGGAAGCGCGCATCCTCGCCAAGACGGCGAAGGACACGAAGGTCGTGACGCAGATGGGCAACCAGGGCCACTCCATGGAGGGCACGCGGCGCATCAATGAGCTCATCGCGTCCGGCGTGCTCGGGCCGATCCGCGAGGTGCACACGTGGACCGACCGGCCGGCGCGCCACTGGGCGCAGGGCATCCCGCGTCCTCAGCCACTCCCCACGCAGCCGGCGGGCAACCCGAACGATCCACCGCGCTGGAACATGCGCCAGGTGGATCTCGCCGTGCTGAAGGAGATGGCCGCCGAGTCGCAGACGGTCCCGCCTGGCGTGCACTGGGACCTCTTCCTCGGACCCACGACTCGCGAGGTCGCGTATCACCCGGCCATCCACCCGTTCAGCTGGCGCGGTTACGTGGACTTCGGCGTCAGCTCGATCGGCGACATGGGTGCGCACATCATCGACCAGCCGTTCTGGGCGCTGGGCCTCGACTACCCCAAGAGCATCATCGCATCGTCCACTCCGTGGGGCGGCAGCGAGAAGGATCCGGGCACGTATCCGTTCGCCATGACGGCGGCGTACGAGTTCGCCGCGCGCGGCAATCAACCGCCCGTGCGGCTCGTGTGGTACGACGGCGGCCTGCTGCCCGTGCTCTCGGCCGACATCCCGCTTCCGCGTGAGGGTGGCGGCGGCGTGTTCGTGGGCGAGAAGGGATTCATGACGTACGAGACCTACGGCAACAATCCCAAGGTCTATCCCGAGTCGCTCGCGGCAGAAGCGGACAAGGTGCCCAAGACGTTCGTGCGCGTGGTTGGGTCGCACGAGGCGAACTGGTGCAACGCGTGCAAGGGCGAGGGCACGGCGAGCTCACCGTTCGACTACGCGGCCAAGCTCACCGAAACGATGCTGCTCGGCATCGTTGCGCTACGCGCCGGCCAGTCGAAGAAGATCCTCTACGACGGCGCGAAGATGCAGGTGACCAACGTCCCCGAGGCGAACCAGTGGCTCACGCGCCAGTATCGCGCTGGGTGGCAGCCGTGGGGCGCCGGTGAAGCGGTTCCGACGGTCGGAGGCTGACTCTGACGTCGGCACGCATGCGGACGGCGCTCGCCGCAGTGATGGGCGGCGCCCTCCTCATCTTGGTCTCGGCTTGGTCTGGGAGCGGGACGGTCGCCGAGCGTCGGACCGTCGCGGAGCACGCGGCAACGGTGGACGGGCCGTTCGCCGGCTTCGTGGAACCGGGCTTCCCCTTCATCGTCTCATCGGTGGACGCCGGGAAGCTCGGCGCCGCCTTCCCGGAGCGGAATCTCGCGGTGCGGTGCGTGCTCCTGATGCTCGGGAACGACACGCACGCGTGCTTCGACACCGACCTGCTTCGCATCGCGGCGGTGTGGCGCGGTGAGCTGATCTCGCTCACGACGATGGCGCAGGTGTCGTACGGCGATGCGCTCAACAAGAACAACGCGGTGCCGCGTGTGCTGGGCAAGTTGATGCTCGCCACCGGTGTCTATCCGGGCTGGATGGGCGCCGAGCCGGACTATCGCGACCCTCGCCCTACAGGCGCGTATGCGCCCGAGATCGGTCGCGGTCCCATCGCCGAGTCGCTCGGGCGGTGGAACGGATTGAACGTCGTGGGGAAGGAGGCGGTGCTCTCGTATATCGTGAGCGGCACGGAGATGCACGAGCAGGTGGCGAGCGTCTCGGCCAGCGGCCAGGTGGGAGTCAGTCGGACGTTCCAGACGGGGTCTGTGGCGCGCGCGTTGACGCTCGTCGTCGGAGAGGTGAGCACCGGCGTGGCGTCCGAGGTGACGGGCGTTGGCGCCGTCGTCTTCCAGGGCGCCGCCCGCGACACCGTCACCGGAGTCGGCGTGACTGGCGCTCCGGCGGGCGCGCGGCTTCAGGTGGACTCCAACCGGTTCATCACGTTGCGCATCCCCGCGGGGGCGCCGGCGTCTCGCTTCCGCGTGGTGGCGTGGCGCGGACGTACGTCGGATCGCGGCGCCGTGGCGGCGATGATGAAGCAGCCGGTCGAGATGGCGCGGTACGAGGCGGGCGGGCCGTCGCACTGGCCCGGCACCGTGCCGACGCGGGGCAGCCTGTCGCCCGACAGCGCCGACTATGTCATCGACCGTGTCGCGTTGCCGATGCCAAATCCGTGGCGTCGCAACGTGCGCATCGCCGACATCGACTTCTTCCGCGACGGCCGTGCGGCGATGGTCACTTACGACGGCGACGTGTGGATCGCGTCCGGGATCGACCGCGGACTGCAGAAGCTCCAATGGAAGCGGTTCGCGTCGGGCCTGTACGAGCCGCTCAACGTGCAGATCGTGCGCGACACCGTGTACGTGTTCGGCCGCGAGGGAATCGTGCGGCTCCTCGACGTCGACGGCGACGGCGAGGCGGACCGCTACGAAAATTTCAGCAACCTGACCATCCAGACGAGCGAGTCGCGCGAGTTTCCACTCGGCATGTCGGCGAAGCCGGGTGGTGGGTTCTTCGTCTCGATGGGCGGAGCGCTGGACAACGGCGAGAAGACGTCGCCGGCCATCGCGCCTGGCTTTCGCGCGGGCTCGGCGCACAGCGGCACCGTGCAGGAAATCTCCGCCGACGGCCGGAGCATTCGCACCTTCGCGAGCGGCCTGCGCGAACCGAACATCGGTCTCGATCCGCGCAGCGGGCTGCTCGCGGCGTCGGACCAGCAGGGCAACTTCGTCCCGTCCACGCCCGTCTTTCTACTCGACGACGGCGGCTTCTATGGCGTGACGCCCACCGCGCACAGCGATGCACCGCGCGCCGCGCGGCCGCCAGTTCTCTGGATCCCGCACGAGGTCGACCCGTCCGGCGCCGGCGAGGTTTGGACGACTGGAACCAAGCTCGGATTCGAGGGCGACGCGCTCGTCCATCTCTCGTATGCGAAGCCGGGACCGTTTCGCGTCTTCCTCGACAGTACACGCTCCGGAGTGCAGGGCGCGGTGGTCGCGCTGCCCGGCTACTATCGCACTCCGACGCTCAAGGGGCGACAGCATCCGCTCGACGGCCAACTCTATCTCGCCGGTTTCAGGATCTGGGGCTCGAACGCAAAGGATGTCGCCAGCCTCGTGCGACTTCGGCGCACGGCGCGCCCGAACACTCTCCCCGTCGCGGTGCATGCGGGACAGCAGGGGATCCTCGTGCGATTCGCGTCGGCGCTCGACGCGAAAGCGGCACTGGACCGCTCGCGTTATCAGCTGCAGAGCTGGGGCTACGTGCGGAGCTCGCGTTATGGCTCCGGACACTTCAAGCATGACAGTAGTGCGGGTCACGATCGGCATCCGTTGGACGCGCACCTCTCGGCCGACGGTCGCACGCTGCTGCTCGTGGTGCCGCAGATGCGGCCCGTGATGCAGATGCAGCTCGACTACGATCTACGCAGCCGGCAGGGAACGCCGCTGAAGAATTCGCTGTACCTCACCGTGCACTCGGTGGACTCGCTGAACCTCGATGCAGCCGGATTCGCGAAGCTCGACTGGCGTGCCAGCGCTCGGCGCGCCGAGTCGTCGCCGAATGCGGCCGCGCCGGTCGCAGCGGCATCGGCGGCGCTGGGCGCGCGTGTCTTTCAGCGCTCAGGCTGCGGTGGATGTCATTCGACGGATGGCACCACGGCGGGAAAGACCGGCCCCACGCTCAAGGGACTCTACGGCTCCCGCGTGACCCTCAGCAAACGCCCCACTCCGCGTCTGGCGGATGACGCCTATCTGCGTGAGTCGATCCTCGACCCGTCGCGCGAGCAGGTGCAGGGCTACGAGCCGTTCATGCCCTCGTTCCGCGGAGTGTTGAGCGACGCCGAGGTGAGCGCGTTGGTGCTGTACATCAAGTCGCTGGGGGCGCGCACGGCGCGTTAGTCGGTTTGTCGGTTTGTCGGTTTACGGCCGACCTCGGGCAGCTCCTGCGTCCCGAGGCCGGCCGACAAACCGAAGAACCGTTCACCGACGAACGGCGTGCCTTCGATTCGCGCTCTCCCCCTCAGAACGACAGCCGCAGCCCTGCGCTGAACGCGAAGCTGTGCGCCGTCTGTCCGGAGAAGTCCACGTACGTCGCGTCCTGGAAGTCGAACTTGCCGATGTAGTCCTTGGCCATCACACGGACGCCGACGTTGTTGCCGATTCCGATGTCGGCGCCGACTCCGACGTTTGCCGCAAAGTTCGTCGCCGTGGTGGAGAGGATCGACTGGCTGATGTCGTACCGGATCGCGCCGGCTCCCGCCTGGATGAACGGTGCGATCGAGGTACTTCCCAGCAACGTGGTGGGAATGTCGAGTTGGAGGCCGCCATCGTAGATCAGCATCGTGCTGCGCGCCACCGAGAAGCCGCCGAGGATGGGCAGGCCAGCCTTGATGTCGCTGCTCGTCGTCGCGAGGTTGCCTACCAGCGAGATGTTCGGCGCGAGCCGCAGACCCACCTGTGCGCCGTACACCGGCGCCGGCGCGTTCGTGAGCGATGTGCCGACCGGTCCCTTGACGTAGTCGCCGAAGACCATGTAGCCGACGTACGGCGTGACGTCGAGCACCTTGCCCTTCACGATCGGCGCGGAGCGCGACTGCGCGTGCGCCGTCGCGGACAGCGTGGCCAGGAGCACGGCGGTGCGGATGGTGTCGATGAAGTACTGCGAGCGAGTGCGCATGAGAGTCTCCGGGGAGGAAGCGTCCCCGGTGGGGACGCACACGCCAGTCAAGGCAGAGGAGATGCCAGCCGACGGTCCTCTTTGCGCGCGACGTAACTGTCGCGCTCTCAATAACTTGACATCGGCGCACGACCGGGGCGCGACACGCTGGTGTCCTGGCCGTGGGACGAAGCGCCGTCCTCTTCTCGCCGCATGGCTGTTGCGCGAATTCGCGACTGTCGTCCCAATTCCATTGGAGTGCGCACGGGACGTTCGGTCCCATGTCCGATCATTCAGATGGGCCTTTCTCTCGCCGCAGTGGAGCATCGCATGGAATACACAGCCGATGAACTTCGTGCCATTCTCGTCGCCTATCAGCAGGTCGCCTCTGCGTCGTGGCCCGACCTGAACCCGACGATGAAGTCGCGCTCTTCACGCTGGGCCACCGCCACGGCGTCCGACCTCAAGTCCGAGCTCGATGGATATCTGCGGGAGGTCATCGCGCCACGCAGCAACGTGCGCATCATGTGGAAGACCGGCCCGAAGTTCGTCTTCGGCGGCTGCAACGCGGGCTTCGCTCAGGATGCCGGCGTCTCGCCCTCCGAGCTGATCGGCATGGACGACTTCGATAAGCGTCTTCCCTGGCGCCATCAGGCGGCTAAGTATCGCCGCGACGACGAGACGGTGGTCAAGACCGGCAAGGCCAGCCTCGACATCATCGAGCGCCAGGAGTCGACTGAAGGCGGCACGAGCTGGGTCCGCGCCGGCAAGGCACCGCTCAAGCTGGCGAACGGCACCGCGTTCGGGATGCTGGCCATGTACGAGGTCGTTGACGCCGCGACGGGCCGCACGCTCTTCATGAAGTCGCAGAAGGGCGACTCCGCAGCCAAGGCGTAGGCTCGGCGCTATCTTTCGGGAGCGCGCCTCAGCGGCCGTCTCCCCAGAGCAGCAGGAGAGCGAAGCCGACGAGGAGCAGAAGCAGGCAGCCGCAACCGGGATTCAGCGGCAGCCAACGGGGCAGGCGCAGCATGCACCAAGCTAGCGCCGCGGCTCTTCCTTCAGCTTCCTCTCTCATCTTTCGCATGTTCGACGCGAACTACTTCAGCTCAAAACTCCGGCAGGACACCGACGCGATGGGCGGTGATCCGATCGTCGAGCTCTCTCTGCTCAACGGGCACACTCACCGCATTCGCTCGGTCGTGGAGGTGCGCGACGGCTACGTCGTGCTCGAGGCTTATCATCTCAAGGGTGACCTCGCGCATCACCACCCCCGATTTGCCCAGGCCGATTCCGCGGCCGCCGCGGCGACCGATCAATCCATCTTCCGCGTCACCGCCGCCTACGAGAGCATCTCGGCTGTGATCATCGATCCGTCGGAGTCGCAGGTGAGAGTCCGGCCCGGATTCGCCTGAACGACAAATCCGCGGCGGACGGCCGCTCGCGTATCGTCGTCGTCGGCGCGGGCTTCGCGCTCTGGTCGGCGGGTCGGTGCGTGTCGGCGGCACGATGGGGCGACGTCGTACGCCTCCGGTGCTACACGCGTCCCGTGGGCACCACGAAGGCGATCTGCGCAGCGGTCGCACTCGCCGACGGAGCCGAGGTGGAGTTCCGTGAAGAGATCCCCGGCTGGGCCAACTTCCTCAACGCGGCCGCCGGCGTACTGCCCGGTGTGGGTACCAAGCTCGCGGAGCTGAGTGAGCTCGCGCGCGGCGACGACGTGGAGATCGTGCTCTTCCAGCGTCGCGCGCTGGGCTGACCGAACGGCGCGCCGCGCGGCCGGTCAGCTGGCGAGCTTCAGTGTCGTCGCCGGAATGTCCGCCTCCAGCACCTCATGCACCTTGCGCAGCAGTGCGCTCGGCGTGAACGGCTTCTCCAGGAACGCCGTCGCCTGGCTCGAGACCCCGTGCCGGATGATCGCGTCTTCCGTGTAGCCCGACGCGTAAAGCAGCCGCATCCCCGGCCGCAGCGGCAGCAGCCGCTCGGCCAGCTCGCGTCCGCTCATCCCCGGCATCACCACGTCGGTCAGCAGCAGGTCGATCGTCCCCTCGTGGCGCGCCGCCAGCTCGAGCGCCGCGTCCCCGGTCGCCGCGGTCAGCACGTGGTACCCGGATCGCATCAGGACGCGCGACGCCAACCGGCGCACGGCGTCCTCGTCCTCGACCAGGAGCACCGTGGAATCGCCCGGCGGCGGAACCTCCGCCGCCCCTGCGGCGCGCGCCTCCGGGCCCGCGCCCACGCGCGGCAGATACACGCTGAACGTGCTCCCCGTCCCCGGCGCGCTCTCCACGAGCACGAAGCCCCCGCTCTGCTTCACGCTGCCGTACACCGTCGAGAGGCCGAGCCCCGTGCCCTTCCCCTGCTCCTTCGTGGTGAAGAAGGGCTCGAACACGCGGTCCCGCACCCCGGGCAGCATGCCGGTCCCGGTATCCCTCACGACGATGGCCACGTAGGGCACGGCCTCCGCGTCGGCCACGCCGCGCACCGCCTCGGCCGCAACGTTCTTCGTCTCGATCTTCAGCTGTCCCCCGCGCGGCATCGCGTCCCGCGCGTTGACCACCAGGTTGAGCACCACCTGTTCGATCTGACCCGGGTCGGCGCGCACCGAACCGAGTGCCGGGTCGAGCACGATCTCGAGCGCGATGTCCTCCCCGACTGTGCGCCGCAGCATGCGTGCGACGTCGCCGACCATCGCGTTGAGCGAGAGTGTCTGCGGCTGGAGGATCTGCTTCCGGCTGAACGCCAGCAACTGGCGCGTCAGCGAGCTCGCCCGCTCGGCGGCGCGCTCGATCTCCTCCAGCTCCTCCTGCACGGCGCGCTTCGAGTCCAGGTCGGCCAACGCGAGCTCGGCGTTCCCCTTGATCACGGTGAGCAGGTTGTTGAAGTCGTGGGCCACGCCGCCGGCGAGGCGGCCCACGGCCTCCATCTTCTGGCTCTGGCGCAGCTCTTCTTCCGTGCGCTGCCGGTCGGCGACCACGGAGTTGAAGCCGAGGCGCAGCTTGCCGATCGCGTCGTCGCTCGAGACGGCGAGTGCCACGGAGTAATCGCCCCCGGAGAAGCGCTGCATCGCCCCGAGGATGTCGAGCACATTGTGCTCCAGATACTGCTGGCTCTCGCGGTCGTGCTCCGCGGCGCGGCCGAGTTGCTCGTTCATCGCCTGGAGCCGGCGGTGCCGTTGCTGGGCACTCTGGATGATCGCCGCGACGAGGGCCAGCACGATGAGGCCGACGAGCGAGCGGAACCACCAAGTGGCCCAGGCCGGCGGCGTGATGACGATCTCGATCGCTGCGCCCTCGTCGTTCCACACCCCGTCGTTGTTGCTGGCCTTCACCCGAAAGACGTACGTGGCCGCGGGCAGGTTCGTGTAGGTGGCCGTGCGCGTCGTGCCCGCATCGGTCCACGCGTGGTCGAACCCGTCGAGCTTGTACGCGTACTGGTTCTTGGCGGACGCGGTGTAGTCGAGCGCCGCGAACTCGATCGTGAACACGGACTGCGTGTGATCGAGCGTGATCCGCTTCGCCTGCGAGATCTGCTCCGTCAGCGGCGAGCCCGGCGCGCCGATGACGACCGGTTTGTTGAACAGCTGGAACCCGGTGAAGACGACGCGAGGCTTCCGCGTGTTCCGCTCGAGCAGCTCGGGCCGGATCAGATTGAACCCATTGTTCCCGCCGAACAGTAGCTCGCCATTGCGGCCGCCCAGGTACGCGCGCGCCGTGAAGTCGCGCGCCTGCAGCCCGTCCTCGACAGTGTACTTCCAGCTCGTCTTGGTCCGGTAGTCGAACCGGACGATCCCCTGGTCGCTGCTCAGCCAGAGATTTCCCTGTTTGTCCAGAACGAGTCCGGAGATGATGTCGCTCGGCAGTCCGTCATGGGTGGTGAAGTGTGTGATCGTGTCGGCATTCAGGTCGAGGCGGTCCAGGCCGGTCGCCGACGCGATCCACACGATGCCCGGCAGCTCCTCAAGGAGCGCGCGGACATCGGATGCCTGAAGCCGGACCGGGCTCGTTGGCGCGGCGCTGTACTGGATCATCTTCGTCGTGCTTGGATCGAAGAGGAGCATGCCGGCGCGCAGCGTGCCGAGGAGCAGCCGTCCGTCGGTCATCTCGCGAATGATCCAGACCTGGGACTCCGTGCCCGGAGTGCCGAAGTGGTACTCCGTGAACGACTTCGTGGCCGGATCGAACAGCGCGAGCCCGCGCTTCCAGGTGCCCGCCCAGATCCGCTCCTTCGAGTCCACGTGCACCGAAAAGAGGTGATCGTCGAGCAGGTTCGTGTTCTTGCTCGTGTACGCCGTGAACCGCTCGGTGCGCGGGTCGAACTCACTCAGCCCTCCCTCCCAGGTCCCCACCCAGATCTTGCCTGCTCGGTCCACGGAGGCGCCGAGCACCTCGTCGCGGTTCAGGTTGGACGTCTTGGTGGTGTACCGCCGAACGCGACCCGTCACCGGATCGAGCCGGTTGAGCCCTCCTCCGTCGGTGGCCACCCAGATCATCCCCGCACTGTCGTGCGCGAATCCCAGCACCGAGTTGTGAGCCAGGCTGGTGGAGTCGTTGATCACGGTGCTGTACCGCTGGATCGCCTCGCTGGCGGGACGCAGCACGTCCACCCCGCCGAAGAAGGATCCCGCCCACAGCGTACCGGTCGCGTCGATGAAGAGCGAGTAGAACGAATCGCTGGTCACACCGAGCGGATTGTTCGGATCGGCCCGGATGTGCACAAAGTGTCCCGACTCGGGATTGAAGTGCTCGAGACCTCCGTTCTCGGTGGCGATCCAAAGCCAGCCCTTCCGGTCGAGCACCATGGCGATCAACCGGTCGGTCGTCGGGCCGGACGGATTCCGCGGGTCGTGGCGATGCGTGGTCGTCGCGCCGGTGCGCAGGTCCAGGCGCACGAGGCCCTGGTCGTACGTCGAGACCCACAGCCGCCCCTTCGTGTCCTCCATGAAGCCGGTGACGTTCGCGCTCGGAAACGCGCCGGCGCCGGGACGGTCGGGGGCGAGTTGACGAATCGAACCGGACGCAGGATCCAGATCGTACATCCCGTCGTCCTCCGTCCCCAGCAGAAGGTGGCCGCGCGAGTCCTCGTAGATGGCCTTGACCAATACTTCGCGGCCGGCCCGTACTCCGGGAAGCACGAATGGGATCCGCACCCCCTTCTCTCGATCGAAGTGAAAGAAGCCAGCCGCGGTACCGATCCAGAGGGTGCCTCGCCGATCCTCGCGGAACGCGAGCACCCGCCGGAAGTGCTCGACTTCTCCGGGTTCGCGGAACAGGTAGTTCGTGAACGAGTTCGTCGCGCGATCGTAGCGGCTGGCGCCGTCACCAGTCCCGATCCAGAGGATCCCGCGGTGGTCCTCGTAGATGACGTTGACCGTGTTCTCGGGCAGGGAGCCCGGAACGCCCTGCTGCCTTCGGAACACCTCCATCCTGTAGCCGTCGTAGCGGTTCAGCCCCGTCGAAGTCCCGAACCACATGAAGCCTCGCGAATCCTGCAGGATCGCGGTGACGAGGGCCCCGGAGAGCCCCTGCTCGGAGCGGATGTGGCGGAACTGAAACCCCTGTCCATGGGCGATCTGGCCTCCGGCGACGACGAGCAGCGCGGGCAGCGCCAGCGCGCATACGCGTCTCGACGCGACACGTGCGATCGTTCGGATGGAGGAGCCTCGATCCATGGAGATCTCGCGCAGGTGACACCGATCGGCTCGCCCGGAGAGTGCTTCTTCCGTCGAGGATGCCGGACGATTGGGACCGCGATGGCTGCGAGCAGCGCGGTGGGACGGTCCCGCTACGCAGGAGTGTCGGCAGGTCGAGCTCGCCGCTGAATCAACCGTCGTCGCGTGGAGGGGGAGCGACGTTGACGACTCAGGCCGGCGCGATCGTGATGACACTTCCCTCGTCGTCGTGCGTAGACCTTCGGGCGTCACGCCGGCATATCGCCGCACCCTCAGGGACCTTCAGCCTCAGCCTCCCATGGACGATCCGGCAAAAGTCATCGTCGCCATCAGTCTCTTCGCGTCGCTCGCCTACGTGATCCGACACGTCTCGTCGCACATCTTCTCCGTCGCCATCAAGGAGACCGAGCGCCGCCCCGGAATACCTGAGCAGGACGACCGGCTAGCCCGATTGGAGCAGGCCGTCGAAGCGATCGCCATCGAGGTCGAGCGCATCTCCGAAGGACAGCGCTTCACGACCAAGCTGCTGACGGAGCGCGCCGCCGCGGACAAGGCGCACGCGTCGCTTCCCGCCGGCCCACTGCCGTGACGTTGCGCGACAGATCGCGCGCTCATCAGGCTCGGCCATGGAGGGCACTGGACTTGCCGTAGCGGCCCGTCATGATTCTCCTGCCTGATCGGTCCCGACGCCGCGCTGCGTCGGGCGTGATGCTTGGCGCAGCGCTCATCACGTCGTGCATCGAGGTCAGGGACGCGTCGGACGACAAGAAGGCCTCCGCCGATAGCACTGCCGCGGTCTCTGGTACGGCGGTCAAGACACCGGCCCAGAAGTCGACCGGCCCCTCCACCTTTGGCCCGGACAGCTTCACTCGCGTGCGCGGCGGTCCGCTCCAAACGCCGGAAGCGCACACCGCGCTCCAGACCGACACGGCGCACAGTGTCACCCAGGTCGACACGTCCTCGTTTCTCTCGGTTCCGGAAAGCGAGATGACGGGGTTGAAGGCGGGATTGCTGATCCCGGTGCGCGGAGTGACGGTGAGCTCGCTCTTCGACAGCTACGACGAGCGGCGGGGCGGCGGCTCACGCGCGCACGAGGCGCTCGACATCGCGGCGCCGCGCGGCACTCCGGTCGTGTCGGCCACCGGAGGACGGGTGCTCAAGCTGTTCAACAGCGAGGCGGGCGGAAAGATGGTCTACGCCGCCGATTCGTCAGAACACTACATCCTCATGTACGCCCACCTCGACAGCTACGCGAATGGGCTCGCCGAGGGCCAGCCGCTCACTCGCGGCCAGATCATCGGCGCGGTGGGCACCACGGGCAACGCGCCGCCCAACCTTCCGCACCTGCACTTCGCCATCGCGCGCTCGTCCGACGTGAAGCAGTGGTGGAAGGGCGCGCCGGTGAACCCATACCCGCTCTTGGCGCCGTAGCGCGGGCGCGCCTCAGCGCATGCGGCCGGCGAATCGCGCGAGCCGCACGCGCCTGAGCAGGAACGCCACGACGATTGCCGTGGCCACGGTCCACACCACGACGTAGATGGTGCGCATCTTCGGCGGCCCCTGCTCGATGCCGGCCAGGTAGTACGCGCTCAACGCGACGGCATCGAGCAGCAGGACGCCGAACACGAGGTGGAGCACCGCACGGCGCAGCGTTGCCCGCTGCGCCGCACGGGGGTCGGCGGATGGAACGGTCACCCGCCGGCTCAGTCGTCACCCATCGCCGGCACCGCACCGCCCGGCACCGGATGCTCGGCCGTCATCGGCGGCGTGAATCCGAACTTGCCCGCCAGCCAGTGCCGCGTCTCGTCCATCACCTCGTAGAACGTCGGGATCACGAGCAGCGTGAGCATCGTGCTCGTGAGCACGCCACCGATGATCGCGATGCCGAGCGGAGCGCGGAACTGCGCGCCCTCGCCACTGCCGAGCGCCACGGGAACCATGCCGGCGATGAGCGCGAACGTCGTCATGAGAATTGGCCGGAGACGGATGGCGCCCGCCTCGATCAGCGCTTCGCGCAGCGGCATCCCTTCCTTCTCTCGTGCCCACTTGGCGAAGTCGATCAGCAGGATGGCGTTCTTCGCCACGATCCCCATGAGCAGGATCACGCCGATGAGCGACATGATGTTGATCGTGTTTCCCGTCAGTGCCAGCGAGAGAAGCACGCCGATGAGCGACAGCGGGAGCGACATCAGGATCGCCAGCGGATCGAGGAAGCTCCCGAACTGCACGACCAGAATGAGATACATCAGTCCCACGGCGACGCCGAGCGCGGTGAAGATCTGGCCGAACACCTCCTGCTGCGACTGCGCGTCACCGCCCAACGAAAGGGTTACTCCCGGCGGGAAGGTCAGCTTCGCCACCCGTGCGTTGACGTCGTTGGTCACGTCGCCCGTCGCGCGGCCCGACGTGTTGGCCTGCACCGAGACGACGAGATCGCGGTTGAGATGCTCGATGATCGCTGGCCCGATGCCCTGCGTGATCGTTGCCACCTGGCCGAGGGGCAACGTGGTGGGCGCGCCATTCGGGCCCGCCACCACGAGCGGAAGCTGCGCCAGATCGTTCGCGTTGCGGCGCGACTCCGGCGCCAACCGCACTTCGACATCGCGCATCTCGCCCGACGGGTCCTGCCAATCGCCCGCATCGATTCCGGCGAACGCCGGCCGAAGCGACTGCGCGATCTGGCCCACGGTCACGCCGAGCGTGCCGGCCACACCACGGTTGAGCTCTACGTTGAGCTCCGGCTTCTGCCCCTTGGTGGAGAGACTGATGTCGACCGCGCCGGGCGTGCTCCGCACCACCTGCAGGACCTGCTCCGCCGCCTGATTGATCGAGGCCACGTCGCTGCCTCGCAGCTGGAACTGAAGCTGCTTGAACCCGCCGGCGAAGTCGCTCGTGAACACCGACAGCGTCACGCCGGCCACGTTCTTCATCTCGCTGCGCACCACCTGTGCGAACTGCTCGGCGCTGAGCTTCCGGCTGTCCTTCGGCGTGAGCTTCACGTAGATGTTGCCCTCGTCGACCGTGCCGGAGGCGCCGCCGCCGAGCGTGGTGTACGTGTAGCGCACCTCGGGATGCGAACGGACGATGCGGGCCGCCTCCTGCGCCTTGAGCCGCGTGTACGAGAGGTTCGAGCCGGGCGGAGTCTCGAGCGAGATGATGAACTCACTGCGATCGTCCTCGGGGAAGAAACCGACGCCGACGGTGCGCAGCGGCGGAAGCACTTTGGCCGTGAGCGCCGGTCTCGCCAACTGCACGAACAGGAGCGCTGCACCCGCGATGCCCAGCACGGCCTTGACGACGACCGGGAGTCGCTTCGTCGTCAACGCAAACACGAGCACGCCGACCCCCGCGAGCGCCACCATCAGGCCCGTGAGTCCGCCCGCGAACAGCGAGAACGAGGCGAAGAACGTCCCGAGGGCCAGCGCGGCCATCGCCGCGCGATGGTCGAGCGCCCACGCGATCACGTGCCGATAGTTCTCCGCCTGGTGATTGAACCAGTGGTTGAACGTGTCGAGCTTCTTCGTGATCCACGGCTTCCTGTCCTCGGGCACGTGCGGATCCGCCCAGTATGCCGACAGCATCGGGTCGAGCGAGAACGACACGAACAGCGACACCAGCACCGAGCAGGCGATCGTCAGCGCGAACGGCTTGAACCACTGCCCACCCACTCCCGGCATGAAGCCGATCGGGATGAACACGGCGAGGATCGAGAACGTCGTCGCGGCCACAGCGAGTCCGATCTCGTCCGTGCCCTCCATCGACGCCCTGTAGTGGTCTTTCCCCATCTCGACGTGACGCACGATGTTCTCGCGCACCACGATGGCGTCGTCGATCAGGATGCCGATCGCCAGCGAGAGGCCGAGCAGCGACATCGTTTCCAGCTTGAACCCGAGCGCATAGACGGCGATGAAGCTCGCCAGCACGGACACCGGCAACGCGAGGCCGGTGATGACCGTCGAGCGCCACGAGTTGAGGAAGAGGAAGACGACGAGTACGGTGAGGATCGCCCCTTCGACCAGCGCTTCTTCGACGTTGCGCACCGCGTGATCCACACGGACGCCCGCGTCCTTCACGAGCTCCAGCTTCGTGCCCTTGCCCAGCGTGGGCTGCAGCTGCTCGACGCGGGAGCGAATGCGGTCGCTCACGTCGGTGGTGCTATATCCCTTCGACTTCTTGATGTCGATGCCGACGGCTTCCTGGCTCTGGAAGAGCGCGAGGGTGCGCGGCTCCTCGGTGCCGTCGCGCACGGTTGCGATCTCGCCAAGCCGCGTGATCTGCCCGTTCCGTTCGGACACCACGAGCTGGTTGAACGCCTGCGCGTTCTCGAAGCGGCCCTTGAGCCGGATCGATCGCTCGTCGAGGTCGCCGATCACGCGGCCCACTGGCGCGGCGAGGTTCTGCAGCTGCAGCGCCTGCACCACCTGCCCCACGCTCACGCCCGCGGCTTGCATCGCCGCCGGCTTGAGCTCCACGGTGAGCTCGCGCTCCACCTTGCCCGACACCAGCACCTCGGCGACGCCCTGGATCGAGCGCAGCTCGCGAGTGAGCGTCGGATCGGCGAGCCGCGTGAGTTCGGCCTGCGACAGCACGCTCGACGTCAACGCCAGCGACACGATCGGCCGGTCGGTATCGTTGAACTTCCTGATGCTCGGCTCCTTCATCTCCGCCGGCAGGTCGATGCGCTTCGCCGAGATGGCGTCGCGAAGCTCCTGGGTGGCCTCGGAGAGATCCTTGCCGAAGATGAACTCGACCACGATGAAGCCGTACCCATCGTAGGCCTTGCTCATCACCTGCTTCACGCCGGCGATCGACGCGATCTGCTCCTCGATGGGATCGAGGATCTCCTTCTCCACGCCGTCCGGCGACGCGCCGGGATACGGGATGCCCACCGTCACCACTGGGGGCGCCACGTCCGGAAATTCGTCGGTCTTGAGCTTGAACAGCGCGAACAGGCCGAACACGGCCAGGGCCACCATCGATACGACGGTGATGAGCGGGCGCTTGATCGCGAAATCCGAGATGAACATTGAGAAACTCTGTTGGGGAAAGAAACCCGGGTGACTACTTCTTCACGTCGGTGGGCGCCGAAACCTTCACCGGCGTTCCAGGCGAGATGCCGCGCGCCGCGCCGAGGAGCACGGTGTCGCCAGGCGCGAGCCCACTCGTGATCTCCACCGACTCTGCCGCGGCGTCGCGGATGCCGAGCGCCACCTCCACCTTCTCGATCTTGCCCGTCCGCAGCCGGATGACGGTCGGACGCAACCCGCGCTCATCCACGGCGGCGATCGGCACCGTGGGCGCCGAGCGCGACTCGCTCGAGACGCGTCCTTCGGCAAACAGGCCGCCCACCAACGTGTTCCCCGCGTTCGGGATGGCGGCGATGATGTGCACCTGGCGCGTGGATGCATCGGCGACCGGGTTCACGCGCGTGATGCGTCCGGTGAAGCTGCGGTTCGGGTAGCCGTTCACCTTGAACTCCACCGGCATGCCGACGCGAACCTGCGAGAGCGCCTCGGCCGGTACGGAGGCCTCCAGCTGCATGCTCCCCGGATCAACCACGGTGAAGAGAGCGTTGCCCGGAGAGACGACGTCGCCCGCGTTCACCTGGCGCTCGGCGACGATGCCGGCGAACGGCGCCTGCACGCTCGCCTTGTTGAGCTGCTGTTGGACGTTCGCGAGCTGCGCGCGCGCCGTCGCGAGCTGCGCCTGCGACGAGAGCAGCACGTTCCGCGCGCGCTCGAGCTCGCGCGCCGCGATGGCGCCGGCCTTCTCGAGCGTTTCGTTGCGCTCCACTTCTCGCTTCGCGATGTCGTACGAGCTCTGCGCGGTGATCACCGCCGACCGCGCGGAAAGCGCCTGATCGCGCAGCACATTCGCCTCGATCTGCGCCAGGGCCTGGCCCTTCGTCACGCGCTGGCCCGCCTCGGCGTACGTCCGCACGACCGCGCCCGACATCTCGGCGCGCAGAGTCGCCGAACGCTCCGGTGCGAGCGACCCGGAGACCGCGGGTCCGGAGCGGACCTGCTCCGCTCGGACCACGGCGACGTTCTCCGGGCCGACGAGCATCGTCTCCACCTTCGCTGGTGCGGCGTCGGCGTCGTTCTTCTTGCACGCCGTGACCGAGAGCGTCGCCGCCGCCAGCAGCAGCGAGACGGTGGTACGTGTCGCGCGCGCGTTCGTCTTCTGTCGTCGTGTCATTGCGTGAAGCTCCCGGATTGTCCCGCGCTAGTCGATCCAGCGGCGGTGGATGGAGTCTGCTGCTGTTGCTGCTGAGCAGGTGGCTGCTGTTGTTGCTGCTGGGAAGCGGCGCGCGTCGCGGCCCCACCGAGCGCCTGCGTGTTCAGCGGAAGATCGCGCAGCAGGACGATGCGCGCACGAGCGACCGCGAGATCCCGCGCCGACTGCGCCTGGTTCGCCAGCGACTGCTCGAGCAGCAGCCGCGACTGGGTGAGATCCGTCTGGGTGGAGATTCCTTCCCGATAGCGAATCTGGTCGATGGAGTACGCGCGCTGCGCCTGCTGCGCCGTGCCGCGACTCGCGCCAAACGCCGCTTCGGCCTGCTGCAGCTGGTTGAGCGCCACACGCGTGTCGAGCGCAGCGAGCTCGCGCGACTGCTGCAGGCGCGCCCGCGCCTCCGCGAGGTTCGCCTGCGCGACCTCGATGGCGCCGCCGACGCGTCCACCGTTGAACAGCGAGAGCGAGAGCGAGCCGCCGACCGTCCAGTTCTCGCTGAACTGGCTGAGCGTTGGCAGGAACTTCTCCGGGAAGAAGAGCCGCTGATACTGCGAGGTGAGCGCGAGCGACGGCAGCCGGTCGGCCTGCGCGACGCGCAGCTGACCCTGCGATGCGCGCAGCGCCTCCTCGGACTGACGCACCGGTGCGCGATCGGACGTGCTCGTGTCGGGCACTGGCAGCGGCGCGAGTGTGTCGATCGGGTTGGCGACGTCGTTCGACACCGCACGATCGGAGTTGGATGCGTTCGCCGCGATCACGCGCGTGACCGTCGCCGGCTGATCGATGGATGTGGTCAGCGCCAGCGGCTCCTCGAGCGGAAGGTTGAGCAGCTGCTTGAGCCGGAAATAGGCAACGTCGCGATCGCCGCGCCGCGCGATGAGCACGGGACGCTGGTTGTCGCGCGTGACCGTGGCGCGGAGCAGCTCGAACTCGCTCTGATTCCCGACGCGTCGCGCCACGGACGTCTGGCGCAGCAGCTCCTCGGTCTGCGAAAGCGTGGTGTCGGCGATCGTGACGAGGCGGTCGGCGAGCACTGCGTCGAAGTAGGCTTGCGTTACGTCGAGCGCGAGCTGCGCGCGCTGTGCGACGAGCTCCACCTCGGCCGATCGGCGCGTGGCAGCGGCCGCGGCGTTCTGTCCGCTGAGCCGGCCGCCCGTGAAGACGGTCTGCGAGAAGGCGAGGCCCACCGAGTACTGGTTCTTCGCGCCGAAGCCGACCTTGCTGAAGTCGATGCCTTGCGCCACTGGACAGGTCGTCGCCTGCGCGAGCGCGGCGGCGCGCTGCTCAGGCGTGGCATTGGCCGGGATGGCCGGTGTGCAGAGCGATTGCGGCTGGGGCCCCGTCGCGGTGTCGGGACCGCCGCTCGAGGCCAGCGCCTCGAACTGCGACTTCAGTGTCCGACCGTACGTGATGCTGCTGTTGAGCTGTGGCAGATACTGGCTTCTCGCCTGACGGAGCTGGCCGTTGGCGCGCGACACGCCGGCGCGCGCGATCTGGAGCGCTTCGCTCTCGCGGGCGGCGAGGCGGATCGCGTCGTCGAGGGTGAGCGCGCGGGCGGGTGTCGCGGCAGACGTCGATTGCTGTGCGGTGGCCACTGCGGGCGACGTGACCGCGAGCAGCAGGACGAGCGCACGTGCACGCGCACGCGCGCGGTCTCTGCCCATTCGGGTCCGATCGTCATTCATTGCGGGTGGGGTCGGAAGGAGTACGGCTAACGGGGGGCGATACGCCGAGGGAGCGCAGGAAGCAGCGCACGTATCGGCGAGGTGCTTCGTCGACGGGCGGAAAGGATTGCGGGACCATGGGACGCCCCATCGCGTCGCCCATGACGGAGCTGATGAGCATCGTGACGGCGGCGAAGACATCGGCAGCTTCATCGGCCCGGCCGAGCCGCTGCAGGCGCTCGACGTACTGGCTGAGGAGCGTATGCACCTCGTCTCTCCCGCGGCAGGCGAAATCCGCGACCTCGGGGCGCTCGTCCAACTCGCTGATGGCCTGAATGAGCATGGGGCGAAGATCACGCACGCGCTCCAGGTGCTCGGCGATCCAGACGGTGAGCTCCTCTTCTTCATTCTGCGGCGGATTCGGCAACTCGCTGACGTCGCTGAACTGGCTGCGCTGCTCGAGCACCGCTTCGAGTAGTGCGCCCTTCGAACCGAAGGTGCGGAACAGCGTCACCTCGTTCACCCCGGCTTCGGCGGCGATCAGGCGCGTGGTCGCGCCGCGAAATCCGTGCTTGGCGTACACACGACCGGCTGCTTCCAGAATCTTCTCTCGGCTCACCATGATTTCGGATAGTAGTGAAAACATGTGTGTATGCAAGTACCTACTTGCTTGCCATGTACACTATCTCTAGGTGAAGTGTTTCGGTGTTTGTGCGGGTATTCCTGACACCCTTGGGGCGAGATTCGACGGCTGATTGCCCTCGGGTCGGCACCGTCATCCACGAGGCGACGCTGACTGATGCCGGCGAGCGCCTGCCCCGTTTCGTTCGGCCGTTGAAGGCCCGCGAGGTGTGCGTTGAAGGTCGTCGTCCCGACTCGCGGAGGGCGCGCAACTCGCGAGCGACCTCGCGATGGCCGCGCAGCCTCTGATTGCACCCCGCTCCAAAAAAACTACAGCATCGCTGAGCTTGCCTGCAGCTCGATGCGGCGATCGAAGTTAGCGTTGCGGACTCGGCCCTCTTCGGGATTTCGTGACGCAATCGAGGCGTGCAATGAGCGCCGAATTTCGCCAACTTCGTGGCCCAATCAGTCCATGAGTAGGACATATGCGCCACAACGCGAGAAACTCGTCCCGGATTTCACGACAGCCTCCCACCTCGAATCCCGACTCGAACCGCGCCGGGATTCGCTCGCTGGATTGTGGCCACGAGGACAGTCACGACGATGTTCTGACTCCCCATCGCGGCGCGCGCGCCACCGGGAGCGATGACGCGAAAATCCCGCGCAATGGTGACGATTCGACCTCGTTCGGAGAGCAGCAACAGTCGGTGTGATCGCCGCGGCGCTCAGCCCCCGGATCGGCGCGGCGGCGCAACCGCACGCTCCGGGTGACGAGTCCACCCGCGCTGCACGGCGCGCCTGCTCAAGTGGGAGCGCGCGGCGTGCGGCTGCTGGGAGAGTGCTCGCCCCACCTTCGAGCGGTTCCGGGAACTCTGCCCGCGTTTGTCGCGTTAGCGACGAACGCCGTGTACGAAATCGTACACTCGGACTGCTGTAACTGATTGTCTTCAAACATCTTACTGGCGGTCTTCGACCAGTGAAGCTACTGTTGATTTCCGTGCAAGCAAACACCCGGTTACTCGGAGCTGAATCATTCCGAGTGATACACACTGCCGCCGGAGGTCAGCATGCTCTCGCAAGCGCCGCAAGCGTCGCAGGCACCTCAGTCGACACGGGCCAGCGTTCAGTACGCCGCAGTGAGCGCGAGCCTTCTTCGCATCGCGGAATGTGAGTTGGCCGCGGCGCTGACCCATCAAGATCGGCCGATGGCCGACATGTACACCCAGGCCACGCGAGCGGGAGATGCTGCGTTCACGCGCGCCGTGCACGTGCTCTGTGAGGAAGCGCACCGGCTCGACCTGCGAGCCGAGCAGATGCTCATCGTTCTCAAGCAGGCGTGGTCGCAGCTCGCGACGACGCGCGTGCGCCAACTCGGGGATCGCGACGACGACGTGCTGCGCGAGATCGTTACCGCATCCATCGAAGTGTTCTTCGAAGCACGCATGCCTATCGACGACCACCACTGATGGCGACCGACCCACCGGCGAGCGAAAGGCGTTGGCACACCCCTCGCATTGGCTTCCATACGAAAAAATTCTGACAAGCGGATCATGCCGGGATATCGATCGTTGTCGTCACACATTTCTGGAAGGGCCGCGGAGCATGCGCGCGAGGCGGAGGTCCGCCAGCGCGACGGAGATCCCGCGTCCGCGGCGATTCTGCTGGAGGAAGCGCTCCAGGCCAGCATGCGCGTGCGTCCGGAATTGCCCGGCTGGGTGTGCGGACGGCTCGCGTCGATCTATCGCACGCTCAAGCGCTACGACGACGAGGTGGACCTTCTCGAGCGGTACCGCGAGTCGCAGTCCTCGGAGGACGCGCGGACGCGGTTCGACGCGCGGCTCTCAAAGGCGCGCGCCATCGCCGACCGCAAGCGTCGTCCGGATACCGGCGCACTGGACACGGTGCGACAGGTGCGCACTCGCTCGAGCCTTCGCCGGCGCACGCTCACTCCCACTCCCACTCCCACTCGGCCCGTCGAGCGTGAGGTGCCTCTCACGCCCAGCTTCTCACCCGATCATCTGTTCGAGATGCGCACGGGGATCGCGGATCTCACCCCGAATGGAACGGCCATGCTTCGGGCCGGCATGGCTGGACTCTGCGCCGACGCGCGCACGATGGACACTTCCGTGGAGAGTCTCGTCTCCGCGCTCAAGACGTGCTGGATCGACTCGCGCAAGCCGGACGATCTCACGGACGAAGAGTGGCACGAGCGGTACGCGACTTCTCTGATCGATCTGCTCGCGGCGTTCTTCGGCGAGTTGGAATAGGAGCCCTATACGTCGCCAAGTCGCTCGTCCGGGCGCGGTCCGGGCCCGTCCGCCCGCCGATGCAAAGAGTCGGCGGCCCTGTACTCGCCGGATAGATCGATCATGCGCGCGCCGCCCAGATACTCCACCGACTGTGGGCTCTCGAGATTCACCGCGCGCCCCACGACGTTCGCCAGGCGTGTGCCCTGCTCTGTGATGATCCGGATCTGATAGAGCTGGTCTTTGGTGAACCGGCTGTCCTGCAGCAACTCTCTGGATCGGCTGAGGATCGTCTGGAGCGGCTCCGCGATCTCGCGCTCCATGGCGAGCGCCGTCTCACCGATGCCGGCCAGCCAGCGCGCGCGCGACAGATCGGCCTCGGCGGCGCGCAGCTCGGCAGCCTCTTTCACCCGCCGTTCGGCAATCTCGACGCGTGCACGCAGGCTCTTCGGCGACACCGGTTTGGCGATGTAGTCGTCGGCGCCCGCGTCGAGCACCGCCGTGAGGTCGCCCGGCCCGTCGTACGCCGTGACGACGAGGATGAACGTCGTGCGCTCGGTATCGTGCGCACGGATTCGGCGGCAGGTCTCGAGGCCGTCGAGCCCGGGCATCTTGATGTCGAGGATGACGAGGGGCGCCGGCTCCGCCTGGTAGCAGTCCCACGCGCCCTGGCCATCCTCGAAGATGAACGCGTGATGCCCCAGCTCTGCGAGCACCGCACTGAGCAATGCACGCGCGATCGCGTTGTCGTCGGCGAAGATGACTCGCATGGCAGCGATTGTAGCGCGGCGGCGCTCATGCCGCTACCGCGGTGGCGACTGCGCCCGTCGGCTCGGTGCGCAGGCGCCGGGTAGCGAGCGAATAGAGCACCGGCGTGACGATGCGCGCCAGGAGCGTGGACGAGAGCAGGCCGCCGATGATCACCCAGGCGAGCGGAGAATAGAGCGGCGAGCGCTGCACGGCGAGCGGAAGCAGGCCGCCGATCGCTGTGAGCGACGTGAGCACGATGGGCAGGAAGCGCACCTCGCCGGCGCGACGGATCGCTGCCTCCATCGGCATGCCCTGATCGTGCAGCTGGTTGGTGAGATCCACGAGCAGGATCGACGTCTTGATCTCGATACCCACCAGGGCGACGAACCCGATCATCGCCGTGAACGACAGGGTGTAGCCCGTGAGGAAGAGCGCGATCAGCCCGCCGACCACACCGAGCGGAATGACGCTCGCCACCACGAAGGTCGTGCGGAAGGTGCGGAACTCGAGTACGAGCACGGCCAGGATGAGGAACACGGCGACGATCACGGCGCCGCCCATCCCCCCGAACGACTCCTCACGGCTCTCCAGCTCCCCGGCGGGGACGATGCGATAGCCGAGCGGCAGATCGAGGTCGCGGAGTCGGCTCAGTGCGTCGTCCGTCACGCGCGCGGTGTTCCAGCCACCGCGAACGAAGCTGGTGACCGTGATCGCCCGCTCTCCATCGCGATGCTGGATGACGGCCGGTGCAGACTCGAAGCGCACCGCGGCGAGCTGGCGCAACGGCACCTGCGCCCCGCTCGCCGACGCGACCCAAACGCGGTCCAGCGCGTCCACGCTCGGACGACCCCCATTGGGCAGCCGCACGACGACGTCGTGATCGTTGCCGTCGGCAGTACGCAGCAGGCCCGCGGGAATGCCCCCGATCGCGAGACGCACCGCGCGATCCACGTCGAGCGTCGAGACGCCGAGGAGGCCGGCCTTCTGTCGGTCGAGATCGACGCGCAGGTCGGACCGGTCGATGCGCACGGGGTTCCCGACGTACTGCGTGCCCGGCGTCGCGGAGAGGACACGCTCCACGTCGCCGGCGAGGCGGCGGAGCACGCCCAGATCGTCGCCCTGGATGCGCAATGCGATCGGCGCTTCGATCGGCGGTCCGTTCTCGAACTCGCGCAGCTCGATCCGCGCACCAGGATACGCGTCGAGCTGGGCGCGCAGCGTGTCGAGCACCCGCTCGGTGCGTCCCTCGCGATACTCGCGCAGCAACACGAACAGCTGCGCCGCGTTGCTCGTGAGCCCGCGCGGGATGACGTTGTAATAGATCTGCGGGTTGTCGCGTCCCACGTTCGCCAACACCGATTTCACTTCCGGCCTGGCCATCAGCACGCGCTCGGCGAACCGCGCTGCGCGGTCGGTCTCGGCGAGGCTGCTGCCTTCCGGCGTCTCGATGCGAACGAGGAACTGCGGCGTTCCCGCCTTGGGGAAGAGCGAGAATCCGATCGACGGCACGAGCGCGACGCTCGCCACGATGAGGGCGCCGGCGAGGGCCAGGGCACGCCACGGATGGCGCAGCGCGCGGTCGAGGATGGGCGCGTAGGTCACGTGGATCACGCGCTCGAACAGCCGCAGCGCGCGGTTGCCGTGTGCGTCCACGGTGGAGGGAAGGATGCGGCTCGCCAACCAGGGCACGATGGTCAGCGACACGAGCAGCGAGGCGAGCACCGTGAAGATGACCGTCGCGGGCAGCGAGCGGATGTAGCGGCCCGGCAACCCGGGCAGAAAGAGGAGCGGGACGAAGGCGAGGATCAGCGCGGCGGTGCAGCCGAGGACCGCCGTGGAGATCTGCTTCACGCCAAGAATTGCCGCGTCGACGCGACCATGGCCCTCGCGCCGGAACCGGCTGATGTTCTCCACCACGACGATGGAGTCGTCGACGAGCAGGCCCAGCGCGATCACCGCGCCGACGATGGAGAGCTGGTTGATGCTGAATCCCGTCAACGACAGCAGCGTGACGCCGACGGCGAGCGATAGCGGGATCGAGATCATGACGATCACTGCGGCACGCCACCCGAGCGGAACGAGGGTGAGGAGCACGAGCAGGATCGCGATGGAGAAGTCCTCGGTGAGCCGACCAAGTCGCGTACGGACGTTCTGCGCCTGGTCGAACGGCCGCCGGAGCGTGATCGACGCGGGCAGCGTCTTCTCGAACGCGTCCATTTCGCGCCACGCTGCGTCGCGCACGCGCTCGACGTTCACGCCGACCTGCTGCGTCGCGGTGATCCACACCGCTCGATGCCCGTCGAGGCGCGCGTCGTGGCCGGGGTCGGCGTATCCCCACTCCACCTCGGCCACGTCGCGCAGGCGGGCGAGCTGGCCGCCCGCCGCGCCAACCACCGTCTGGCGCACCTGCTCCACCGACTCGTACGCGCCGTGCGTCTTCACGTTCATGCGGCGTGCGCCAAGGTCGACGCTTCCGCCGGGAATGTTGCCGGCGTCCGCGGCGATGGCCTGGAGCACGCGTCCCGCCGGGATGCCGGTCTGCGCGAGGCGGCCGAGATCGAGCGCCACCTTCACCTCGCGCTCGGGGTAACCCCATACCTGCGTGTCGCGCACGCCGGACACCGCGGAGATTCGATCTTCGAGCTTCTTCGCGAGCTGCTCCATCTGGACGAACGGCGCGACGTCGGAGACGAGGGCCACCTGAAGGATGTTCACCTCGGCGGACGAATACTTCTCCACTGTGACGCTGCGCAGATCGGCGGGCAGCGTGGGGCGCAGCGCATTCACCTCGCGCTGCACCTCATCGAACTTGCGGTCCGCATCGACGGAGGGATCGAACTCCACAGTGATCGTCGCGAGCCCGTCGCGCGCGGACGCGGTCACCTTCTTGACGCGATCGAGGCCGCGTAGCTTCTCCTCCACGGGGTCCACGACGAGCTGCTCGAGGTCCGTCGGACCCGCGCCCGGATACACGGCGACGACGGTGTAGATCGGCGCCGGGAAGGTCGGGTCCTCGGCGCGCGGGATCGTGAGCCAGGAGCTCACGCCGAGAGTGACGAGCATCAGGAACCCGAGGACGGTGAGCTGCCACCGCTGAACACTCAGCTCGGTGATCCTCATGGGAGCACGCGCACGGCGGCGCCCTCGGTGAGGTACGACGCGCCCGCTGTGACCACTGCGGTCACGCCGTCGAGCCCTTCGCGTAGCGCGGCGCGATCGCCGCGAATCGTGGCGACGCGCACGGCGCGGCGCTGCACGCGGTCGCGGCGAGGCGAGAGGACGAACACACTCGCGCGATCGCCATCCGCTTCCAGCAGCGCGTCGACCGGTACGGTGGGCAGCGTGCCGCGTCCGACGGCGTCGATGGATGCGGCGCCGATCAGGCCGGACGCGAGGCCGATCGGATCGTCGAGCGTGATCTCGACCTCGTAGGTGCCCGTGCCCGGTGTGGCCGCGCCGGCGATCTGCCTCACGCGGCCGGTGATGACGCGGCCAGGAAAGGCATCGAGCCGCACCGCCGCGGAGGATCCGATCCGCACGCGCACGAGATCCCGATCGGCGAGCCCGAGGCGCAACACTGTTCCACCCGTGGAGCCTCCGACGACGACGACCGGCGCGCCCGCGGCGAGCGTCTGTCCGGGTTCCGCCGTCCGCCGCAGCACGCGGCCCGCGCTCGGCGCCACGACGGTGGCGTAGCGGCGGTTGACGGAGGCCGTCTGGAGATCGGCGCGAGCCAGCTCCACTGCGGTGGCCGCGTCCTGGAGCTGAGCCAGCGGCGCGAGGCTGTCGGCGTACAGCGCCTTCACGCGAGCGTGATCCCGCTCGGCCTTTGCGGCGGCGCTTCTCGCGCGATCCACCTGTGCGTCGATCTCGCGCAGGTCCAGCGCGGCCAGTGTCTGGCCGGCCCGCACGACGTCGCCCTCGCGCACGAGCACGCGAGACACGACCCCACCGATCTTGAAGGCGAGCGGGAACTCGTCGCGTGCCGCGACGACGCCGGTGCCGGTCACCGGCTCGGCGAGGGATTGGAGAGTCACCGGCGCAGTGTGGACGCTGATCGGCGTCGAGGGTGCAGCGGGCTTGGGGGCCTTTCCGCACGCCGCGGCGAGCAGCGCGAGCGCGATTGGCGGAACGATTCGAAGGAAGCGCATGGAGTGATCCCGGGAGTGGTGGGCGAACGAGCTGTGGACGCTCAGCGAGCGAGGTCGGATCGAAGGGCAGCAGCGCGCTCCAGCTGCACCCAGCGGGTGGCGTAGCCATAGCGCGTGAGGATGAGATTGAGGGCGGCACGGGTCCACGTCGTGCGCGCGTCGAGCGCGTCGAGCGCCGCGGCGGAGCCCTGCTCGCTGCGGCGCCGCACCAGCTCCCAGTTGCGCCGCGCGGCGCTCTCGCGCTCGGTCGCCGTCGCGACTGCACGGTTGGCAACCCGCGCCGCGCCCCAGGCACCGCGGACCTGCAGCGCGATCTGGCGTTCGAGGTCGGCGCGCTGGACACGCGTCCGCTCGACGTCGAGCTGCGCCTGCTCGCGGCGCGCGACGTCCTGTCCGCCGTTGAACACGTTCCACTGGAGCACCGCCGAGGCGACGAGGAAGTCGCGATCGGCGCCGAGCCGGAGCTCGCGGCCCTGCGAGCCATAGTCGAGCGCGACTGACACGCTCGGGAGGAATGCGGCGCGCGTGGCGCGCACGTTCGCCGACGCGGCGCGCTCACCCCACGCGGACTGCGCGAGCTCATCGCGCTGTGCGAGCGCACGGCGCACGTACGCGTCCGGAGTGGTGTCCATCGCGAAGCTGAGCGATGAATCGGGAAGCAGCGCGACTGGCTCGCTCTCGATCGGTCGGCCGAGCACCAGGTTGAGCGAGCGGATCGCGGCGGCTCGATTCTCCGTCGCCTCGGCGAGCGCCTGGTCCGCTTCGGCGCGATCGGCGCGAGCGCGCAGCACTGCATCGGGCGTCACGAGTCCGAGTGCGAGACGGCGCTCCGAGGATCGCAGCAGCTCGTCGGTGAGCGCGAGCACGGTGCGATCGAGCTCGACGACGCGTTCCGTCGAGGCGTAGGCCAGGTATCCCAGCTGCACCGCCGCGGCGATGTCTCTCGTGGCGGTCTCGGTGACCGCTTCCTGCGCGCGGCGCTGCGCTGCTGCCGCCTGTCGCGCGGCGCCGATGGCCGGGTTGAACAGCGGCTGCGCCAGCCGCAGATGCGTCTCCGCCTGCTGTGGAAGCGTCTGGTGGATATCTGTCGGAAAGGCGGAGGAGTTCGTGAGCTTGTTGAGCGCCGCGTAGGCTGGGTTGACCAGGGTGCCGACGTCGATGACGCCGTCGAGGCGCGAGCGGCGCGAGTCGATGGAGAGCGATGGAAGGGCGAGCCCTCGTGCGCCCCGCTCCGCGGCAGCGGCGCGTCGCTCGGCGACTCGCGTCGCGGCGAGCTGGAGGTTGTTCTCGATCGCCTCACGCACCAGCGGGGCGAGCGGATCCCGTTGCTGCGCGACGACCTGTCGTGGCGCGAGGAGTGTGAGCAGTGCCAGCGGCGCGACCGCCAGCAACCGTTTTAACGTCGGGGAGTGTCGCACGTTGAGCACCGTAAGATTAGGTAACCATGTTAAGTACGAGTGAAAAAAAAGAGCCCTGCTCACTCGGGTGTGCGTCGAATGCCGCGCATCATCATGTCGACCATCGCGCGCGCGGTCTCACGCACGTCGCGCCATTCGATCCAGGTCTCACAGCCTTTGGCGATGTGGAGCGAGACGATGCCGTGTAGTGCGCCCCAGGACAGCTGCGCGAGCTGATGCGCGTCGTCGAACTCGGGGCGATAGCGCCCCGCCTCGATGCCTTCGCGGACCGTGGCCAGCAACATTTCGTACGCGTTCTGGTCGGGCAACGCCGTGTCCGCCTCGCTGAGCACGTCTGGCTTCACGGTCATGAACAAGAAGCGGTAGTGCCCAGGGTGCTCGATCGCGAAGTCCACGTACGCCATTCCCAGCCGGCACAGCCGCTCGGCAGGATCTTCGATGCGGCCGATGCGCTGGAAGGCCTGGGCCAGCGCCGCCATGTCGATCAGACACAGCTCGACGAGGAGAGCGTGCTTGTCGCGGAAGTGGTGGTAGATGGTCGTCGGGGTGTACTCGATCCGCTTGGCGATGGCGCGCATCGTCACCGCCTCGAAGCCATCCTGCGCGAACATCTCGCGGGCGGCGTCGAGGATCTGGGTGCGGATGGTGTCGCGGGCGCGGGTGCGGCGTTCGAGGGTTCCCATCGGGCTTTTAGTTAACGCTGTTAAGTTGTTCTGTCAAGCGTCACGCCAGACCGGCGTACCACCGGAGGCCGGTTCCCATCCCCTTGAAGCCAGCGTCGCGCAGCGACTGGGCGTGTCGCGAGCCTGCCGCGCGCTCGCCGTCGATCGTATCAACGACGACGTCGCGCCGGCGCACCGTACCCTGACGCTGGGTGAGCCGGATGGCGAGCGCGTGCACGGCCTCGCGCACGTCATCCGAGCTCGCGCCCTCGCGCACACGGAGCCTGGTCCCCCGACCTTCCGCCGCGAGGATGATCTGGCCTGCGCGGGTCACCAGCAGCGCACCCGCGCCGCGCGGCCGCGCCAGCGGGTCCGCCTCGGCGCCCGGACTCAGTGGCAGCGCGTACACGTTCGCCGGATCCGACGTCGACATCACGACGATGTCGTCGCTGCACTCGGCCGATGGCGCGCGAAGCATCTCGACCGCCTCGGGCAGTGCGAACTGCGCGCCGGCCAGACCGGCGACGAAGTAGCCGCGCTGCACCTCGCCGCGGAACTCGAGGCGCTTGAGCTCGTGGTAGATCTCCCGCCATCCGATCGCCGGCTTCTCGCGGCGCCACCAGTCGCGCGACACGATTCCGTATCGCGCAAGCCACTGCCGAGCGACGCGTTGTGCGAGGTCCTGCTCGTCGCGCTCGGCGCCCAGCGTGCCGAGCGTGTGCACGAGCGACCAGCGACCACCCCAGCTCGCGACCTCCTCGCGATCGGGACGCTTCCACTTCGCGATCCGCCGCGGGTTGATCCGTCGCTGCACGATCGGCCGGCCAGCGGACGGGGTGAAGCCGGCCGGCAACCAACGCGCGGGATCCGGCTCGTTGGGGCGCTTCATCGGGAAGCGCGGCCGCCAGCGCAGCACGTCGCGCAGCGCTTCCACCGTGTCGTTGGTGACGAGTCCCGCGGCGACGAGTTCCCGCAGCGCGTCGCGCACGCCCTGCGGACCGAGACTAGTGGCGGCCGCGAGATCGGCGGTGAACGAGGCGCCCTGCGCTCGCAGCACGTCGCGCACCGTGCGTGCGCTGTCACCGAGCAGGGAGTCGGCGATGGGTTCGCGCAGCCACAACCGTCCCGTGCCTCGCTCGAAGAAGCGGATGCGGCCCATCGCATGCGAGGGCGCGACGCCCACCTCGTCGACGCGCGGCTCGGCGGCCCACACGAGCGCGCCCGACGCGGCGAGCCTGCTCAATGAGCTCGCATCGTATCCCTCGATGCGCGACGGGAGGTAGTCACGCTCCCATCCATCGCCTGGCCGAGCGACTCCGTAGAGCTGGCCGAACACCGTCGCCGTGCCGTCCATGCCGCTGAGCCGACTGTCCGTCGTGAGGTGCTGCCACCGCTGAACGAAGCGGGCGAAGGTGTCGAGCGGCACCGCCTCGATCTGCTTGCGCGCCAGGGCCAGCTCGCGCCGGCGCGCCTGCTCGAGCAGACGGCGCGAGCACCAGCGCGTGATGGAGCGGTCGCCGCCGAAGACGCCGCGCACCAACACACCGCCGCGCTCCCACTCCTCGAGCCGCCGCAGGATCCATCGCTCGTCGAAGTCGTAGCGCTCGCGCACGTCCTGGATGGAGACCGCTCCAGCGATGGCGAGGAACTTCGACAGCACCTCGCGCCGAGCGGCGCGGTCCGTGAGCACGGCATCGCGGAGCGCTTCGGGAATCACCTCGACGGCCGGCGTCTCACTCAGCTCGACGCCGGCGAGAAGAGTCGACATCGCCTCGGGGCCGAACGCGGCACGGTAGCGCGCATACGCATCGATGAGGATGAAGCGCTGCTCCCGACCGTTCGCCGTGGGGAGCACTGCGGCAACGAGTCGCTTGCCGGCGAGGAGGGTGGCGATCGGATCACCGCGGCGCCACTCGAAGGATGGAGCGACGCGAGCCTCCAGCTCCTCGCGGGTCAGGTCGCCGGCGCGATCGACGAGGAGCGCGAGCTCGTCGGCGTCGCGTGCCTGGCGGCCGGGGGCGGTGCCTCGCAACCGCGCGAGGAGGTCGCTCAGCACGGCGATCGTCGCGTCGTCGGCGCCCTCGCCGCCCATCAGCTCGTCGAGCAGCGCGCGGTCGAGCGAGAGGAGTGCGGCGCGCTGTTCGGCACGCGGTGCGTCCTTGCCGTACATGTGGTCGATCACGAAGCCGAACTGCAGTGACTGCGCGAAGGGCGACGGGATCTCCGTGGGCGCGTCGTGGATCGTGATCGCGCCGGACGAGAGGCCCTGGAGCACGTCGCGAAGCCCGGCCATGTCGAAGGCATCCTGCAATACGTCGCGGTACGTCTCGACGAGGATGGGGAACGACGGGAACCCGTCCACGGCCTGCAGCAGATCCCCCGCCTTGAGGCGCTGCAACCAGAGTGGCATGCGCCGGCGTGGATTGCCGCGCGGCAGCAGCAGCGCGCGCGCCGCGTTCATGCGGAAGCGCGCGCCGAACAGCGACGACTGGCCGACCTCCTCGAGCACGAGCCGCTCCGCTTCTTCGGCACCGAGCGTGCGGAAGATGTCGATGGGCGGCCCGCCGCTCAGCTCGGGGAGGCGGAGCATGAGACCGTCGTCGGTCGTCTGCACCTGCACGTCGACGCCGAGCCGTTCGCGCACGCGCCGACCCAGGGCCATGCCCCAGGGCGCGTTGACGCGTCCGCCGAACGGCGCGTGGAGCACCATGCGCACCGAGCCCGCCTCGTCGCGAAAGTGTTCCAGCACCAGCTGCTTCTCGTCGGGGACGACTCGCGTGATGGCCCGCTGCGATTGTACGTACTCGACGAGCGAGCGCGTCGTGGATTCGTCGGCGTGGTAGCGAGCCTGGATCACCGCCAGGTCGGCGAGTACCCTTGCCTCGTCGAGCTCTCGGCGCAGCTGGCCGATGCGCGCGCTCAAGTGAGACGAGCGCGCCATGAACTCGCCGTGCCAGAAGGGCATGCGCGCCGGTGCGCCGGGCGCTGGCACGACGATGACGCGATCGTGCTCGATGGCGCGGATGCGCCAGGTGGAGGAGCCGAGCTGGAACGCGTCGCCGACGCGGGATTCGTGGACGAACTCCTCGTCGAGCTCTCCGAGGCGCGTCTTGTCGGCCAGGTTGACGGTGTAGAGTCCGCGATCGGGAATCGTACCGCCGGAGATCGTCGCGACCATGCGCGCGGAGCGTGCGGGAGCGAGTGTGTCCGTGGCGCGATCCCAGGAGAGGCGCGCATCGAGCTCGGCGGCGACGTCCGAAGGATACTTCCCGGCGAGCATCGCGAGCGTCTCGTCGAAGGCACCGCGCGTCAGCGTGTGGTAGGGATACGCAGTCCGCACGAAGTCGAACAGCTCGGCGGCGGTCCATTCCGGCGTCTCCGACGCGACGCAAGCGACGAGGATCTGTGCGAGCACGTCGAGCGCGTTCTGGACGACGCGCGTGGGCTCGACATCGCCCTCCTTCATGGCGTAGACGATGGCGAGCTGCTCGAGCGCGTCGTCGCGAAACGTCGGGACGAAGACGCCGCGGCTCGTGGCGGCGAGCGTGTGGCCCGCGCGGCCGACGCGTTGCAGCGCCGACGTCACGCGCTTGGGGCTCTGGAGCTGGAGCACCAGGTCGACGGAGCCGACGTCGATCCCGAGCTCGAGGGAGCTCGTGGTGACCAGCGCGCGCAGCTCGCCCGCCTTGAGTCGCTCCTCCAGCAGGAAGCGGCGCTCGCGCGAGAGGGAGCCGTGGTACGGGAGTGCGATCTCTTCGCCGGCGAGCGCGTTGACTCGGCCGGCGATCTTCTCCGATTGCGCGCGGTTGTTGACGAAGACGAGCGTTGTGCGCGCCGCACGGATCTGGTCGAGCACGAGCGGTACGACCGACGTCCAGATCGTTCCATCGACGTGCGAGAGATCGTCGACCGGCGAGACGACGCGGGTGTCCATCCGCTTGACGAGACCGCAGTCGACGATATGGACGGGCCGGAAGTTCGAACCGGTCTGCTCGGGAATCGGCGCGTCGCACCCGCCGAGGAAGCGGGCGATCTCGTCGAGCGGCTTCTGTGTGGCGGAGAGTCCGATGCGCTGCGGCGCATCGGGGGCCACGCGGCTGAGTCGCTCGAGGGTGAGCGCCATGTGCGCGCCGCGCTTCGTGCCGGCCACGGCGTGGATCTCGTCGACGATGACGGCGCGGAGGGACGAGAACATCGTGCGGCCGCGCACGCTCGTGAGGAGGATGTGCAGCGACTCCGGTGTGGTGATGAGGATGTGCGGCGTCTTGCGCAGCATCTTCGCGCGCGCCGCGGAGGTCGTGTCCCCCGTGCGCACGGCGACGCGGATCTCGGGGAACTTGTCGCCGGCGCGCTCGAACCGTTCCTTCAGCTGCGCAAGCGGGAGCTCGAGGTTGCGCTGGACGTCGTTGTTGAGCGCCTTGAGCGGTGAGACGTAGAGCAGGTGGACTGCGTTGGCGAGCGGCGCATCGAGCCCGTCGGTGATGAGAGCGTTGAGCTCCCACAGGAAGGCGGCGAGCGTCTTCCCCGTGCCCGTAGGAGCGAGGATGAGGGTATCGGAGCCGGAGGCGATGGCGGGCCAGCCGGCCCGCTGCGGGGCGCTCGGTTCGCCGAGAGTCTCGGTGAACCAGGTGCGGACGAGAGGATGGAAGAGCGCGAGAGCGTCGGGTTCCGGCATTCAACGTTTCGGTGCTGGACAGGTGCGGGCAGTGGTGCGTCCGCAATCCAAAGTTAGACGGTCGCGCGCTTTCGGGAGACGGGCGCGCACATGCGTGACGACGCTGCCGTAGCTGCCAGCTGACGACCGAGCTCGGATTGATCCAGCGGGCAGCGTGCAGGCGTCTCCGCGGGTCGCGACTCCTCGTGGCGGCGGCGCCGCGGTTCCCTCTGTATTGTGTTCGTTTCCCAATCGACTTGGCCGGCCCCAACGTAGGAGGTGCATGTGCCGCGTGATCCACTGGTCTTGATCTTCATCGGCATCAAGAATGTCGTCGTGGCCATCGACGACCGAACCGGCGCCGAGGTATGGCGCGCCGAACTCCGCTCATCGGACTACGTGACCGTGCTCTGGGATGGCGAGGCGCTGCTCGCAGCGAATTCGGGCGAGGTGTGGCGCCTGGATCCCGCGAACGGACAGGAACTCTGGCACAACGAGCTCAAAGGGATGGGACGCGGTCTCGTGAGCCTCGCATCGAGCCGTCGCGCGAGCACCATGGGCAATACCGACCTCGCGGCAGCGAAGCTGCGCAAGGACGCCGCGGGCACGGCGGCGAGCGCCGGTTGAGGCGTTCACTTCCACACGCGGAGCCATGCGACACATCTTCGTGACCGGACTGTCGTCGCTCCTCGCGTCGGGCGCCTTCTGTACGGCTCTCGCGCAGAACCCCACGCCAGCCGCGACGCCCGCGATCGACGCGGTTCCGCCGTCGGTCGTGTTGCCGCCGGAGGTCGATCGAGTGCTGCGCGACTACGAGAGAGCATGGCGGTCGGGAGACCCATCGGCCGTCGCCGCACTCTTCGCAAAGGATGGCTTCGTGCTCCAGTCGGGACGAGCGCCCCTTCGCGGGCGCGCTGCGATCGCGACCGCGTACACGGGCCAGGCGGGCGGACCGCTCCGATTGCGCGCGATCGGCTACGCGACAGCGGACACGATCGGCTTCATCATCGGTACCTACGGATACGGCGAAGGCAACACCGACATGGGCAAGTTCACGGTCACGCTCCGCCGAGACCGTAACGGCTCGTGGCAGATCTTCTCCGACATGGACAATGGGAGCCAGTCGCGGCGCCCGTCGACATCAGCGCCGGCGGCGCCGTAGTTTCACGCACGACACCCACTCTCGAGTCGTCGGCCATTGGCGATACACGTCGTGCTCGTGCACCCCGAGATCCATTGGAATACCGGGAACGCGGGCCGGACCTGCCTCGCCGTCGGCGCCACTCTGCACCTCATCGAGCCGCTCGGCTTCTCGCTCGACGAGCGCGAGGTGAAGCGCGCTGGACTCGACTACTGGGAGCACGTCGACGTGCGCGTGTGGCCGAGTTGGGATGCGTTCGCGCGCGAGTTGCCCGCGCTCGGAGAACCGTATTTCTTCTCGACGAAGGCGACGCGACTTCTGTGGGAGGCGCCGCTGGGTGTGCCCGGCGACATCGTGCTCATATTCGGGCGCGAGACCGGCGGACTACCGGCGGAGCTACACGAGCGATTCGACGACCGGTTCCTCGCCATGCCGATTCTGTCGCCCCGCGTGCGGTCGCTCAACCTGTCCACGAGCGTGGGGATCGCGCTGTACGAGGTGCTTCGGCAGCGGCGAGCGATCGCCCCTGGCAACGGAGTGACGTGAAATTCTCTGCCCTGGGATGACGCTGTGGCGACAGCGTCACGTCGGCCCATCGGTTTCACCGATGCCCTCCTTCGCTCTTTTGGAAGCATCTCCCCGACCCTGCAGACTCCGCCCACGACGCTGCGCGACGGCCGCGCAGCGCTGGTGCCGGTGCGGCCAGCTCCGCCCCTCCTGCGCCTCGAGGCATTGATGTCGAGGACGAAGTAGCTCTCGACGTTCCGAGGTAGCAGGCGCTTTACCGACATCAGTCATTCTCCTGTCCGGTGCTTCTCCGTAGGTTGAAGTGCCGCGTGGCCACGGCAGGAATGGCGACGTACGGGACGACGCCGGATCACCAGGAGAACGCCAATGCTGCCGCACCCGATCGTCGGCGCCGGATGAGCGATACGCCGCCCGCCAGGCGCACCTTCGACCGCGAGGAGGTTGCGCTGATCCTGCGCGAAGCGGCGCAGCTCGACGAGCAAGCGGCGGCTGCGGCGCCGAGCCCGGCGCCACTGGACGTCGGAGCGGACGGTCTCACGCTCGCTGAGATCGAGCACGCCGCCGCGGAGGTCGGCATCGCACGCGCGGCCGTCGCGGCGGCGTCGCTGAGCGTGGCGCTGCGAACGGCGCACGTGAGCGACGGCCGGTTCCACGCCGTGCACGCGCTAGCCGGCGAACTGACCAGCGATGACCTCGATCGCTTGACGAGCGAGATCCGAACGCTCACTTCGCCACTGCACCTCACGCGAACGTCGCACGGGCTCGACTTCGAGATCGGCAAGCCGAACGGGGCACCGGGCTCTCTCCGCGTCGAGCTTCGCACGAGAGATCGCGAGACCACGATCGAGGTCTGGAGTCACGCGCCCGCCATGACCACATTGGACCTCGCGAGCTGCGGCGTCCTCGGCGTGCCCGCGGCGCTGTTCCCGATCGTGGGCGTATCGGGCGGCGCGTGGCCCGGGCTCGGCGCAGCGCTCGCGTTGGGGACGGCGGGCGCGGTGGTCGGCACTGGGATCGGCGCGGGCGTGCAGCGATGGCGGCTCGATCGATGGCGGAAGCAGCTCGCGAGCGTCGTCCTGCCGGTCGCGGCGCACGTCTCCGAGCTCGTGAGGAAGCTGCGCCCCTGAGCGTTCGCCAGGAGGTTGCGGCGAGCACGATCACGACGGATCGGCAGCGACCCGTGTATCGCGCTCGATCTCGGGATCGGTGAAGACGTCGAGCTCGTCCCGACTCCTCGTGGAGAATTCCGACACGACGGCCCCGAACGTTCCGGCCTGGAACCAGTGCAGCGTGTCGGGTGGGATGGTGTATTGCTCGCCGGGCAGCAGACGGATCTCGCTCCACACCGTGTAGGTATGCTCGCGACCTGCTGGCGGTGTGCAGCGCGCGTCGGCCGACGCCGACCGTCGTCCAGGGACATAGAGGTAGACCGTTCCCCAGCGGCAGCGAAATGTCTCCTCCTTGCCCGGCTCGGCGCCGATCGGCGGATGACGATGCTCGGGACAGGTCTGACCCGGCAGCAGCACGAGCTCCTTGGCGCACACGCGTTCGGTGTTCACGTAGGTGACGAGCTGCAGGCCGGTGAGGCGCACCTCGCCCAGGCCGAAGTCGGCGACCTCGATGGACATCGACTCTTCGGGAGTCAGCACGATGCCCGCCAGCGCGAGGTAATCTCGCGCGGCGGCGCGCATCGATTCGACGTCCGATCGTGTCAGCATGGTGCCGCGCTCACTTTACGCGGCCGGGGCGGACCACGACTAGCGGCGGCAGCGGCACCGCCAGCAGCACAGGCGTGGTGAGCTTCACGCCGGGCTTCGGCACTCCGTCGTCGGTGTGTTTCTCCCACTGGCTGTTGGCGACGTAGATGAACTCCCTCCCGACGATCGTGCCGATCGTCGGCTCGTCGGCGACGACAGCGTTCCGATCGATGACGTCGGCGCGCACGAAGCGCGACCCGGACGCGTCGAGTGTGAAGCGCACCACGCGTGCGGGCGACACGCCGTTCTGGATGGCGATGATGCCGCCCCGGTCCCAGACGATACCGTCGCAGCCGAGTGACGTGGAGCGTGGCGCGTCCTGCACTCGCGTCGCCCTGCCGCTCCCGAGATCGACACGGAGGATGCCGTGCGAGTAGTCGGCGATGAACAGCGCGCGCCCATCGGGCGTCGGTGCGATGCCCTGCAGCGATCGGAACAGCGGACTCGTGATGCGCTCGAGCGAGTCGCGGCCTGGTCGAAGTCTGTAGAGCACCGGCTCGTTCGAGTCCGAGAAGAACACGTCGCCCGCTGGCCCGACGGCCACGTCGCCCAGCACGTGTCCGCGCGCCGTGGGCGCGAGATCCCAGCGGTGCACGATGGCACCGTCGCTGATCCGGATCCGCAGCAGTGCCGCGATGCCCGAGTCCGCGGGAGCGTAGCCGAGCATCTGCGGCATGCCGCTCGTCGTCGCCCAGAGCACGCCACGCGCGCGGTCGACGCGCACGGCGAGCATTGCGCCCATGCCGGCCGTCTCGCGTCGCCACAGATCGCGTGCGGGAGAGCGCGCGCCCGCTTCGACGATGGTGCGACGGCGGACGCTGGCGATGTACCATCGCTCGGTGCGCGGGTCGTAGTCGATGCCTTCAGGCCAGAGGCTGGCATCGGCGAGTGTCATCGCGACGTGGCTGCGTGCCTTGGGCGCACGATTGCGATCGTGGCGTGCGACGACGTCGGCGAACTCCGGGCGCGCGGCATAGTGGGCGAAGATCGTGTCGGCGCGCAGGTCGTTGCCGAGCTCGAAGTCGGCATACGCGCCGAGCGTGCGAAGAAGAGTCGCGGTGTCGGCGGAGATCGCCGAGGCCACCGCGAGGCCCCACACGTAGGCGGGCTGCGTGGGCCACGCCGCCACCGCGTGCGCGAGCTCGCGCATGGCGCTGGCGTGGTCGCGGGCACGGAGCGCGAGCTGACCGCGCCGCCACGCCGCTCGCGCGACCGCGGCCGAGTCGACCGAAGGCAGCCCGGTGAAGGACGCGGTGGGGGCAGACTGGCTCTCGATCCGGGCGGAGCACAGCAGAAGGAGCATGACGACCGCTCGGTATCGCATGCGTCGAGGCCTGGGCGTCAGGGAACCGGCTCGATTGCAGCCAGCGAGGGTCGGCGGCGCGTGAGACGCTGCCCGAGACGGATGGATGGCTGCTCGACGGCGTGAAAGGCCACCCACGGAACGAGGAAGATCCCGAGCACGGCGATGGACGCCTGCGCGCCGAGCGGCAGGGCGCGGCACGCGCCGAACGCGAACCAGAAGATCGGGATGTGTAGCAGGTAGATGCCGTAGCTATACCTGGCGATCGTCTTTCCCGCGATGGTGACGAGGGACGGCGGCAGCTCGCCGATCCACGGAAGCGTCATGCCCAGGAAGAGACACGGAGCCCAGAGCGAGACGTACACCGGCGACACACCGGCGAGAATGGGAACCGCGACGACGGTGGCGATGATCACAGGCACCAGCGTCCAGGGCGGGAGCTTCGCGCGCGCGCGATCACGCAGCAGATGAAAGGCGAGGACACCACCGAAGAAACAGGGGCCATAGTGAAAGACGTTCAGCCGCCACGCACCCGGCACTCGCGAGTTGGTGGTGACGAAGCTCGCCGCCACCAGAGCGACGAAGAGCGCCACCATGCCGCGCGAGCGGGGACTCCTCGCGATCAGGAAGCAGAACGGCAGCAGGAGATACATGTCGACCTCCACGGGCAGCGTCCAGAAGGGGCCGAGCACATCCTGCAGGTTCAGGACGTTTTGAACGAGCGCGATGTTCGCGGCCACGACGCCGAGCGACCAATGATCGACTTCCGCCTGGGTGCCGATGACGGGTGGGAATCGCGGGATTCCCACAGCGACGACCAGCAACACCGTGGCGATGGCCAGCGGGTAGATGCGGAATGCGCGCCTCAGGTAGAAGGTGACAAGCGACGGCCGGCTCTCGCCCTGCCGTTCCAGGGACGCCATGAGCACGAGCGCGGTGTGCACGAAGAACAGCTGCACGCCCGCGTTGCCGATCCGGGTGACCAGCGCGACGACCGAAGCCTTCTGGTACGCGAGCAGGGCGGTGTGATTGGCGAGCACGCACAGCACCGCCACCGCGCGAAGCACATCGAGGTTCCGCTCGGGGAGCCGCGTCGATTCCTGCTCGTCTCGCGCGCGTTCGCCGGCAGTGACCGGGCGTCGACTATCGATGGTGTCGGTCAGGGCGTTCAAGGGAGATTCTTGTAGAGCGGTCTTCGTCATGAGACTCGTGCAGATGACTCGGACCGTGCCGCTCCGCGCACCACTGGCGGGGCGGCACGATCGCCAGAGACAATAGTGGTATCGTCTAGGCCGCGGCAACAGTCGGCATCTTTCATCAGCCGCACGAGGTCGACGGGCCACGTCACCG
>JBDSDB010000102.1:0-27530 GCA_039920785.1 Gemmatimonadaceae bacterium
TCATTGTGATGTCGCATGACCGCGCCCGCATCGCCAACGTGTGCCGAGGACGCCGAGCAGGTCGACGCGGAAGCCTGGGCGCGGATGCATAGCGCGCGCAGCAGAGAGCAACGCGAGCGGCTCCGCATCGCGATCCATCGCCACGGCCGGCGTACGTCGCGTCATCCGTGCGGATGAGTCCCATCACACAGCCGCCCGAGGCGCGCAGTCCGAGCTCTTCGTCCGGCGCATCCGGGCCGCCGCCGCCGCGGGATGCCGCTGGGTCACCGCAGAACCGCTGCCCGAGCGCCCGGCCATCTGAGCGCCCCGGGCGGCTCACGCCCGGAAACCCTCGTTCGGACGCGAGCGTAGGTTAAGACTCTCAGCACGCGCTCCCGACACCGCGCGCATATTCGCGCACCCACGCTGGACGGCTGCGAAAATGAACCCCGAAGACACAGCGGTATTCGCGCAATTCGCCTTTGTCGCGATCACCTCGATCGGCGCGCTGACGGGCATCGGAGTCGCCGTGCATGCCTACATCGCGCGGTCCAGACGCCGGCTGGAGATCGCGCCTCGCGTCGAAGACGATCGGCTGATGAGGCTCGAGCAGGCGGTCGAGTCCATCGCCGTCGAGGTCGAGCGGATCGGCGAGGGCCAACGGTTCTTGACGAAGCTCCAGACGGAACGCACCGAGGATCGCGCACTCGGAAGCTAGGGCCGGTCAAGACGGCAACCGCCGGCGGCGACGCCGTGTCCAACGAGCTCACGACTTCACGCTCGAGGACATCTCAGGACACGACGACATGCGCCGAACGCTCCTCGCCCTCCTCGTCACCATCGGAACCGGAGCCGCCTGTGGCGCGCCGCGCTCAGTCACGGTCGTCCCCTCCCCGCGCCCAACCGCCGCCGCTGCACCGGCGTCGGCGACCACGCCCGCACTCGCCACCGACGACCGGGTTCGCCTCGCCGAGACCTTCCGGCTGGGCGCGGAGTTGGGAGACCAACTGTGGCCCGAGTGGACGAGCGCCCCATTTGCCGTCCTGCTCATCACGCCGGAGCGCGAGTTCCTCCTCCGCCATCCACGCCCGTCGGCCGACTTCGCGCGCGTGGGCTACGATTCGCTGCTCGGCACCGAGGTGTACAGCCGCGCGCGGGTCCTCGCGCCCACCTTTCTCGCCACCTTTCCGGCTGTTAGCGGCGTGCCGACCATCGTCGTCGGCCAGCCAGGTGCGACCCGCAAGACGAGCACCGCGTGGGTGCTCACGCTGCTGCACGAGCACTTCCATCAGCTCCAGATGTCGCGACCGGATTACTACGGCGGCGTCGCGGCGCTCGGTCTCTCTCGCGGCGACCAGACGGGGATGTGGATGCTCGACTTCCCTTTTCCATACGACTCGAGCGCGGTGACGGCGCGCTTCGGCGATCTCACGCGCGCCTTGCGCGCTGCGTTGGATTCGACATCAGGCAATGCTCGCGACCTGAAGTGGCGCGCAGTCGCCGACGCGCGTGCGACGCTCCGCGCCGTGATCGGCGCGGACGACGAGAAGTATCTCGCGTTTCAGATGTGGCAGGAGGGCGTCGCTCGCTATACGGAGCTGCACGTCGCGCGGTGGGCGGCCGAGCGGTTCGCGCCGAGCGCGGCATTCCGCGCGCTGCCCGACTTCACGAGCTATGCGTCGGCCGCGGCCACTCTCGACGCAAGCATTCGGAGTGAGCTCCGCGAGAGCGATCTTGTCCGATCGCGGCGCGTCCTGTTCTACCCCGTCGGCGCGGGCACGGCGCTGCTGCTCGACCGCGTCGCACCAGACTGGCGCGCAAGATACTTCAATCGCGGCTACTCGCTCGACGCTATGCTCCCGTAGGCCGGCGAGACAGCGCGGCTCCGATGGGTGCGGCGCGGCCGCGCTCCTCATGCACCTTTCCGAAAGGTCCTATCTCGGCGCATGCCGAGGCGCGTACGTCTCCCCGGTCTGCATTCAATGGTGCGCCGACCCACGTCCATCCCCTCGCCCAGATGATGAGGCTCGTCGCGCTCGCCGGAGTTGCGTGCTGTACGCTGGTCGCTGGTGCCGCCGCATGCAGCGGTACCATGCGCGCGAGCGAGCCGGCCTTGTCGCCGCGGCATCGCGTGCTGTTCATCGGCAACAGCCTCACCTACTTCAACGACCTGCCGGGCACGCTCGCCGCCATCGCCACGATGGGTGGCGACACGATCGTCGTCTCGTCGGTGACGCGGCCTGGCTTCGCGCTCATCGACCATCTCGTGGGTGCGGGGAAGACCGACGCGCTCGAGCGCATCCGCGGTGCGCGATGGGAGTACGTCGTGTTGCAGCAGGGTCCGACGTCGCGCGTGATCGATCGCGACACGCTGATCCTCGCCGCGAAGCAGCTCGACGAGCCCATTCGCGCATCGGGCGCGCGCCCTGCGCTCTACATGGTGTGGCCGGCGCTCGTCGACTCGGCGAACTTCGATCGGGTGCGGACGTCGTTCCAGGAGACGGCCTGTCAGGTGAACGGTGACTTCTGGCCGGCCGGCGAGGCGTGGCGTGCGGCGTGGCGCGCCGATCCCACGCTGCGCCTCTACGGGCCCGATGACTTCCATCCCTCGTCGCTCGGCACCTATCTCGTCGCGCTGGTGATGTACGAGCGAATCACCGGCCACGACGCCCGGTCGCTGCCGGCGCGAGCGACCGCAGCTGGTGCGCCGTCCTCGATCTCGCCCGAGACGATCCGCGTGCTGCAGGAGGCGGCGCACGCGACGAACGTCGCGTTTCCCTCCGCCTGTATGCGATGAGCTCCAGCCAGAGCTTGCGCGGTGGGCTCGGCAGGCGCAGAGTTGTCGTCCCTCCCTCCGCCACTCGTTCATGTCTACCTCGCGCACCGCTCCCCCCGCACCCGGCGACGTCCTATTGCTCGTCGGGACCACCAAGGGCGCATTCATCATCTCCTCCGATGCGTCACGCCAGCGATGGGAGGTGGCCGGTCCACATTTCCCCGGTGAAGCGGTGTACGCGATCGCGTACGATCAACGCGCTGGCCGCACTCGCACGCTCGTGGGCGCACAGAGCAATCACTGGGGCAGCACGATCCGGCTGAGCGACGACTTCGGCCAGACGTGGACCGGACCGGAGCGCCAGGCGGTGCGATTTCCCGAGTCGTCGGGATTGTCGCTCGCGCAGGTGTGGCAGATCACTCCCGCACTCGATGACGAGCCCGACGTGCTGTGGTGCGGCGTGGAGCCCGCTGCGCTCTTCCGGTCTGGCGATGCCGGCGAGAGCTGGGAGCCGGTGAAGGGCCTGCTCGAACACGCGCATCGCCCCAAGTGGATGCCCGGCGGCGGTGGACTCTGTCTGCACACCATCGTGCTCGACGCGACGGAGCCGCGACGCATGGGCATCGCCATCTCCACGGCAGGATTCTATCGCACCGACGATGACGGCGAGAGCTGGACGCCGCGCAACAGCGGCGTGCGCGCGGTGTTCCTTCCGGACAAGATGCCGGAGTTCGGCCAGTGCGTGCACAAGGTCGTCAACCATCCGTCGCGCCCCGAGCGACTCTTCCTGCAGAACCACTGGGGCCTCTACCGCAGCGACGACTGGGGCGACAGCTGGCAGGACATCGCCAATGGCGTCCCATCGGACTTTGGCTTCGCTATCCAGATGCATCCCCACGATCCGGATACCGCCTACATCGTGCCGCTTCAGTCGGACGAGTTCCGTATCGTCCCAGACGCGAAGCTGCGTGTCTACCGCACGCGCGACGCCGGCGCGTCGTGGGAGCCGCTCGGAAACGGTCTGCCACAGGAGCAGGCGTTCGAGAGCGTGCTGCGCGACGCGCTCACCACGGATACCCACGCATCGGCCGGCGTGTACTTCGGCACGCGCAGCGGCAAGCTGTACGCATCATCGGACGCGGGCGAGAGCTGGACGTCGATCATCGAGACGCTGCCGCCGATCTGCTGCGTGAAGGCGGCGGTGGTGCGGCCGAGCTGACTGGGATAGGCGACGGATGGCGATCTCGATCATTCTGCCGAGCGCACTCACACGCTACGCACGCGGCACCGGCGAGGTGAGCGTGGACGCCTCGTGCACGACGGTCGCCGGCGCGCTGGCCGAGCTCGCGGCGCGCTGGCCGGCGGTGACCGATCGCGTGCTCACGGAGCAGGGCGAGCTGCGTCGGCACGTCAATGTCTTCGTCGGCGACGAGAGCATCCGGTTCATGGATGGGCTCTCGACACGGGTCGACGACGGCGCGACGATCACGATCGTGCCGGCGGTGAGTGGGGGGTAAAACGGCCGCTGTTTGCTGCATGCGTAGGATCGGTGTGTGGCGGGCGGTCCGGCAGCTGTTCGTTTCTCGCGGAGGCGCAGGGGGCGCGGAGGACTGCAACTGAACTGCAACGGCAACGGCCAACAGCTTTGGGGCCGCGGGGATGGACTCTCCCACCACATTCCCAAACGCACTGGCCTAGAGTAGCTGCGAGAGCCGTGTGGTGCTCGCGCTTTGATGGGTGTGCGCTCTTTGCGGCTCCGCGCCCTCCGCGCGATGAAATCCGTTGTAGTCCGCCGCGCCCCCTGCGCCTCCGCGAGAAACAAACAGCTGCCGTGCAGTTGCCGTAGCGGCTGTCCATTCACTCCGTTTCTGTCCGTTACCCCAATCGTGATGGTGAGCCCGAGCGGCCGTCGCCAGCCGTTGAGTTCCGCGATAGCTCGTCGCCCGTACACTTCATCGAGCTGGCCGCGCGCTTGACATCATCGGTAACGCCGGGCTTCCATATGAAGCCCACGTCCTCCCGCCGACGTCCACATCATCACTCGTCGTGACCCAGCTCCCCCCGCGCATCCTGATCGCCGACGACCAGCCCGACGTGCTCGAGGCCCTTCGCCTCCTGCTCAAGGGAGAAGGCTTCGTCGCCGAGACGGCGAACTCGCCCGCGGCGATGCTCCGCGCCGCGGACGAGTCGGAGTTCGATGTGGCCCTCATCGACCTGAACTACACGCGCGACACGACGAGCGGCCGCGAAGGACTCACGCTCCTCGGCAAGCTCCAGGCGCTCGATGCCACGCTCCCGGTGATCGTCATGACGGCATGGGGCTCGGTCGAGAGCGCGGTCGAAGCGATTCAGCTCGGCGCGCGCGACTATGTGGAGAAGCCATGGGACAACGCGCGCTTGCTCGCCACGCTGCGCACCCAGGTGGAGCTCGCGCGCGCGATCCGCACGACGCGCCGCCTCGCCGCCGATAACCAGCGGCTCCGCGGCACCGAGGCGCGTCCCGCGCTCGTGGCCGAGTCTCGCCTGATGCAGACGCTGGTTGGCCAGTTGGAGCGCATCGCGCCCAGCGACGTCAATGTGCTCATCACCGGCGAGCACGGAACGGGGAAGGATGTCGTGGCGCGCTGGATTCACGCGGCATCGCTTCGCGCCGATCGGCCGCTCATCACCGTGAACGCGGGCGGCATCGCCGAGACACTGTTCGAGAGTGAGCTGTTCGGCCACGTGAAGGGCGCGTTCACCGACGCCAGGACTGATCGCGTCGGCTCGTTCGAGCTCGCCGACGGCGGGACGCTGTTCCTCGACGAGATCGCCAACGTGTCGTTGAAGCAGCAGAGCAAGTTGTTGAGAGTATTGGAAAGCGGCGACCTGCAGCGCGTCGGTTCCTCGCGCGTGCGACGCGTCGACGTGCGCGTGCTCGCTGCCACGAACGCCGACCTCGCCCGCGAGGTGAAGGAGGGACGCTTCCGCGAGGATCTGCTCTACCGCCTCAACACGGTGGAGGTCCACGTGCCCGCCCTCCGCGAGCGTCGCGAGGACGTGCCACAGCTCGCCGCGCTCTTTCTGCGCGAGCAGGCCGCGCGCTACAAGAAGCCCGCCATCGAGCTCACGCCGGGCGCGATGCGCGCGCTGCTCGACCATCCGTGGCCCGGCAACGTGCGCGAACTTCGCCATTCGGTCGAGCGCGCCGTGCTGATGGCGCGCGGACCAACGGTGACCGAGGACGATCTCGGCCTCCAGCCCGCGCGGGCATCGGCCTCGCCCGCCGATGGCGACCTCACCGACGATCTCACGCTCGAGGGTGCCGAGCGACTGCTCATCCAGCGTGCGCTCGCGCGACACGGCGGCAACGTGAGCCGCGCCGCCGAGGCGCTCGGCGTGAGCCGCAGCGCGCTGTATCGGCGGCTGCAGTATTACGGATTGTGAGCTCGCCGCCTCCGGTAGGGCGGCCGACGGGAGGCCGGCGCCGACTCTCGCACGATCTCGGAGTGCTCGCGATCGCGCTCGCGGGAGGACTGCCGGCGGTGATCGTCGTGCTGGTGTTGCTCGGCAGGGGCGACTATCCGGCGCGCGTGCTGTGGACCGTGGGCGTGATCGTGCTCGGCGCGTGGATCGGCGCCGCGGCCGCGGTCCGCGCGCACGTCGTGCATCCGCTGCAGACACTCGCCAACCTGCTCGCCGCGCTGCGCGAGGGCGACTACTCGTTTCGCGCGCGTGGCGCGGACCTCGACGATCCGCTCGGCCTCGCCTTCGCCGAGGTGAATGCGCTGCGCGAGCCACTGCGCGCGCAGCGGCTCGGCGCGCTCGAGGCGGAGGTGCTGCTCGCGCGGGTGATGGAGGAGATCGACGTCGCCGTGTTCGCCGTGGACGAGAGTGACGTCTTGCGACTCGTGAACCGAGCCGGCGAGCGGCTCCTCGGCAGGCCGGCAGCGCAGCTCGTCGGTCGCGCCGCAGTGGCCGTTGGACTCGGCGCCTGTCTCGCCGGCGAGTCTCGCCGCGTGCTCGACGCCGCCTTTCCCGCCGACGGCGGCCGATGGGAGCTGCGCCGCAGCTCGTTCCGTCAGGGTGGCGTCCCGATGCGGCTGCTGGTGCTCACCGATCTGCGCCAGGCGCTGCGCGAGGAAGAGCGCCAGGCGTGGCAGCGGCTCGTGCGAGTGCTGAGCCACGAGATCAACAACTCCCTCGCGCCCATCCAGTCCATCGCGGGCACGTTGCGCGCGCTGTTGGGCCGCGCGCCCCGACCCGCTGACGCGGACGAGGACCTGGAGCGCGGGCTCGACGTGATCGGTGGCCGCGCCGAGAGCCTCAGCCGCTTCATGCGCAGCTACGCGCGCATGGCGCGCCTGCCCGCGCCGGTGCTCACGCCCGTCGACGTGGGCGCGCTCGTCAATCGCGTCGTGCAGTTGGAGAAGCGGCTCCCGGTCCGCGTGCGTCCGGGCCCGTCGATCACACTGGCGGCCGACGGCGACCAGCTCGAACAGCTGCTGATCAATCTCGTGAGCAACGCGGTGGACGCGTCGACCGAGACGGGCGGCGGCGTCGAGATCGCGTGGGACCGGCAGCAGGGCGTGTTGGATCTGCGCGTGGTGGACGAGGGCCCCGGCCTCCCCGCGACGGCGAACCTGTTCACGCCGTTCTTCACGACGAAGCGCACAGGCACCGGGATCGGACTGGTCCTGTCGCGCCAGATCGCCGAGGCGCACAGCGGGACGCTCACGCTCGAGGAGCGCGAGGGCGCGCGAGGATGCGTGGCGCGCTTGCGGATCCCGTTGTAGCGCCATCGATCATGGGGTCGGTATCGTTGAACGATACCGACCCCATGATCGCTACGCGTTGGTCTCGGCCGCCCTAGAGGTACTTCGACACGAAGTCGAGTACGTCCGCACGGTCGAGGCGGAACACGCCGCCCGTGCCACCGCAGGTGCCGTTGATGCCGAACGACGTCACGCCCGCCACGACGTTGCTGCTGCCGAGGAAGTTCGGACCGCCCGAGTCGCCGAAGCAGGTCCCGCCCGTCGACGCGTTGTTCGACAGAAGCAGCGAGAAGTTGCCGGTGAAGCCCGTGTTGATCTGCAGCAGGTGTGGCTCGGCCACCATGCGGATCTTCTCGCCGACGAACTTCGCGGGGTTGATGCGCTGGAGCCCGTAGCCGACCGCGGTGAAGGTCGTGCTTCTGCGCGGCTTGAGCGCGTCGAGCTGATCGAGCGTGGGGAGCCGCCCGTATGACGCGCCGGCCGGAAGCGTGACGGGTGCCGAAAGCACGACGACGCCCACGTCGTGCAGCGAGAAGGCAGCTTCGGTGAACAGCGGGTGAGCAGCCCACGCGATCGCCTCGACGGTGTTCGGGCCGGCGAATGGATAGTTGTTGTCGCCGTTCTGGACGTCCGACTCGGTAAACACGCGAAGGCCACTGAACTCTCCCTTCTCTCCCGCGCAGTGTCCCGCCGTGAGCACGACCGTGGGAGAGAGAAGCGTGCCGGAGCAGCGATAAGCTGGCGAGCCCGCGACATCCATGATGATCAGGATCACTGCGGGATGGCCCTCGCCATCGAGCGAGCCGTTCGTGATGAGCGACGGGGCGGTAGGCGCGAGCAGCGACGTCGCTTTGTCGCCGTCACAGCCGGACAGCAGCGAGGCGGTGGCGATCAGCGGCAGCAGGGAGCGCATTTTCATTGGTGCTTCCTCGGGGCGGGCGCGCAGAATCGTCTGCGCCGGAAGTGGCGAGTCGATCGCGAGATGCACGGTTCGTCCCGCCAAACATACGGTTGGTCCCCGAGACGGCCAGGGCGCCACACTGTTCGATAATGGAACGTGGAATCCCAGAAGCGAACGCCGGCGAGCCCGCGACGAGCGCGCGCAGGTGATGAACTCGTTGTGGCCATTGATCTTGAAGCTCGGTCGGCATAAGGCACGCTCCTCGCCTTATTGAGCCGCTCCTCTCCCGCTCGACCGCAGCTTCAGGAACCGACATCCAGATGGACATCCCGAGACCTCCGCAGAAGAAGCGGGGCAAATACATCGCGGGCGCAGGTGCGGTTGCCGTGCTCATCGCCGCCACGTTCGTGCTCGCCAGCTTGCCGACGGCAGCACCGTCCGTGGAGCGGTCGACGCTGCTGATCGACTCCGTGCAACGTGGCACCATGGTGCGCGCCGTCCGCGCGCCCGGCACGCTCGTGCCCGAGCGCGTGCGGCTCGTATCGGCGCTCACCGCGGGGCGCATCGAGCGGCTGCCGGTGCGGCCCGGCGCCACCGTCACCGGCGGAGCCGATCTGCTCGACATGTCCAACCCGGACGTGCAGCTCGAGGCGCTCGAAGCGGGACGTCAGGTCACCACCGCCGAGGCGGCGCTGGTGAACCTCGAGACCTCGCTCGCCACGCAACGGCTCACCCAGCAGTCAACCATCGCGTCCGCTGAAGCAGCGGCGAGCGATGCCAAGCGGCAGGCCGCGATGTTCGCGTCGCTGGGCAAGCAGCAGCTCGTGAGCAACAACGACATGGCGCTCGCCAACGAGAAGGCGACCGAGGCTGCCGCACGACTGTCGGCCGAGCAGGCGCGGCTCAGGGTGATGGACGGCGCGATGGCACGACAGATCGCGCTACAGCGGAGCGAGGTGCAGCGCGCTCGTTCCATCGCCGAGTTCCAGGCGGCACGCGTCGCGTCCATGAAGGTGCGCGCCCCGGAGGACGGCGTGTTGCAGACGCTGCCACTCGAGCTGGGGCAGTGGGTCGTATCTGGCCAGGTGCTCGCCACGCTCGCGCAGCCCGGCCGGCTGAAGGCGGTGCTGCGCGTGCCGGAGACACAGGCGCGCGACGTCGTCCCGGGCCAGCCCGTGGATGTCGACACGAGAAACGGCATCGCCAAGGGACACGTACTGCGCGTGGATCCGTCCGTGCAGAACGGCACCGTCACCGTTGAGGTCGCGCTCGACGGCGAGCTTCCACGCGGCGCGCGTCCCGATCTCTCGGTCGACGGAACCGTCGAGATCGAGCGGCTGTCCGACGTCTTGCACGTCGCTCGGCCGGCGTACGGCCAGGGCGAGAGCACCGTGGGCCTCTTCCGGTTGGACGTGGACGGCAAGTATGCCTCGCGAGTGCCCGTCAAGCTTGGACGCTCGTCCGTCAACACGATTCAGGTCGTGCAGGGGCTCGAGGTCGGCGACAAGGTCATCGTCTCCGACATGAGTCAGTGGGACAACGTCGAGCGCGTGAAGCTCAAGTAGGTTGCCCCTTCTCAACCCATTCATCAGCGAACGATGATCCAGCCAACCGATGCTCTCGACGCCAAGTCCCTCTCGCCCAACGCGGACGCGTTGATCAGCATGCGCGGCATCAAGAAGGTGTTCGTCACCGACGAGGTGGAGACGCACGCACTGACCGAGGTGCACCTCGACGTGCAGCAGGGTGAGTACGTGGCCATCTCCGGTCCCTCGGGCTGCGGCAAGACGACGCTCCTCTCCATCCTCGGCCTGCTCGACGCCACGACCGAGGGCGAATACCGCCTCGCGGGTGAGCCGGTGTCGGGCCTCTCGCCAGCAGAGCGTGCGCGCGTCCGCAATCGGCAGATCGGCTTCATCTTCCAGGCGTTCAACCTCATCGGCGACCTCACCGTGTACGAGAACGTCGAGCTGCCGCTCACGTATCGCACCGGCGACGCCGCGCTCGATGCCGCCGAGCGGAAGCGCCGCGTGGTGGAAGCGCTGGAGAAGGTGGGGATGGCACATCGCACCAAGCACTATCCGGCGCAGCTCTCGGGTGGTCAGCAGCAGCGTGTCGCCGTGGCGCGCGCCGTCGCGGGCGAACCGGCCATCCTGCTCGCCGACGAGCCCACGGGAAACCTCGACTCGCAGAACGGCGAGGCGGTGATGGGGCTGCTCCAGGAGCTGCACCGCGGCGGCGCGACGATCTGCATGGTCACACACGATCCGCGCTACGCGGCGCACGCGGACCGCTCGGTACAGCTGTTCGATGGGAGAGTGGTGGAAGACACCGCGCTCGCTGGTGGAAGCCGCTCAGCGGCGCACGTCGTTCCCGCGTAACGCGCGCGTAACATGGGCATCCTCTCCAAGCACTCGTCGGACTCACGGCAGATCAGCGAGAGCAGTAGCCCCCTCGTCTCTCTCCGAAACGTCGAGAAGGCCTACAAGACCGCCGGCGGCGTCAGCTACGTGCTCCGCCGCGTCACACTCGATATCGCCGCGGGTGAGTTCGTCACCGTGATGGGACCCTCCGGCGCGGGCAAGAGCACGCTGCTCGCCATCCTCGGAATGCTCGATGCCGTGTTCACCGGCGAATTCTTCTTCCGCGGACTGCCCGTGCATGCGCTGGACAACAAGCGTCGCCAGCAGCTCGCCCGCGAGCACATCGGCTTCGTCTTCCAGCAGTACCACCTGCTCGACGATTTGACGGTAGCAGAAAATCTTAGTGTTCCATTGGACTATCGCGGCGTGAACAAGAGCGAGCGCGCCTCGCGCGTCGCCGACGTGCTCGACCGCTTCAACATCGTCGGTAAGAAGGACCTCTATCCGAGCCAGCTTTCCGGCGGGCAGCAGCAGCTCGTCGGCATCGCGCGCGCCGTGATCGCCGAGCCGTCGCTCATCCTCGCCGACGAGCCCACCGGGAACCTCCATTCCGTGCAGGCACGCGAGATAATGGAGCTGTTCACGCGCCTCAACGCCGCGGGCACGACGATCGTGCAAGTCACGCACTCGGATGAAAACGCCGGCTACGGGAGCCGCACGATCAACCTCAAGGATGGGTGGATGGAGCCATGATCGCCGATCTGCCCTACGCGCTGCGTGCGCTGCGCCGCGCACCCGTGACCTTCGCCGTGGTCCCGCTCTTCCTCACCACGATCGCGCTTCAGATGCTCGCATGCGTTCCTACCTTCGTCAGCGCACAGAGCGCAGCATCGGACTCGACGGCGGCTCGCGCGGCGCGCAAGGACTCCAGCAGCTGATCGCCGGCCAGCGCTTCGGCGCGGCGTCCGATCAGATCTCGTCCAACTACGAGATCGGCGTCTACGCGCAGTAGAACGCTGTCACCCTGCTGTAGGACACGCTGCTCGTAAGCGCGCGCGCGCAACTCACTCTGCCCAAGACGCGCGCCGAGGCGGGCGCGGTGACGCCGCTCGATGTGCGTCGGGCCGAGGTGGCCGTCGGACAGCAGGAGGTCGCCCCGGTGCGTGCCGCCAACCTGGCCGAGATCGAGATGCTCCGCCTCTTCCAGCAGATGGGGATGTCGCGTCCCGACAGCGCGGCGCTGACATCCGAGTTCGCCATGACCGAGCTGACGTTGCAGCTCGACCAACTGCTCGCCCAGGGACGGCGCGCCAATCCGACGCTCGCCGAGATGCCGCCGCGGTGGAAGTCTGCCGCACCGTCACGCTCACACCACTCGAGAGCGCACAGGCGCTCGCCGAGAACAAGAAGTTCCCCTTCAAGTTCCAGCGCAATCTCTTCTCGCTCGGCGCGCAGCTCAGCATCCCTGTGTTCAACGGGTTCCAACGCGAGCGGCGCGTGCAGGAGGCCGCCGCCGCACGCAACGACGCGCGGTACAACGAGCGAGCGCGGGAGCTTCAGCTCGAGACCGACATCACGGCAGCATGCTTGAATCTCGTCGCGGCGATCGTCGGCCGAGCAGTCGAGTTCGAGTCTCCCAAAGAAACTTTCCAACCTTTGGGCGGCGTAGAGTGTCCGAACGACTGCCCCCACCGTGGTCCCTGAGCACTTCCAGCTAGGAGTTTGCGATGTTCGGCGCCCCCCTGCTTCTGGCGTTCACACTGTCGTTCCAGACGACCCAGCAGGCCACTCCCGTCGACGATTCGACTGCGGCATCTCCAGTGGCATCACCCCTGCGCGCCGGCGCACCGACCGACAGCACCGCGGTCGCCCTGCGGGCAGGGCAGGCGCCCGTGATCGACGGGCGCGACGACGATGCCGTGTGGCGCACCGCCGCGCCGATCACGCGATTCCGGATGTGGCGGCCCAACGAGGACAAGGAGCCGCGCTACAAGACCGAGGCGAAGATCGCCTACGACGCGGCCAATCTCTACGTCTACGTGCGCGCGTACGATCCCCATCCCGACAGCATCATCAAGCTGCTCGAGCGACGGGACACGTACACGTCGTCCGACATGATCTGGCTGTTCGTCGATTCGTACCACGACCGGCGCACGGGCTACGAGTTCGGCGTCAACGCCGCCGGCGTGAAGATGGACATGGCCATCTACGACGACGGCAACGAGGACAGCGCCTGGGACGCGGTGTGGGACGCGGAGACTCGCATCGACTCGCTGGGATGGAGCGCGGAGTTCAGGATCCCCCTCTCGCAGATGCGATACAGCTCGGGTCGTGAGCACACCTTCGGTCTCACCATCGACCGGAACATATACCGGCACGCCGAGCGGGTCAGCTGGCCGGTGATCAGGCAGTCCAAGGCGGGCTTCGTCTCACAGTTCGGGTTGTTGCACGGCCTGGACGATCTCGAAGCACCGCGCCGGCTCGAGGCGATGCCGTATGTGGTCACCAAGCGCGCATCCGAGGTGGACGGCAACCGCTTCTTCAATCGCAACCGCGTCTCCATCGGCGGCGACGTCAAGTACCGCCTCGCCTCGAACGTGACGCTCGACGCGACGGTCAATCCCGATTTCGGCCAGGTCGAGGCGGATCCCGCAGTGCTGAATCTCTCGGCCTACGAATCGTTCTTCGACGAACGGCGCCCGTTCTTCGTAGCGGGCCGCGGCCTGTTTCGCGCCGACGTGAACTGCAGCGCCGTCAACTGCAGCGGCGAGGGACTCTACTACAGCCGGCGAATCGGGCGCACACCGCAGCTCGCCGGCAACTACGGCGAGAACGACCCGCTCCAGCCCGCGCTCATCGTCGGCGCGGCGAAGCTGATCGGTCGCTTTCCGAAAGGCGTCACGATCGGCCTGCTGAACGCCACGACCGATCGCGTGTCGAGTCCCGGCGACACGACGTTCGAGCCGATGTCGAACTTCGCCGTGGTGCGCGCACGACAGGAGTCGAAAGGGGGGAACACGAGCTTCGGCGCGCTGCTCACCGCGGTGAATCGCAAGACCGACCAGTGGACGGCGCCGTACCTCCCGTCGAGTGCGTACGCAGCGTCCTTCGACGCACGCCAGCGGTTCTTCAAGAACAGCTACGAGGTCTCGGGCTCCCTCGACTTCAGCCGCGTGCAGGGTGACCCCAAGGCGCTGCTCGGCGTGCAGACCAGCTCCGTGCACTACTACCAGCGTCCGGACGGCGGACTGCCGCTCGACTCGAACCGCACGGTGCTGGGTGGACACGCCGAGGAGCTCAAGATCGGCAAGGTGGGCGGAAAGCACCTGAGTTTCGAGAGTGCGTACATGCGCCGGTCCCAGGGCTTCGAGATCAACGATCTCGGTTATCTCCAACGTGCCGACCAGCAATCGTGGGCCACCTGGGCCGGACTGTTCGATCGAACGGAGCGGAAGTACTACAAGCGCGTGCAGTGGAACAACAACTGGTGGCAGTATTGGGCCACTGATGGCCTTCCGCTCGAGGCGGCGTACAACACCAACTTCCACCTCACGCTCAAGAACAATACGGGCGTCCACATCGGCGGCACCGCGGGGCAGCTCGGCACCACCTACGACGACCGCAAGGCGCGCGGCGGACCGGCCGTGCGGCAGGATTCCTATCTCGCCCCGTGGATCTTCATCAACGGCGACGACCGGCGGCCGATCGTACCGGGCATCTCGGGTAACGTCTTCCGCGGCGACGGCGGCCGAAACTGGAGTGTGGGCATCAGCCCCGAGGTGAGCTACCGCGCGCGCGGCACCTTCAGCTCGTCGCTCGGGTTCAACTGGTCGCACAACGTGCAGAACAGCCAGTGGTTCGGGCGCAAGACCGACGCCTCGGGCCTCGATCGCTACACGTTCGCGCATCTCGATCAGACCACGAGCTCGGCCACCGTGCGGTTGAACTACACCTTCTCACCGACCGTGTCGCTGCAGGCATACACGCAGCCGTTCGTGTCGAAGGGCACGTACTCCAACGTGCGGCAGCTCTCGGCGACGCCACGCGCCAAGCGCTACGACGACCGCTACGCGATCTTCAGCGACACGTCGGTGACCAACAACCCGGGCGGGTTCAACTTCAAGGCGTTCCAGTCCAACCTCGTCTTCCGCTACGAGTACGCGCCCGGATCGATCCTCTTTCTCGTGTGGAACCAGGGCCGCCAGGGTTATGATAACGTCGAAGGCGGCCGAAGCTTCCGAGGCGACGTTGGTGATCTTCTGAGTTTGCGACCGGCGAATACGTTCTTGATCAAGGCGTCGTACTGGCTCAATCGGTAATTCAACTACAACACCGGTAGTGAGTACTCGGTATCCGGGTACCCGGATTGGCATACTGGCTCCCCGAATTAGCACGGAGCGCTGTTCGCGGCGAACGTCTCTGAGCGGGCGAACGAGGTTGCGTGAACTGCGAACGCGGTTGCCTACGTCCCACTGCTTGTACCGAGTACCCAGTACTGCAGTTCAATCCCAGCCGCAAATTTGGGTGGCCAGTATGCCAATCCGAGTACCCAGATACCAAGTACCCGCTACGGATGTTGCAGTTCACTCACGCAGCAACACCATCGGATTTAACCCGGCGGCACGCCTCGCCGGCAGGTAGCTCGCCAGCGCCGCGATGGCGACGAACAGCAGCGACATTGCGAGAAAGGTCGCGCCGTCGAGCGGGCTGATTCCGAACAGGAACTTCACGAGCAGCCGCGTGATCCCCGCAGCGAGCACCAACCCGATCGCCACGCCCGTGACCGTGAGTCGCATCCCTTCGCCGACGACCATGCGCAGCACCTGCAAGCGCTGCGCACCGAGCGCCAGTCGGATCCCGATCTCGCGGCGGCGTCGGCTCGCCGAGTAGGCGATCACGCCGTACAGCCCAACCGTCGCCAGAAGAAGTCCCACGGCGCCAAGCGCGGCAGTCACGATCGCGGCGACTCGTTGCGGGATCAGCACGATCGTGTTCTCGCGCAGGAGTGTCGTGACGATCGGCCTCGGCACACCCGCGTCGATCGACCGGATCGCGCTCGCGATCGCGGGAGCCAGTGCGAGTGCGTCGGCGCTGGACGACCGGACCATCAGCGAATGCTTCGACTCCCAGTGTTGCGCCAGCGGGAGGTACATGAATGGAGCGGCGCTCTCGGTGAGCGACGAATACTTCGCGTCGCGCGCCACGCCGACGATGGTCAGTCGCTGCCCATTGTATCCGATCGACTGTCCGATCGGGTCCTGGTCGGGGAAGTATCGGCGCGCCAGGGGCTCGTTCACAACCACGACCTTGGGCGCGTGCTCAGCGTCGAGGCGACCGATCGGTCGTCCCGCGACGAGCGGCATCCGCACGGTGGCGAAGTATCCGTCGTCCACCTTGAGCAACCCCGTGGGCACTCCGCCGTCGGCGTCGCGTTCGCCGCCGCGGCGACGGCTCCTGACGGTCGCGGCTCGTTTCACCGAGATCTCGGCACCGAGAGCTCCGCACGGCGTATTCGCCGTCTAGTCCCGGGCGGGTCTGGTGTTCTCCTCAGGAGCCTAAGAGCGTTCGTACCCTCTCTCAGAACGGGGGCCGAATCGGGATGGGTTGGAGGCCAATCCGAGTACCGATCAATACCTCAGTTGCTTGTTGTACTCGCCATTGCCGTTGCCGTGGCTGGCGCAAATACGATCGGCCCGGCAGCGAGCTCGCTGCCGGGCCGATCGACGTTCTCCTTCCGCTACGGCATGCGCCGTGGCGCTGCCTACTGGCCGCCCCTCACGTTGAACAGGCTCGAGACGACCGACTTGGTCGACCCGATCACGTTGACGGATGCGGTGATCGTGTAGCCACCCGCCTTGTCGAGGTGGAAGTCCGGGAAGTAGGCGATGCCGTCAGTCTTCGTGGACTGGACGGTACCGGTGGCGATGAAGCTGCCGCTGTTGCCAACGACCGTCAGTGTGATCGGCACCTGGCCAAGCGCCGTTCCCTTCGCGGTGACCAGCTTGACGGCGACCGTCGGCGTGAACTGTTGCGGCGCCTTGCCGAGCCGCGTGTCCGTGGGCTGCTGCGCCCACGACAGCACGACGTCGGCTGCCGGGAAGACGACCGGAACGCTCGGGCTCAGATTGTCGAGCGCTGCGCCGATGCCGCCGAAGAACATGGCGGCGTACAGGGGCTGCGGCAGGAACAGCGAGCGCATGGCGCGCCGGGCCGCTCCGAACATGCCCGCATCCTCGGTCCGGTTCAACCCGGCCGTGGCGCAGAAGCTCAGCGTCTCCAGCGCGAGAATGGCCCCGACGTGCTGCAGCCGCGGGTTGGCACCCGACGCCGAGCAGACGCCCGCCTTGATGGAGGGAGAGAAGCTGATGGGGGTCGGGAGCGTGCTCAGCTCGAAGGCGATTCCCGCCGCCGTCTCAGCCGAGAAGTTGTCGATCGGATAGCCGTAGAGGAGATACCGCTGTCCTCCGGCCGAGATGTTCCAGTCGGCCTGTGGTTCGGCGCCGTAGATCGGCGCGCTGCGCGAGGTATAGGACGCGGTGCCACTGGGCACCTCGAACAGTCCATTGGCGCCGAGGGCCGCCTCTACACTGAAGCCAGCGGGGACGGTGCCGACGGACATGCAGCCGACCAGGTCGCCGACGAACTTGCTGCCGGCCGCCGGCGTTCCGTTGATCGCGCTCGGCGTCGCCGCTGACTTGAGCGCGCTCGCGAGATACGCGAGGACGTCGTAGCCGGGGCCCGTCGCGCCAGCACTGCCGCCCGACCTGAACCCGGTCTCCATCGTGGAGATGAGGTCGAAGACCGGATCTTTGGTCGAGGCGAAATAACCTCTCGCGTCATTGCGAACGGTGGAGAAGCTGCACGCTCCGACCGCTCTCGCCTCCGAGACGCTGGTGGGGACCGCAGTTGCTCCATTGTTGTCCCCAGCGCAGGCGGCAAGAAAGATCGCGCTCGCGAGCGTCAGGGTACAGGTGGTGAGGTGTCGCATTCTTACTCCTGTTCTTCAGCCCACCGTCATCGACGGGCTTCGTGAGTGTGCCATGCGTCACAATGTGCAATCACGAGTCGCAAACCGCTAGCAAACAAATGAAGCCGAGCTGGGCGGCTCGTTTCAGGGCTGGCCGGTGAGCGCCTTGTAGCGAGGCTCGTTCTTCAGGGCGATGAACCACCACGACTCATCATGCGTGATGGAGGCGCGTGCCTGCGGATGGGCGGCGACGTACCGACCGAGCAGCGCGATCGCTCGATCCTTCTCGCCGAGCTGCGCCCGCACGATGGCCTCGAGGTAGGTCAGATAGCCGCCGGGGTCGAGGCTCTCGTTGACCCCCTGCGCCCGCCCCACGACCGCGCGGGCGCTGTCGGGCAGGTCGGCCCGGATGAGTGAGATCGCCGCGATCATCATTCCCTTCCGCTTGGCGATCTCCGGCTTGTCCGCCTTGTTGCTTTCCAGGTAGCGATCGTTGGCCGCCCAGATCGCCGCGGCGGTGGGCGGGGGGTTCTGGCCCTCCAGTGTGAATAGCCAGAGCCGGCACTCGACGAACCGGTAGTCGGTGGGGAATCGGCGAGACCCTTCGTCGCACCAGTGCTTGGCCTGCTGCGGGTTGCCCAGATCCAGCTGCGATGTGATCAGCCGCCAGAGGGTCTTGTTCGCGTCGACGAGATAGGGATCCATGTCGTACGCGTTCTTGGCGACGATCGCGGCATCGGCGGTCCGGGAGGTGGCGACGTACAGGTGGCTGAGGACGTTGAGCGCCGACGCCTGCGCCGGATTCGACGTGGACGACGCCCGAAGGTCAGCCTCGGCGGCGGCCACCAACTTGTCGGGACCCAAGTCGCTCGGCGCCAGGTTCAGGATCCATTGCAGGTATCGCAGGGTGCCCCTGGCTTCGAGCGCGTCGGCGTCGGTCGGCGATGCGGCGATCCCTTTCTCGACCGCCGCCAGGCCGGCATCGATCCGGCCCGACGCGCCGGTAGCCCCGCCACCGGTGGCGAGGGCGAGCCGCGCCAGCTTGTAGTTCAGCGCGCCCTGCAACGCCCGGGGAGCGACCCACTTGGGGTCGGCGTCGCCGACCGCGTTCAGGGCGGAGTCGGCGCGGGTCAGCATCGACATGGCCGCCGGGGCGTCACCCGCCGCGGACAGCGAGTCGCCCACGGCAGCCGTCTGTTTGGCGCGCTGGAACGCCTCCCACGCCGCCGCGTTGCGCGTGCCCGCCTTGCTGACGATCGCACCGACCTGGTTCCCGAGCTGCTTTCGCAGCGAGGTGGACACCTCGCGTACGAGTTCGTCCTGCAGTGCGAACGCGTCCTGTTTCGTTTTCGCGATCTTCGTGCTGCCGAAACTCTCGCCGGTTCGGGCGTCGATGACATCGACCGTGACGCGGAGCTCGTCGCCGATCTGCGCGACCGTGCCGCTCACCACCGTGCCGACGTTCAGCGCGCGCGCGACGCTGTCGATCGCGATCGCCTTCCCCTTGAACGGCACGACGCCGTTGCGAGAGGTGACGTGCAGGGTCTTCACCGCGCCCAGCTCCTGGATGAGTGCCTCGGTGAGGCCGTCGGAGAGGTACTTCAGCTTCTGGTCGGGGCTGCGGTCGTCGAAGTAGAGCACGGCGATGTCGTTCGCCTTCAACGCCGCGAGCCGTGGATCGACCGGCGCCCGCCCCAGCTTGGAGTAGCCCAGCCAGCCAGCCGCCGCCAGCAGCGGCAAAGCGATGGCGGCCACCATCATCGTCCGCCGGCGCGACTGACGCGCGACGGGAGTATCGGCGATCGTCGTCGCGGGGATCGCGACGTTCTTCAGGCTGTTCAGCCGGCGTTGCGCCGCGCCCGCGTGATCCAAGAGCGCGTTGGTGAAGTCCGTCGCGCGCTTGAACCGGTCGGCCGGCACCTTGGCCATCGCGCGAACGATCGCGTCCTCGACCGCGTCGGGCACGGTGCCGCGCACGATCTTGAGGCTCGGCACGTTGTCCAGCGAGTGCCGGGCCAACAGCGCCATCGCCGTCGGGCCCGTGAAGGGAGGCTGGCCAGCGAGCAGCTCGTAGAGCACGCAGGCCAGGCTGTAGATGTCGCTCTCGGGAGTGACGTCCTTGCTCCCCATGGCCTGCTCGGGACTCATGTACGTCGGCGTCCCGATGGCCATTCCCGTCTTCGTGAGCGTCATGCCTCCCGCCACGCTCACGGCGCGCGCAATCCCGAAGTCGGCGACGAGCGCCCTCCCCTCGGAGAGGAGGATGTTCTCCGGCTTGATGTCGCGGTGGATCACCCCCATCGCGTGCGCGTAGTCGAGCGCCTCGGCCACCTCGCGGGTGATGGCGATCGCGTCGTCGATGGAGAGCTGCTTCTCGCGATCGAGGCGGTCGCGAAGCGACGCGCCTTCGACGAACGGCATCGTGTAGAACAGCTTCCCGTCGGCTGCGCCCGAGTCGAGCACGCCGACGATGTTCGGGTGCTGCAGCCGCTTCCCGACCTCGATTTCGCGCAGGAAACGTTCGGCGCCGAGCGAAGCGGCGAGCTCCGGCAGCAGGACCTTCACCGCGACGTGACGGTCGTTGGGGATGTCGTGGGCAAGGTACACCGTGGCCATCCCGCCTCGACCCAGCTCACGCTCCAAGCGATACTTCTCCGCCAGCTCGGTGCGGAATGCTGTCAACGTCTCCGAGGAGATTGACGCCTGGATCATGCCTGTCTAATCATACTGAGAATGCCGCTCACACCGTAGATGCGAATGCGGCACCATCTGGGTGCCTGCGTCTCGTACGCTACTGTATAGGAATTCTCTATGATACGCCAGGGTTAGCGTCGGGTACTGGTAGTGGCCAAAATCTCCCGGACGGGGGCGGGGCGCCTGGCTCTCACGAGGCCCGCACCCAGGCCGCCGACACCGGCGACGGCAGCGGCTGCTCGTGCGGCCCGGCTGGACCAGTGGGAGCGGACCGCCAGGACATTCGCCCGTATCGGGGGATCGGCGCTCGACGTAGCTTCGCTTCACCTGCGACACCAGACCGCCTGCTGCAGCTCGAGAGGCTACCGATGGGAAGGATCAACGAATACTGGAAGAAGGTCAGCGGCGCCCACGAGGCGATCGATCCGGACACGACCGAGACCGCCGTCGGCATAGCGAACGAGGATCCGCGCCGGCGCCTCGAAAGCCATGGTCTGTCGCACGTCGGCAAGGTGCGCGAGGGCAACGAGGATCACTTCGTGATCGCGTCGCTGCAGCGGTCGCTCGAGATCCGGCAGACGAATCTCGAGCAGCTACAGCTCCTCGCTCCCCTGTGCGGACCGAAGGCCTATCTCTTCGCCGTCGCGGACGGAGTGGGCGGTCAGGAGGGCGGGAAGCTGGCGAGCGGCCTGACGATCCGGACGATCGTCGAGTACCTGAGCGAGACGGTGGGAAGCTACCACGCCGCGCCCGCCGGCCAGGAGCACGAGTTCCTCGACCCGCTCGGCCACGCGGTGCAGCGCGCGCAGGAGAAGCTGTTGGCCACGTTCGGGCTGCCGCAGGGCGGTCCGTCCACCACGCTGACGATCGTGCTGCTCGTGTGGCCGCAGGCGTTCATCGTGCACGTGGGCGACAGCCGAGCGTATCTGCTGCGCGACGGAACGCTGAAGCGGTTGACGCGGGATCAGACGATGGGCGCGTACCTCATGGACGAGTACAAGATGTCGGAGCAGCAGGTGGAGAAGGGGGGATACAACAACGTGCTGTCCAGTGCGATCGGCTCGCCCGAGATGAAGCCGGCGGTCAGTCAGCTCACACTGCAGCGGGGCGACGTCCTCCTCCTCTGCACCGACGGTTTGACGAAGCACGTTCAGGAGGAGGCAATCGCCGCGGTGCTCTCGAGCGCATCCGGCGCTGAGGCGGGCTGTCGCGAGCTGATCGAGCGGGCGCTCACCGACGGCGGCCGCGACAACATCACCGTGGTCGTGGTGAACACGCTGACGTCCTAGAGGAGCGCGCGATCGTGGGCACCTATCTTCCTGAGCGACCGACCAAGCATTGTCACGCCTGCGCGCGGCTGATCGACGCGGAGGCGGTGCTGTGCACGTCGTGCGGGGTGATGCAGCCGTACGCGAACCAGTTCGACTCCGAGAAGCGCATCGCGCCCGCGGCCGCGCTGTGCTTCGCCCTCGGCGTGTTCGGCGCGCACCGATTCTACGCGGGCAAGATCGGCACTGGGCTCCTCATGCTCTTCACGCTCGGCGGCCTCGGGATCTGGATGCTGGTCGATCTGATCATGATCGTGACCGGCGGCTTCCGCGACGCCGAGGGCAACCGGATCACGGAATGGACGTAGCGTGGGCGCCGCGCGGTTTCGGCGTCAGGCGCGTGCTTCGAAGCGATAGCCGGCGCCGCGCACCGTGCCGATCACGACCTGCTGGCTCGCGGCGAGCTTGCGGCGCAGGTAGCTGATGTACACCTCCACGACGCCGCGCCGCGCCTTGATGCTCGCGTCGCCCCAGACAAAGTCGGCGAGCGAATCCGCGCTCACGATCGCGGGCGCCTTCCAGAACAGGCAGTCCAGGACGGCGAACTCGCGCGGCGACATCTCGACCTCGCGACCGGCGCACCACACGCGATGCGCCTCGCGCTCGAACACGATGTCGCCCACGGCGATGCGGGTGGCGGCGTTCATCGCGCCCGTGCGACGCACCGACGAGCGCAGGCGGGCGCGGAACGCGGCGGTGACTTGTACGGTGGCGTCGTCTGCGCCGGCCTCCATCAACTCGATCACCGCGGCGACGTTGGGGGCGTTGACGACCACCACGTGCAGCGTGGGCCAGCGGCGGCGCAGATAGCGGGACTGCTCGAGCACATCGCCGTACGAGTGCGCGTCGAGGATGACGAGGTCGGGACGTTCCCACGTCACGGCCGACCGGCCGTGCGGATCCCACTGCCGCTCCTCGACGTGCACGTCCGTGGCGACCAGCGCATCCTCGATCACCGACAGGGTGCCGGGGGTGCCGGCCACCACCACGACGCTGACGCGAGCGGGATGAGCAAGCTCGATTTCCATGAATGCCAGCGAGCAGGAATGTGGAGCGGCGCCGTTCGTCCGGTGTCGCTCGACCGTCCGACAATATGATTGCCTGCTGTGACTTGCAAGCGGCATGACGTGGTCGCGTCCCAAGAATTCCTTTGGCTTTACTCCCCAGCCTACGCAGCGATGAGCGACACGGACCTCTCGGCATTCCTGGCGCTCGTCGCTGGCAGGCGCGGACACTTCAAGCTGGAGTCCGGGCACCACGGCGGTCTCTGGCTCGATCTCGATCCGCTGTTCGCCGATCAGCGCCGGATCGCGCCGTTCGTCCAGCGGCTCGCCGCGGCGTTGCGGCCGCACGAGGCCGACATGGTGTGCGGCCCGTTGCTCGGCGGCGCCTTCCTCGCGCAGCTCGTCGCGCAGGCGCTCTGCGCCGAGTTCTGTTTCGCCGAGCGGGTGATGCCCGCGCAAGCCGACGGATTGTATCGGGCGAGCTATCGAGTGCCCGCGTCGATGCGTGCGCGCGTACGTGGGCGGCGGATCGCCATGGTCGACGACGTGATGAGCGCCGGCTCGGCTCTTCGCGGGACGTACCTGGAGCTGCAGGCGCACTGCGGCACGCCTGTCGCCGCGGGCGCATTGCTCGTGCTCGGCGACGCCGGCGCGACGTTTTTCGCCGAGCGAAATGTGCCCGTCGAGGCCGTCGCGCGCAGCGCGTACGAGTTGTGGTCACCCGGCGAGTGTCCGTTGTGCATCGGTGGAGTGCCACTCGAGGACGTCGCAGCCGAGAGTCGGTAGCGAAGGACGAGGGCCGAGGAACAGCGACCTTGCTCGACGTATTCATCGGGACCGATCCCTCCGTCCGTGCCCGACAATGCCGCCCATCGCCTGCACCCTCTCGCCCGCTGAGCTCCATGCGCAGCGAGACACGCTCCTCACCGGTCTCGCCACTCACGCCGTCGATCGGTCGACGCTGCCGCATGGCATGCGACTTCGCTTCTCGGCCACCGCGGAGCGGATGCGCCAGATCGAAGCCGTCGTCCGTCGCGAGCGGGAGTGCTGTCCCTTCCTCGACTTTCGCGTCGGGCTCGCGCTCGGCGGGAGCTCGCTCACGCTCGACGTGACCGGTCCGGAAGGGACGGACCGGATGCTCGCCCTGCTGCTCGAGCCGCTCGCCGCGGCGTAGTCGCCAAGGCGGACGGCTTCGGCGGCCGAGCCTCGCGCGCGCGCGGCGGACAGGACATCTTCAGCCCGCATCGGCGCGTCGCGCGAGCGCACGCCGCCCCGGTGCACGCGAGCCGACAGACTCTCCCGAGCCGACACTTCGATGACATTTGCACCACGCTGGACTCTCGCCATCGCCGCGCACGCTTCGCTCGTGCTGCTTGGCTGCGCTTCCACCGGTGGCGCGCCGGGAACGGCGGCAGCGGGGACGCGGAGCGTCTCCAGCGCGCCGTTCGGCCAGGCGCCCGACGGCAAGTCGGTGGAGCTGTTCACGCTGCGGAACGCGCACGCAGTGGAGGTGCGGGCGATGACCTACGGCGGCATCATCACCTCGTTCAAGGCACCGGATCGTGCCGGGAAGCTCGACGACATCGTGCTCGGCTTCGATGATCTGGCGGGCTATGTAAAGAGCTCGCCGTACTTCGGCGCGATCGTCGGGCGGTACGGCAACCGGATCGGCCGCGGACGGTTCACGCTCGACGGCGCCACGTACTCGCTCGCGATCAACAACGCGCCCAACCATCTGCACGGCGGCATCAAGGCGTTCGACAAGGTCGTGTGGAGCGCGGAGCCCTTCCGCACCGACAGCAGCGTCGGCGTGGTGCTGAGCTACACCAGCCGCGATGGTGAGGAAGGGTATCCCGGGACGCTGCGCTCGCGAGTGACGTACACGCTCACCGACCGTGACGAGCTCGCGGTCGACTACGAGGCGACGACAGACAAGGCGACGCCGGTGAACCTCACGCAGCACACCTACTGGAACCTCGCGGGCGACGGCAGGCGCGACATCCTCGGCCACCTGCTCACGCTGAACGCGAGCGCCATCACGCCGGTGGACTCGACGCTCATTCCCACGGGAGAGCTCATGCCCGTGGCGGGCACTCCGTTCGACTTCCGCACGCCGACGGCGATCGGCGCACGCATCGACCAGACCCACCCGCAGATCACGAACGGCAAGGGCTACGATCACAACTACGTGCTCGACCGCGCCGCGGGCGCGGGCCTGACGCAGGCCGCGCACGTCACGGAGCCGACCACCGGGCGGTCGCTCGACGTCTACACCACCGAGCCGGGCGTGCAGTTCTACTCTGGCAACTTCCTGAACGGCTCGAACGTGGGGAAGAGCGGTCACGTCTATCGCCACCGCTACGGCTTTGCGCTCGAGACGCAGCACTATCCCGACTCGCCGAACAAGCCGAGCTTCCCGTCGACGATCTTGCGGCCCGGCGAAACCTATCGGTCCCGCACAGTGTTCAGGGTGGGAGTCGTTTCCGCTCCATAACCTTCCGCATCGAGAGTCGCATCATGCCAACCGTCACCGTCGGTCGCGAGCAGTCGAGCAACATCGATCTGTACTACGAGGATCACGGCTCGGGGAAGCCGGTGGTGCTCATCCACGGATTCCCGCTGAACGGCGCGTCGTGGGAGCGGCAGACGGCGGCGCTGCTCGCCGCGGGCCATCGCGTGATCACCTACGACCGCAGAGGATTCGGGAAGTCCAGCCAACCCTCGACCGGGTATGACTGCGACACCTTCGCCGCCGACCTCCGCGCGCTCATCACGTCGCTCGGCCTCACCGACGTCGCGCTGGTCGGATTCTCGATGGGCGCGGGCGAGGTCGTCCGCTACATCGGCAAGTATGGCTCGAGCGGCATCCGGAAAGTCGGCATCCTCTCGGGCGTGCCTCCGTTCCTGCTCAAGACGCCGGAGAATGCGGAAGGAGTCGATCTCGCCGTGTTCGACGGGATCGAGGCGGCGATCAAGGCCGACCGCTTCGCGTTCCTCTCGGGATTCTTCGCTAACTTCTACAACACCGACACGGGCGGCGACCGCATCAGCAAGGACGCGGCGCACGCGAGCTGGAACGTGGCCGCGGGCGCATCCGCTGCCGCCACGCTCGCCTGCGTGAAGACCTGGTACACCGACTTCCGCGGCGACGTGGCGAAGATCGACGTACCGACGCTCGTGATGCATGGCGACGCCGACCGCATCCTGCCGATCGCGTCCACCGGCGACCGCACGTCGAAGCTCATCACGGGCGCGAAGTACGTCGTCGTGAAGGGTGCTCCGCACGGCATGGGCTGGACGCATGCGGAGGACGTGAACAAGGCGCTGCTCGAGTTTCTCTGAACCCTGCGTTCGTCAGACCCGCGGTTTGACGGGAGCGCTGCCGTACACCACCGCGCGGCTCGCCTGCAGATAGCGTGTCTGGCTCGGCTCGCGCAACACGATCTTCACCGTGTGCTTTCCCTCCGCGAGCTCGTAGCGGTAGAAGGGCACGTATCGGCGCGTGCGGAACGTGGTGGGGAGGACGACCGACTCGACGAGCTTCCCGTCGATCCACAGCTCGGCATTTAGGACCTGGTCATGGCCATCGTCGCTGCGGGCGGCTCCCTGCAGCGTGAAGCCGATGCCGGTGAACTCGAACGTCAGCTCGTCGCGGACCGACCGGTCGAATAGGATCTCGCCGGTCGGAAAGTGTCCTTCGAAGTTCTGCTCGCGCCGCACGGGCACTGGTCGCTGCACCGGCAGCGTCACCTGATCACCGGCCACGTGCCCCCCATGTCGCACGACGTTGGCGAGGGCGTGTTTGAGCGAGAGATCGTACACGTCGTTCAGCGAGATGGTGGTATGGCTGAAGTCGATCGGCTCCACCTCGGCGAGCCCCTGCTTCCAGTAGGCGGGGATCTTCGCGTAGCCGAGCATGGTGCCGAGAATTCCGCCCGCCGATGACGGGTTGCAGTCGGAATCCTGGCCCGAGCGGGTCGCGATCGCGAGCGTCTTCGTCATGTCGCCCGCACCGTAGAGGAGTGCGAGCGCGACGTAGGCGGAGTTCAGTGTCGCGTCGATGTCGAACGCGGTGAAGACGCCATCGGGACAGCCCACGTCCTCGGTCCATCGCTTCTCGATCTCGAACCACGCTCGCTTCCAGTCGTTCGGGTAGCGCTGGTGCAGCGCGATGACGTCGGCGATCGTGGAGTGAAAGCGGGTGCCTGCCGGAATCGTCTTGAGCCCCTCGCGCACGACGTACTCGACGTCGTTGGAGACGAAGGCCAGCGAATACATGGCAGACATGAACACGCCGCCGTACCACCCGTCGCCGGAGTTCATCACGTGGCCGACGCGGTCCGCGATTGCGGTAGCCGCGTTCGGCATGCCGGGGCTCATCAGCCCGATGAAATCGGACTCGATCTGGAAGTCGAGGTCGTCGGCATCGGGATTGTTGCGCCAGTTTCCGCTCGCCGGCGCCGAGAGGCCGCGCAGGATGTTGTAGCGCGCCGTCTGATTCGCGTGCCAGAGCTGATATCCGGAATGCGCCAGCGCGTCGGCGAACGCGCTCGCGGGCGCGTCGAGCCCCTGCTTCTCGATGACATCGACGAAGGTGAGGTCGACATAGATGTCGTCGTACAGACCGGGCGACCGCTCGTACGTCTGCTTGAGATAGCCCGGATACCAGGCGAGCGGCACGTAATCCTGGATGAGCGTGCCTTTGAACTTGAACTCGGTCGGCCCGCCGAAGGTGACGCCGATCGTCTGACCCGCCCAGCCTCC
>JBDSDB010000103.1:0-27371 GCA_039920785.1 Gemmatimonadaceae bacterium
CGTCGTGGATGCGAAGCGGCTCCGCGCCTGTCTCGATGTCGAGCTTCACGTAGCGGCCCGAGCGCCAATACAGCGTCTGGTAGCGCCGGTGATCGCCGCCGTCGAGACGGAAGCGGTCGTGGATTCCAATGATGGTGCGACCGGCCACCTCGTTGCGGTTGCCCTTGTGGCCGGCCGAGTCTATCGCGGCCTCCGCGTAGGTGAGCGTGAGCGTGCTCGCCGCCCCGCCACTCGTCTCGACCACGGCATAGGCGTTCGTCGTGCGCGCGTGGTCGAGCACGAGCGAGGCGCGCGCGTTCGCCGGCACGACGAGATCGCCAGCTCCCTTGATGAACCCGTCCATTGATGCGATGCCTACGGCATTGCGTACAGCCGCGAACCGGATGGGACGCTCCTCCATCGGCGGGATGTCGCGCGGCTCGAGCTGCCATCCACTTGCGTCGCCGTAACCGCCCTTGCCTGGAACGGCGTGTAGATGAATGGGACCGATGACCGGGCTCGGTCCTGACGGCGCGGCGTCGCGCGGTGCAACGCCGGGCACGGTGAGCCAACCGGCATCGGCAAAGTCCGCGCGCTCCCAGCCCCACGGATATCGGGCGCCGTCGACGGACTCACCCTGCGTCGCGGCGTAGTATGCGGAGCGCACGTCCTGCGGCGTGACGCGCACTTCGGCGTAGGCCGAATCGCGATACAGCTTCCAGCCCGCGCCCGTATTGGCGACGGCCTCACTCGGCCCGTCGCCCTGGAGCAGGAACGCGGGCCGATGGCCGTGCTGCGCCACCGGATGCCGTGCGCCCCAGCTCCACACCACCGCCGCGATGGTGTTGCCGCCCGCTCGCAGCCGCGGCGCGAGATCGACCGTCTCGTATCGCCAGTGCATGACGTCGGATCGCTGCGGGCCAGAGGACACTTGCTCGCCGTTCACATAGAGCCGATAGCGGCTGTCGGCCGAGACGTGGACGACGAACCGCGCGGGCTTGCTCGCGAGATCGAAGGTGCGGCGCGCGTGGAACACGACGAGCGACTCGGCGGGCAGCCGTGGCGGCGCGATCCAGCTCGCTTCAGGTGCGCCGCGGAAGATCAGGGCGGGACGTACCTGCGCGTGCGCGGCGGCGGGGATCACGTGGAGGAGGACCGCCGCGAGCACTGCTCGGCGAAGTGCGGTGCGATCGATCGTCATGGGTCCAATTGGCGGAAGAGTCAGGGCGCAACGTGCCGCCGCGCTCGACTTCGCGCCAGACTCGCCGGTCGACGTCGCGACGCCTCAGCGCACAGGCTTGAAGCGATCTCCCCGGACGAACAACAGGCTGCGCCGCTCGCCGCCCGCGGTGCCCTGCACGACGTTGACCTGATCCTCGAACAGGTCGCACAGCACCGCGTTCCGCACGCGCAGGGCGGCGAGCGGCTGTGCGGTGGTGCCCTCGAGGCAGACCCACACCAGCTCGCCCGCGCGGCGGATGCCGCACGAGCGCAGCGCAATGGGACGGCCCTGCGCGTCCTGGAACCCGAACACCGACGTCGCGTACGCGAGCGTCGCCGCGTCCCACGCAGCGCCCGACGCGGGGGAGACGCGGCCGCCCGCCGAGCGTGCGACCGCTGTGCCGAAATCGTCGGCGAAGACCCGCACCATCGCGCGGACCACGCCGCGGGCGCGATCCTCGGTCAGCTCGGTGATGGTGCTGTGCAGCGGGTGTGCGTTCGCCGAGCGAGGTAGCGCGCAGACGCCGAGCAGCGTCGCGGCGATGGCCGCTGCCATGCGTCGCGCGTTCACCACGGGCTCCGCTGCGCCGCCCACAGCGAGCCGACGGCGACGACGACGAGCGACACCGCAACTGATCTCACGCGGAGTGTCGACCACCCGTCGCTCGAGGTGCGGAGCCGCGCAATGGCGGCATCGAGCGCGAAGAGGAGCGCCGCCGCAACGGCGAGCACGACGAGCTGGCCCGCCTCGATGCCGAGGTTGAAGCCGAGCAGGGGCACCGCGATGCGCTCGACGAACAGCGCCTTGAGGTAGTTCGCGAACCCCGCGCCGTGCACGAGGCCGAAGACGCCGGCGAGCACCGGACGATATCGGCCGCGCCACGGTGCGCGCGTCCGATCGCTCACCACGATGTTCTCGATTCCCGTGATCACGATGGTGACCGGGATGAGAAACTCGATCAGCGACGACGGCAGGTTCACGACGCCGGTGACCGCGAGCGCGAGAGTGACGGAATGTCCGATGGTGAATGCGGTCACCACCCACAGCACGTTGCGGACATCGCGGAACCGGTAGATCGCCGCGAGCGCGACGAGAAACAGGATGTGATCCAGCGCCTCGATGTCGACGATGTGGCGGAATCCGAGCTGCGCGAAGGTCCAGAGCTCGCTCATTGGCGCGGTCCTCGAACGGCCAGCGTGGTCGTGGGCGTCAGCGCAGCGAGCAGGGTGCGCGCTGCCGCGGCCTGAGCATAGTGAAAGTACGGGTTCACGGCCAGCGCACGCGACAGCAGCGCGCGCGCCGAGTCGACGTTGCCGCGCGCCTGCTCGATCACGCCGGCATGATAGAAGAGTTGTGCGTCCTGCGTGCCTTCGCGGAGTGCACTCTTCATGGCCTCCGCCGCCTCGCGATCGCGGCCCTGCTTGTGAAGCGACCAGGCGAGGAGGTCGTACGCGTAGACGTCGCGGCGCGTCTTCATCTCTTCCCTGATCTTGCGCGACACGACGGTGACATGACGATCGTGATCGAGCAGGAACAAACTCCATGCCCGGTGATACGCGCCGGGCTGGCGCAGCACCGCGACGTCGAGCACGTGCGCGTACTCGGCGCTCTTCGCGGAATCGCCGAGCGCGGCGTACGCGTCGCTCAGCGTGCCGAGCGTCGCGGGATCGAGCGTGGCGGCAATGGCCTGCTCGCCCGCGCTGATCGCGTCGCGCCAGCGGCCCTGCACGAGGGCGCTGTGGGCGAGCGCCGAGAGGAGACGGTAGTCGCCGGGATGGACGGCGAGACCGGCGCGATAGGCGGAGTCGGCGGAGGCGGGATGGCCCGTGCGGAGCTCGACGTCCCCAACGCGAAGATGAAACCACGCCATCTGCTCGCGAGGGATCGACGGCTCACGCATCGCGTTGGCCAGCGCGGCGCGAAGAAGGCGACGCGCCTTATCGGGCTGCCCTTCGATCTCGGCCCATCGGGCCAGGCGCGGCGCCACGGCGAGATCACCGAGCGAGACATGCAGGTCGGAGAAGGCGACGCGTGCCGAGTCGTACCGGCCGAGCTCCATCTCGATCTCGCCGACGGCGGCGCGGAGACCGGGCTTGTCCGGTTCTGCGTCACGCGCGGCGACGGCGAGCGCGAGCGCTTCGTCGAAGCGATGCTGCGCGAGGAGGCTCGACTGCAGCACCGAAGCGGCGGCGCTGTTGTGCGCGCCGCGGTTGCGGAGCGAGCGTCGCGCGACGTCCTCGGCCAGGAGTACATCGCGCGGGTCGCCGGACTCGCGCCCGCGAGAGAGATAGAGCGCGCCGAGATGTGCGAGGTTGGATGCGCCGGTCGGGTCGAGCTTCGCGCGCTCCGAGAAGAACGCGATGTCGAGCTCGCGGATCTCCGCGTCGCTGCGGAGCGGGGTCGCGACGGCAGTGGACACGCGCGGGGCAGGCGACTGCCCGCCGCACGCGACCGACATGAGCACGACACCCGTCACGACCGCGACGCCCCATGAGCGGCGCGACTGGGGAGTGCACGCGCCCATGGTCGTGCGCGCGTGCGGTCGGGGCGAATGCCGTGTCATGTCGGGCATGGTCACTTGGGCGGAGCGAGGTACGGGAACGTCGTCGTGAACGCGCTGTGCGACGGCACGTTGTCGGTGCAGAGCGGGAGCACGCCGGGCTTGCAGACCGCCTGTGTAGGATCGAGCAGGTCGCTGAACACCGCGGAGAGTCCGGTGTCGACCACGTCGTCGGTGAGCTTGCGGCCGCCGTATCCGTTGGCCAGCGCCCACGACAACCAGCCCGCCGTGTTCTGCGCCTTGTCCGTCTGCACGATCAGCACGTCCGGGAGGAGCACGCTAGCGAGCGTGTTCTGGAGCGTGGTGGCGCTCGGGCGGAACGCGGCGACGAAGCCCTTCACCTTGGGCGCGAATGCGGCAACGTCCTGCGCGGGGTCGCTGCTGCCGTGGAAGGCGTGGTCGCGCTTGAGCAGGAACACCTCGCTCAACAGCGGATTGCCCAGGCGCTGGACCTGGTTGTACGTCTTGGCGACGTCGGTGATCGGCCCCGTGGTGTCGGAGCTGTCGTCGCACGCCGCGATTCCGGCGAGCGCGGCCACGCCAACGGCCAGAAGAGCCCCGCGCCGGATCTGCAGCGCGAGAGAGTGATTCAACATGTGATGATTCCTCGAGTCAGTGAGTGATGGAGAGGGCGACGCCGACTAGCGGCTGATCGTGCCCCAGACGCCGATCTTGGCAGTGCCGCCGCTGGTGAGCTGCGACGCGGGGAGCTCAACGACGATCGAGAGGAGATTGGTCCCCTTGAGCAGATCGACCGCGGCGGCCGCGGTGCGGAAGGTGCCGGCGGAGGGCGAGTCGGGGATCTGCGAGAGCGGACCCGTGGACGGCTTGCGATCGGGCAGGATGCGGAGGAACTGCTCGAGGTCGAGGAAGAAGGGATCCTCGCGCGTACCGGCGAAGACCTGCATGCCGGTGGCGCTGCCGAGCGACTGATTGATCGTGCCGGTGACGGCGGGCGCGATGCTCGCGACGGTGTTCATCATCGCGCCGAGCACGGGCGGTGCCATGGGGCCGCGCACCTCGACGGTCTGCGTGGCGCCGGTGCCCTTGAAGATCACCTGAATGACCCGGTCTTCCTTGGCGTCACCGGTGTTGTCGACCTTGAACTGATACAGGATGTTCGGATCGAACGAGGCGCCGGGCGTCTGCGCCGGCGTGAGCAGGGGACGGCTGTTGAGCACGAGCGCGATGCGGTCGGGCGCGGAGCCCGGAAACACGTACACGTCGCTCATGTCCATCGCCGGATTGAGCTCGACGAGCGGGTTGTCCTGGTGGTCGGACGCTCTCGCCACGCCTGCGCCAGTGGCGGCGACCGCGGCTATTCCGGCGATCACGGTGAACGCGGCCAGCACACGCTGGCGTCGCCCGAATGAACGGAGTTGCATGGTGTATCTCTCCCACGAAGTGAGTGCGTGGGAGCAAACGACGGTCGCTCCCACTGCTGTCAGGGAGGGTACGCCTTGGGGGAGAGATCGGATTTATGGACGGTATTCCCGTAACTACAACACCCGTAGCGGGTGCTTGGGGGCTGGGTACCCGGATTGGCACACGAGCCCCCCGAAAGTCCCGTCACGCTCTCCGCGGCGATGACCTATGAGCCGTCGGCAGCGAGAAGACGTGAACGGCGAACGTCGTTGCCCACCGGAGTTCAACCCCAGCCGCGCCTTCTACGATGCCTGGATGCCGATTCCGGGTACCCAGACCCCAGGTACCCACTACTGGCGTTGAAGTTGATCGAGAACTACACCCCCCGCACCGGCTCGTACCTCGGCGCGAACAGGTGATTCGCCAGAAACGCGATCACGTACGCCGTGCTGCAGAAGCCGAAGATGATCGCGTACGCCGCCGGCTCGCCCGCGCCGCTCGCCTTGTACCGGTCGAGCAGCATGCCGACGATCACGGGAAAGAAGATCCCGCCGATCGAGCCGACCATCCCGCTCATGCCGGCTACGCCCGCTACCGCTCGCTTCGGGAACAGGTCGGCTGTGAGCGCGTAGAGGTTGGCCGAGAATGCCTGATGGGAGCCGCAGGCGATGCCGATGAGGACGATGGCGCCGTAGAGCGGCGCACGCGGCGCGAAGGCGACCGGGACGACGCACAGCGCGAGCACCAGGAGCCCCGTCTTCCGCGCGCGCGTCAGCGACCAGCCTCGACTCATCAAGTAGCCGGTGAGCCAACCGCCCGCGGTGCTCCACACGGTCGCCACCGAATAGATGGCCACGAGGTAGACCCAGCTCGCCTTGATGTCGAGGCCACGCGTCTTCTTGTAGAAGTCCGGCAGCCAGATCAGGAAGAACCAGTAGATCGGGTCGGTGAAGAACTTGGCCGAGATGATCGCCCACGTCTGCCGCGAGCGGAGGAGCGCGAGCCACGATACCGACGTCGAGCCCGCGACCTCCTCACGATCGCTCTGGATGTACGCGAGCTCCTCGGCAGAGACGAACCGGCTCCGCTCGGGCGTGTCGTAGAAGACGAGCCACACCGCGAGCCAGACCAGCGCGATGACGCCCGTGACGACGAACGCCGCGCGCCAGCCATATGCGTACGCCACCCAAGGCACGATCGCGGGACCGATGATCGCGCTGATGTTCGTGCCGGCGTTGAACAGGCTCGCGGCCAGTGCGCGCTCCCGGCGCGGAAACCACATCCCCGCCGAGGCAATGGCCGAAGGGAAGTTGCCGCCCTCGCCGAAGCCGAGCCCCATCCGTGCGGCGATGAATCCCTGTACGCCCGACACCAGCCCATGACCGATCGCCGCCGTGCCCCAGAACACGGCGGCCACCGCGTAGCCCAGCTTCGTGCCGTAGCGCGTCACGAACCAGCCGAAGAACAGGTAGCTGAACGTGTAGACGGCGAAGAACGCCGAGTTGACGACGCCGAACTGCTCGTTCGTCCACCCGAGCTCGCGGTCGAGGATCGGCTTGAGCAGCGCGAGCGCCTGTCGGTCGATGTAGTTGATCGTCGTCCCGGCGAAGAGCATCGCGCAGACGAACCAGCGGAACCGGCTCGTTGCGGGTCGGGCGACGACGTTGGCCTTGGCGTTGGCGTTGGACATGGCGGCGGGAATGCTAACGCGATTCGCTGCATCCACCAGCCTCATCGACGTCGGCTGGCCGCCCGCCATCACCCGCACCGCGCGACTTCACACGCACAAGCGCACCAGACTCGATCGCGCGCTGCTCGGCATGAGCGCGATGCCCGATGGGCGCGGGGGTATGCTGCTCGTCTTCGACCCACGGCGATGGCGACACACCGCCCGCGTCGTCTATTTCGGCTCTTCCTCGAGCAGGCCCGGGCTATAGAGCGTCTGCGCCGTCGCCCGGTCGCGTGGCGAGAGCTGTCGCGCCACGACCCAGGGCGCCATGATGTCTCGGACGTCGGGGCTGTGCTCGAGACCGAGCAGGTGTCCCACCTCGTGCAACGCGACGGCGCGCAGCGTGGCCGTGTCCTGAATGGCGCCGGCCATGTTGCGGATGCTCAGCTCCACCACCGCCGCGCGGAGCCACCCTTCGTCATCGGCGCGGCGCGTCACCTGGCCGGCCCGCCGATCGGGAAGCTGCTTGCGCCACAGCACCTGCACCATGGCACCCACGGAATCGGGCACGAAGACAAAGCGCTGAGGTACGCCGGCGTCCGTCCACACGTGGAACGCATCTCGCGCGATGCGACGGCGCATCTGCGCGCGCGTCGGCGTGCCGCTCGCCTCGGCGATCCACACCGTGATCGGCGCACCGTCGTCGGGCCAACGCCGCAACGTCTCGCCCGGGCCCAGGCTGCTCGCCAGGTAGGTCATCGAATCGGCGCATGCAGCGATCTTCCGGCACCGCTTGATGCCGATGGCCGAGCGCGCGGAGCGCTGCTCCGTCCACAATGGGCGCGGCGCGCTGTACTGCCACTCGCAGAGCATCAGCGCCACGAGCAGCCACTGCACGCCTCGTCGCGCGCGCGTGAGCCGCGACGTGGCGGGTACCAGTGGATTGGGCTGCGGACGCCGGAAAAGGCCGGCCGTCGAATGCGACATGACTGCAACTCCTGCCACGCGAGGGGACGAAAGCCGCGGTAGCGCGGAGGCGCTCGGGCGTCGAAAGCGCTGTACCCCACAAACTCAGCGGAGTGGCAAGCTCGGCCACCGCCGTTGACGCGAGTGCTCCTGTGGGCAAACCACGGTTCCAGAAGATGACGAGCGAACATCGTCTCCGGCACCGAGCCCCGCCCTCGCCGGCAGCGATCTTGCTCTGGCGAACCGGTCCGCCGATCGTGCAGACCGGCGACGCGTACCCCAGTTCAACGATATCGACGTGACGATCTTCGCGACCCTTCCGCCCGGGCCTGTGACGGCGCCGTGAGTGACGCCGAACCGCATCCCGCAGCACATGGCGCAGCACAGGCCGCAGCACAGGGCGCAGCACATGGCCGAGGTCCCATGGCCGCGCTCTCGCTGGCCGCGCTCGGCGTCGTCTACGGGGACATCGGCACCAGCCCCATCTACGCCATGCGCGAGTCGCTGCACGGCGTGCATGGTGTGGCGGCGACGTCGGTGAACGTGCTCGGGCTTCTCTCGCTGATCTTCTGGGCGCTGATCCTCGTCATCTCTATCAAGTACCTCGGCTTCGTGATGCGCGCCGACAATTGCGGTGAGGGCGGCATGATCGCCCTCACGGCGCTGGTCTCGCCGGGGCCGACGCAGGCGCGCCAGCACAACCGCGCGCTCGTGCTGCTCGGCCTGTTCGGCGCCTCGCTGCTGTATGGAGACGGCATGATCACGCCGGCCATCTCGGTGCTGAGCGCCGTCGAAGGGCTCGAGGTGGTGACGCCGGTGTTCGAGCCGTACGTCATCCCGATCACGATCGTGATCCTGGTCGGCCTGTTCGCCGTGCAGAGCCGGGGCACGGCGCGCATCGGCTCCATCTTCGGACCCGTCATGCTGCTCTGGTTCTTCACGCTCGGGACGCTGGGGGCCGTGCAGATCATGCAGCATCCGACCGTGCTCGGCGCGGTGAACCCGCTCCACGCCGTGCGATTCTTCGCGCGCAACGGGGTGCAGGGTCTCCTGGTGCTCGGCTCCGTCTTCCTCGTCGTCACCGGGGGAGAGGCCCTCTATGCCGACATGGGACACTTCGGCGCGCGGCCGATCCGTCTGTCGTGGTTCGGTCTAGTGCTCCCGATGCTGCTGCTCAACTACTTCGGCCAGGGCGCGCTCGTGCTGACGGATCCCACGGCCGCCGAGCATCCATTTTTCCGGCTGGCGCCGAGCTGGGCGCTCATCCCGCTCGTGATACTCACGACGCTGGCCACCGTGATCGCGTCGCAGGCGGTGATATCCGGGGCGTTCTCTCTGACGAGGCAGGCCGTGCAGCTAGGCTATCTGCCGCGGGTCGACATCGAGCACACGTCGGAGACGTCGATCGGCCAGATCTACATCCCCGGCCTGAACTGGCTGTTGATGGCGGCGTGCATCGGGCTCGTGCTGGGCTTCCGCTCGTCGAGCCGGCTCGCGGCGGCGTACGGCGTGGCGGTCACCACGGACATGGTGCTGACGAGCATCCTGTTCGCGGTAGTGGCGCGCAAGAAGTGGAACTGGAGCCTGCCCGCGGTCGTCGCGCTCGTGGCAGGGTTCCTGGTGGTCGATGTCTCGTTCTGGAGCGCGAGCCTGCTGAAGATCCCGAGTGGCGGCTGGTTCCCGCTCGTGATCGCGCTCGTCGTCTTCACCCTGATGACGACGTGGAGCACCGGCCGGCGCATCCTCGCCGAGCGCATCGAGGAGCGGACGATCCCGCTGGAGACGCTGCTCGTCGAGCTGGCCGCCACGCCGCCGATCCGCGTTCCCGGCACGGCCATCTATCTCGTGCGGAACGCGGAGATGGTGCCCCCAGCGCTCCTGCAGAATCTGCGGCACAACAAGGTCATCCACGAGCGTGTCCTCGTGCTCTCGCTCCTCACGGAATCCACCGCGCGCGTTTCCACGGAGAAGCGCGTCAGTGTGGAGACGATCGGATCGGGCATGATCCGCATCGTCGGCCACTTCGGCTTCGCCGAGGATCAGGACGTGCCGACGCTGCTGGGCGACCTCGCCGCGGCCGGCGTGACGATCGACCCCGCCCACAGTACCTTCTTCCTCGGACGCGAGACCCTCTACGCCACGAGCCGTCCGGGGATGGCGATCTGGCGCGAGCGGCTGTTCGCGATCATGTCGCGCAACGCGCGCCGTGCCACGGCGTTCTTTCACCTCCCGCGCGATCGCGTATGCGAGATCGGCGCGGAGATCGAGCTGTGATCCACGCTGTTGCGTGCTGGCGTTGCCGCGGCATACCTATTTCATGGAAGGACCGCCCACGACCGATACCTAGACGGCAGCCAATGATTGATTCCGACGTCGGCGACGGCGGCCGTGGTCTCGCTCGCGCCAGGCGCCGCACCGTCACCCTCGCGGAAGAAGCGGGAGAGGGCTCGGTGTTCACGCTCACCCTCCCCGCCGCCTGATCGGCAGGCACGACTCCATGTCGCGTCCACGCTCCTGGCAGACGAAACTCATCCACACCGACGCTACGGTGCCGGCCGGCTACCAATCGCTTGCCACACCGGTGTTTCGCGGGTCCACCACGGTGTTTCCCAGCTCGGCCGCGGCGAGCGATTCGTGGCGGCAGCACGAGATCGGCTACACGTACGGCCTGCACGGTACGCCGACGACGCTCGAGCTCGCGGCGCGGATCGCCGAATTGGAGGGGGGCTATCGCACCTTCATTCTCCCCGGCGGTCAGTCCGCGCTCGCCGCGATCAACTTCGCCTTCACGAGCGCGGGCGATCACCTCCTCATCCCAGACAGCATCTACAGTCCTCACCGCGAGCTTGCTCGGAGTCTTCTGCAGCGATTCGGCGTGGAGGCGGAGTTCTATCCGCCGTCAATCGGCAGCGGCATCGAATCGCTGATGCGCTCCAACACTCGACTCGTCTGGTGCGAGAGCCCGGGCTCGATCACCATGGAGGTGCAGGACGTTCCCGCCATCGCCGAGGTGGCGCACCGTCATGGTGCACTGGTGGCGATGGACAACACGTACGCCGCGGGCGTGTACTTCGACGCGTTCGCGCATGGCGTGGACGTCGCGACGCAGGCGTTGACCAAATACGTCGGCGGCCACAGCGACCTCTTGCTCGGCACCGTGACCGTGCGCGACAAGGCAGGCTACGAGCGCGTCGGCTCGACGCTTCAGCTGCTCGGCATGGCCGTCTCGCCAGACGAGTGCAGTCTGGCGCTACGCGGCATGCAGACGCTCGCCGTCAGACTCGAGCACCTCGAGCGCTCGACGCTCGAGGTGGCCCAGTGGCTCGCCACTCGACCCGAGATCGAGCGCGTGCTGCATCCCGCGCTTCCGTCGTGTCCGGGCCACGAGTTCTGGCGCCGCGACTTCACCGGCTCCACGAGCGTGTTCTCGGTCGTGTTCAAGCGGGAGCACCGGCGCATGCGTGTGCACGCGTTCATCGACGCGCTCGATCTGTTCGAGGTGGGCTGGAGCTGGGGCGGCGTCACCAGTCTCGCCGTGTCGGTCAATCCTCCTCGCAGCGCCACGCCGCGGCTCACCAACTCGCTCGTCCGCTTCAACATCGGACTGGAGACACCGGCAGATCTGATCGCCGATCTCGAGCACGCCTTCGAGTCGCTGGCGCACTGAGCGCTCCGAAGAGACGCTTGGGCCTCGCTCGCCAGGGCCTCGCTCGCCAGGGCCTCGCTCGCGAGAGCACGTCGCGGCGATGAAGAGCCCCAGAAATGCGTGTGGGCCGGGCTGGCGGACGCGAGTGTGGCGCGCCAGGCCCGCGCTCGTCCCTGGTACGTGCCGACCAATCCTGTCCTCGCCGCGCTCGTGCTGCTCACCCCCGCGGCGTACTCCTGGTGGACGGGCCGCCGAGTGCTTCGCGCGCTCGACGATCCCGCCCTTCCCGAGCTGCTGCTCGTGCGCCAGCGGCGCACCATGCAGCTCTCGATCGCCGCCATCATCGGGATGGGGATCGTCGAGGTGCCCGCGCTCGTCGGGCTGCTGCTGCTGATCCTCGCGGTGTTGATCGTCCAGTACCCGGTCCGTCGGGCAGTCTACGACGAGACGTGGAGCTTCGGACAGTATCTCCGCTTCACGGTGTTCAGCACGATTGCCAACCAGGGCTATCTGCTGTACGCCATCATGGTGCCGACGCTCACCCACTGGATCGCGCAGACCTGGTTCCCCGAGTCGGTCGCCCGTCAGGCGACGCTCGGCGGCGTGCTCGGCGTGGCGAGCGCGCTGCTCTACGTCGTCTGGCACCGACAGTTCTCTCGGGTGTGGCTCGCGCTGAACCAAGCGTCGCCGATGAGCGAGTCAGCAACGCCGCAGCACGCGACGTTGCTCGCGCGCTTCAACGAGATCCTCGACCGGTCCGGTGAGCGACTCGCCATGCGCCCGGAGATTCACCGCTACGGGCGGCACGACGGACACGTCGCCAACGCGACCGCGCTTTGCTCCCTGTATCGCCCGGTGGTGGCAATGAGCGACACCCTGCTCGCCCGGCTGGATTCCGACGAGGCGACAGCGATCTTCGCGCACGAGATCGCTCACCACGAGCACTACACCCTGGCGCGCCTGCGCGAGCGGCGCGGCTGGATACTCTGCATCGCACTGCTCATTGCGGTGATGCCCGTCGTGTCGGTCACCTATCACGGCGGCCTGGCGCTCGCGATCGACACCGTCTATCTGCTCGGCATCCTCTTCTTGACGATGCGCGGGCTGACCAAGCATCGCGCGCACGAGACCGAGTCCGATCTGCGCGCCGCGGAGCTCACGGGCGACGTGCACTCGGTGATTCGGGGCTTGGCGAAGATGCATCTGCTCGCTCGGGTGCCACGTCGCTGGGCCGCCGAAGTGGAGCGCGCCTCGACCCATCCGAGCTTGGCGCGGCGCATTCAGGCACTGCGCAACCACGCTGCCGCGCCGGCCACGCCGCTCGCCGCGGCGACCGTCGTGCGCTCGACGACCGCCGGCGCCTGCGTCGCGCTCGACGACGCGCGCGCCTACTGGTTCGAGGGCGTGTCGCAGGACACTCCCCTCGAGATCCCTGAGCTCTGCACGCGCGCACGGAGCTATCGCGCCAAGGCGTATCCAGAGCTCGTCGAGCTACGGATCGTCGTCAGCGAGTCCGAGCGCTCGCTCCGGGCCACCGATCTAGGCGGCACGTCCTGGAGTGTGGCGCTCGCTGACGCCGACGTCGCTGCGGTCCAGACTACGCTCGACGTCGTGGACCATCAGCTGGGAAGACAGGCCGACGAGCCGTCGGGCGCCACGCGCGGGATCGCGCGGTTGGTGTCCGGCGGCGTGCTGTTCGGCACGATCAGCGCGGGCTTGCTCGGGCTCGCGGTGATCCCGACACTGGTGTCGCTGTTCCTCCCCACCGCGGCAACGCTCGCGGCGACAGCGGCGATGGCGATCGGATGGGTCGCCGTGACTCTCGCACAGCAGGCGTTCAGGACGCCGACGGAGCTGAGCGCGCTCGTCGCGATGGGTGTCCTCGGACTGTGGGCAGCGTGGATCGCATTTCGATGGCATCGTCAGGGATTCACGCCGCTGACCAGACGCGAACTGCTCGGCTCTCGCGTCGTCTTCGGACTCCTCGGGCTCGCCGTCGTGCTCCTTCCGCTCGGCGTCGGGATCGCAGGAGCGCGAACAGCGCGCGACCTGATCGGTAACGAGCAGGCGCTCTCGCTCGCCATCGCGCTCGGCGGGATCGGTGCCGCGCTGCTCACGGTGCGCCGCAGTGGGTGGAGGCGCGTCGGAGGGGGCACGTTGGCACTCGGCACGGCCGGCCTGATCGCGGCTGGCGCCGGCGACCGGATCTGGCCGAACGCCTCCGAGGTCGCGATGTATGCGGGCCGGCTCTCGAGGGTCGCGAGCGCACCGATCAGCGGATGGGCGCTCGACGCTTCGCTCTCGCCGAGGGGAACACGGTTCCTCGCGGTGCGGCCATCACGCGGTTCGGTTGACGACCGTGGGCAGCTCATGGAGTTCGAGACTGGCGAGCTTCCCGCGCGCGGCGCGCCGAGCCGGCTGAAAGCGTTCGACGCCGCGCTGGTGTCCGAGCGCGAGCTGCTCGTGCTCGCGGGCGCCGGTTTCGACAGCCTGGAGCTGCGGCTGATCCGCTTCGACGATGACAGCGGGCAGATGGTGGCCTGGCGCCGGTTGCTTCCCACGATGCTGGAACCGCGCCTTCGCGTACGCCGCGACGAGGCGAGCTGGCGGGTGATGGGGCGCCGCGAGTCGAGCGGGCACGTGCGGCTCGTCTCGATGCGCGGCGCGCTGACCGATGCCGACTCGCAGCTTCCCGTGGTGCAGAGCGAGGAGCTGCCGCTCGATACGGTGCGCGGCGAGACGGTGTTCTGGTTCGCCGACGGCGCCGCATTGATGAACGGTCCGTCGCAGGCCCCGCCTGAACGCGACTCGATGTCGGCGCTCGCGGCGCTCGCCTTCGCGCTGGACATCGACGCGACGCGCTGGACGCTCTGGCGCTATGATGGGGCCGGCGAGCACGAGGTTGGCTCCGTGCGCGGCGCGGTGAGCTGTGCGAGCGGCGGTGGCGACGACGCGGTGTGCGTCGACGAGATGCCCACTGGCGCACAGGTGTGGCGCGTGAGCCGGAAGGGGAGCCTCAGCTCGCTCGCCACGATGCCGCGACGGTTCCGCACGGTGAACCCACTCGCCGCAGGCCAGCTCGTCGCGACGTCTCGCGCCGATCGCTCGCTCGCCGTCGTCGACGTCGCCACACGACGCGGTCTGGCCGCCGCGCTGCCGCGCGACGATGTGGGTCGCGTGAGGGCGACCGGCATCGCACCTGGCGGAGTGGTGGCCCTACTTTCGGGGCGCGAAGGCACGCGGGTCGTGCGTTACCGGCTCGAGCCGGCCAACGCGACGAGGGCTGCCAACGCGGCGACCGCGATGCGGCGCTGATCGACGGCGCGTGACGTGAAGGTCGACGCGCGTGCTCGCGCTCCGCGCACCATCGATTTCGCGTGAGCAGGGCTAGGTTCGAGCTCGATGAACCATTAGCGTCAATCCATGCACGTCCTCATCCTCGGCGCCACCGGCATGGTCGGGCAGGGCGTCCTGCGCGAGTGTCTGCTCGACGACGGCGTCAAACGCGTCGTCACGCTCGGTCGCAGCGCGATCGAGACGCGGCATCCGAAGCTGCGACAGATAGTGCATGCTGACCTGCTCGATCTCACGGCGATCGAAGGGGAGCTCACCGCGCTCGACGCATGTTTCTACTGCCTCGGCGCATCAGCCGCGGGCATCACCGAGCAGGAGTACGTGCGCGTGAATCACGATATCACCCTCGCGGTCGCGGAGACACTGGTGCGCCTCGATCCCGGGATGACGTTCATCTACGTCTCTGGCGCCGGCACCGACAGCAGCGAGCACGGTCGCGTGATGTGGGCGCGCGTGAAGGGAAGGACCGAGAACGCATTGCTTCGGCTGCCCTTCCAATCGGCGTACATGCTTCGACCCGCGGTGATCCTCCCGATGCACGGGATCAAGTCGCGCACGATGCTGTATCGCGTCTTCTACACACTGGTCGCGCCCGCGTATCCGCTCCTCAAGCGTCTACCCGCGAAGTACGTGACGACGTCGGAGCGACTCGGGCGCGCGATGCTGCGGCTCGCCCGAACCGGATACTCCTCACGCGTGCTCGCGAGTGCCGACATCGATCTGCTCGGCGAACGACCCGTCGTCGGAGTCGCGCCTCCGCAGTGAGCGACGGCGTCGGCGTCATTCATGAGGCTCGCGCTGCGTCGTCGGGAACGATCGCGTCGATCGCGCTCAACCTCCGAAGCAAGACGTAACCGACGATGCCCGCACACGTCGAGGCGAAGAGCACGCCGAGCTTCGCGATCTCGAGCTGCGCGGGATCCTGGAACGCCAACCCCGCGATGAACAGCGACATCGTGAAGCCGATCCCGCCGAGCCAGCCCGCGCCGTGGATGTGCCGCCACCCCACGTTGGCGGGCAGGTCGGCGGCGCGCGCCCGCACGGCGAGGTAGCTGGCGAGCACGATGCCGATTGGTTTTCCGAGCACGAGGCCGATCAGTATTCCCCACGCGATGGGGCTCCGGCTCGCAGCACCGGCGCTGCCGGCGAACGGAACGCCGGCGTTGGCGAGCGCGAAGACGGGCATGATGACGAACGCGACGATGCCGTGGAGTGCGTGCTCCATGCGCTGTAGCGGCGCCTGGGCGGCGTCCGCCGCGCTCTCGAGCGCTTGCAGCGCCTCCTGATGCCCGCGGTTGGTGAGGACCGTCGTTCCCGGCTCATCCGACGCGCGGAACTCCGCGAGACTCTCCTCGGCACGCGCGAGAAACACATCCTCGCTGATACGCGTGCGGGCGGGCACGGTGAGGGCGAGCAGCACTCCGGCGATGGTGGCGTGGATGCCCGATGCCAGCACGAACAGCCACAGCACGATTCCGAGCAGCGCATACGTGAACGGCCGACGTGCGCCCGCGGCATTCAATGCTGCGAGCATCGCGAGCACGACCGCCGCGCCGCCGAGCGCCGCAAAGTCGAGCGTCTCGGTGAAGAAGAGGGCGATCACGACGACCGCTCCGAGGTCGTCGGCGATGGCCAGCGCGGCCAGGAAGACGCGAAGCCCGCTCGGAGCGCGATTGCCGAGCAGGGCGAGGATGCCCAGGGCGAAGGCGATGTCGGTCGCCATCGGGACGCTCCAGCCAGCGCCGCCTGCGCCGCCCCGATTCACCAGCACATACAGCGCCGCCGGCACGAGCATGCCGCCCAGCGCGGCGGCCACAGGGAGGGTGGCGGAGCGTCGCGTCGAGAGATCGCCAACGAGCACCTCGCGCTTGATCTCGAGGCCGACCAGAAAGAAGAACACCGCCATGAGCCCGTCGTTCACCCAATGATGCACCGACATGGTCTTGCCAAAGCCGGGCATGCCGATGGTGAATGGGATCTCCCAGACGTGATGGTACGTCGCCGCCCACGGCGAGTTGGCCAGGGTCAGCGCGACGGCGGTGCACGCGAGCAAGACGACGCCGCTTGCCGCCTCGGTGGCGACGAAGCGCTGGAACGGGCGCAGCACGCGCTCCATGAATGGCGGCGCGGGCAGCTCCGAAGAGGAGGTCATGGCTCGCCTCGAGCTTGGTTGAGCACGGTGATGTCGCGACTAGATTCGTCTCGGGCGCACGACGTGCGCTCGAACGTGACGCACATTACTGCGTCGCGCGTGCTCCGGGTGTTTCCTGCCCGCGTCCTTCAGGCCGGCACCGATGCTGCACCTGCAGCGACGCCGGTCGTGCGCCTGATCGCGGCGCTCAGTCTCTCGCAGCCCAGCAGTCTGATGCAACAAGCCGTCGAAGCACCAACGCCGAAAGCCCTCGCCGACCTGGTCGCGCGGTGCGACCAGATCAACCGGTTCGAGATGCAGCTCACCACGGTCGAGGAGCATCGCATCGCCGCGCTCGCCTCCGGCATCCTCGTGATGCGGCAGGTGCTCGACCTGCCCCTGATCGAGGCCGAGAAGCTCCCGACGCGGCAGGGTCGGATCCAGCACTGGGCGCTGACCGGTGGTCATCTCAAAGAGGTGGAGACGCCGGTGATCCACTCCGTGCGAGGGCTCCTCGTGCTGGACGAGCACGAGCAGGTGAAGGTGCTGGCGCACCGGAGCTGGCGCGGGCAGTGGCGCTCGGTCACGCTGTGGAAGAGCGCCGAGCACAACATCCTTCCGGCGACGATGATGGAATACCTGGCGCGGCTCACCGAGCTCGCGCAACGCCGGGCGCCCGATGCGGCCCGTGCGTTGCTCGCGCGCAGCGAGGCGGTGTCGACGGCTCAGGGGCTGCTCGTCGCGGGACCGCGATCGCGCAACGCGTGATCGCCGGCCCACCTGGGACGGTCCGGTCCGCGTCCAGCGGCCCGTCCGGAATTCGACTATGGACGCAGGACGCTACCGGCCCGACCTTTCAAGGGTCCCGCGGGAGCCCAATGTCTGACATACTGAATCGCCGCCACTTCCTCGCCGTCTGCTCGACCGCGTGCGCTGCCCTGCTCGTGCCCACGCGCGGCGCGTGGGCGCGGCCCATCGCCGCGTCGCCGGCACTGCCGCACCCGACGCCGAGGCCGGGAATCACGGGGGCCAAGGTGCTCACGGCCGAGCAGCTCGCCGACAAACCGAAGCTCGTGGCCCTCTTCAATTCCGTGCGCCAGATCCCCGAGGTGGTCGACGGGATCCGGTGCAACTGCAACTGTACCAACCCGCCTGACTTCTACTCGCTCCTCTCGTGTTACGAGGGGCAGGGAATGGCGCGCGACTGCGTCATCTGCCAGGGGCAGGGCAGGCTTGCCGTCCGGCTGCACGCCGAGGGCAAGACGCTCGACCAGATCCGCGTCGCGATCGACGCCAAATTCAGCTGATTGGCCGCGCGCCGCGCGCGTCACGCTGTTCACTTCCGCACGAGAAATCGATGATTCGCACGGCGATGCTGCTGGCGCTGTTCTTCCTGCCCCTTCCCCTCTCGGCGCAGGTGCGCGCGAGCGAGGTGGGAGGCGTCACACAGATGATCGACGGAACGAAGCTCTCCATCGAGTATTCCCGTCCGCGTCTGCGTGGGCGGGACACGTTGTTCTCGAAGGGGGACATGCGGTGGGGCGACACGTGGACGCCGGGCGCCAACTGGGCGACGACGCTCGAGGTGAGCAAGGCGGTGAAGCTCAACGGACATCCACTGCCGAAGGGCAAGTACTCGGTGTGGATGGTCCTGCGACGGAACGCCGACTGGACCATCGTGCTCGATCCGAAGGCGCGCATGTACCATATGAATCCGCCCGACTCGAACGCGAGCCAGATCAGGTTTGCGGCGCGCGCCGAGCCGGCGCCGCTCACCGACGTGCTCAGCTGGTCGATGCCGGCGATACGCATGAACGGCGGGACGCTGGTGTTCGAGTGGGAGCACTGGCGCGTCCCGATCGACGTGGAGGTGGAGCCGTCGCTTGTCACCACACTCTCGGCGGCGGATGCGGCGCCCTACCTCGGTCGCTACACGTGGACCGAGCTGGATCGCGACGGGAAGCCGAAGGAAACCTCGCTGTTCACCGTCACGCACGAGGACGGAACGCTCAAGGCGCAGTACACGCCCGACGACCCGTACTTCAGGAAGTTCGCGCTCGTGCGTATCGCGCCAGACTGGTTCGCGCCTGGTGTCTACGACAAGAAGGGCGTGCTCTACGAGGTGCTGAAGCCGGAGATGACCTTCGAGTTCGCGCGTGAGAGCGGCAAGGTGACCCGCATCGTCTTGCGGGACGAGGACGACCACGTGACGAGCACCGCGGTGCGAAAGCCCTGATCGCGGCGGGCCGATGAGGAGCGCTGGCACCGCGCGAACGCACTCCCAGCCGGCCTCAGTCGCTCACCGCCGCTCGAGATCCGCGGTGCCGATCGTGCCGGCATGCCGGATGAGCCTCACGTAGAAGTTGTTCGCGTTCACGCCGAAGCGTCCGTTGCCGCCGCCCATCTGCAGATCGGGGTTGGTGAATCGCACGCGTGGGCGAGGTGCGCCGCCATCGGCCGGCACCGACCAGATCGCCCCGATCCCCTCCGCGTCCGTCGTCGTGAAGAAGATCGTGCGAGAGTCTCGCGACCACATCGGCTGCTGCGGGGAGGGCGTTCCAGCAGGATTGCCACCGCGCACGAGCACGCGTGGCGTGCCGCCATTGGGTGATATCGTGGCGAGCGTCGAGGGATTGGGCCCGACGTGGAACGCGAGCGATCGGCCGTCGGGCGACCAGCGCGGAGAGGTGCCTCCCTCCGTGCCCGCGATAGGCGCCGGGTCGCTCCACACACCGTCAGTGCGAGTCACGACCTGGATCGGCTCGCGCCGCCCGGGATCTCCGCCGAGCGCGATCCTCGTCCCGTCCGCGCTCCAGTCCTCTCCGCGAGGACGAGCGGCCGTGACGGGCGATGCGCTCCCTCCGTCGGCGGACATGACCATGAGCTGCATGCGTCCGTCGCGCACGGTGCGGAACGCAATCTCCTTTCCGTCCGGTGACCACATCGGCGCGAACTCGTTCGTCGAGTCCGACGTGAGCTGGACTGCCGCGCCACCCGTGCTCGGCATGCGGTAGAGATCCGAGCTACCGCCGCTGTTGGACGTGTAGACGAGCGACTTGCCGTCGACCGACGCGCTCACTTCCTCGATCAGATCGGTGCTGTGCGTGAGCTCGCGGCCGGCGCTCGCCATCGACTCCTCGCCGGCCGGGATCGGGACGGACCAGATGTTGGAGCTGGGCTGGTACGTCGAGTACGCGAGCGTGCGGTTGTCCGTGCTCAACGAGATGCTGTGCACCGAGAGCCCGGTGGTCAGGCGCGTCACGTCGCCGACCGGCTCCATCGACGACGATAGCGACATCTCGTACACGTCGCGCCCTCCCTCGCGCGTCGAGACGAACAGCAGGTGCCGGCTGTCCGCCGTCCACACGGGACTGAGATCCATCGCCGTGTCGAACCTGTCGTTCGAGAGGCGCACGACCTTTCCCGTCGCCACCGAGGCGATCACGAGGCTCGCCGGCGCGATGTTGCCGAGGTCCGCGCCGCCGAACGGAAAGCGGAAATTCCCCGTCGACGCGGCGATCCACTTTCCGTCGGGCGACCAGGCGAGCTGGAACAGGGCACCGCCCCGCCCGGGACCACCGCCGACTTGCCCCGAACCGCCTACCTCGGCGATCACGGTGTCGCGCCCCGAGTCCAGCTCCCTCGCCCGAATCGTCGAGCCGGCCGCATACCCGAGCCGCTTGCCGTCGGGCGACCACGCGGGACTGTGCACTGGTGGCCGGTCCCGCTGCTCGGGGATCACCACGCGCGACTGCCCGCCCAGCGCGGGAACCATCACGATGCCCACGCCGACCGCCATGAAGGCGATTCTGCTCCCATCGGGTGACCATCGCGGCCACCGCTGCCGGCCCGGCATGGAGTCGGTGAGCGGGATGGCGCGGCCGCCGTCGAGCGAGCGCACGTACAGATGCATGCGCGACGCGGGTCCCGCGGCGTACGCGAGCAGCTTGCCGTCTGGTGAGACAGCGGGGTCGAGATAGAGTCCGGCATCGGACGTGACGCTGCGGGTTCTCGTGACGACCAGCCGCTCGCTCGCGACGTAGCGCGAGCGAGCCGCGACGCCGAGCGCGATGACGACCAGCACCGCCGCGACCGCGAGCATCCAGCGCCGAGCGCCGAAGTGCGTGCCCGCCGGCGCCGCCGCGACACGCGCGGGCTCGATGCGCTGGAGCGCCTCGGCGAACTTCACCGTGCTCGAAAATCGGTCCGCCGGCACCTTCGAGAGCGCGGTGAGCACCGCGTCGTTCACCGCCTGCGGCACGGTGTTGCGCTGCACGCGCGGCGCGAGCGGCTCGGTCGTCATCACCTTCGCGACGATGGCCTGCGCCGTGGGCCCGGTGAACGGCGGCTCACCGACGAGCATCTCGTACGTCACGGCGCCGAGCGCGTACACGTCGGCGCGCGAGGTGATCTCGCGCTGCCCCATGGCCTGCTCGGGGCTCATGTAGTGCGGCGTGCCGAGGCTCATCCCTGTCTCGGTCATCCGCGTACTCCCCGCTTTGCTCGCCGCGAGCGCGATGCCGAAGTCCGCGATCAGCGCGGAGCCCTCGTGCAGCAGGATGTTCTCGGGCTTGATGTCGCGATGGATCACCCCGTTGCGGTGCGCGTAATCCAGCCCCGACGCGACCTCGCCGGCGATCCGGATGACGTCGGGAATCGGAAGCTGCGTCTCGCGGTCGAGCCGCTGGCGCAGGCTCTCGCCTTCCACGAACGGCATGACGTAGAAGAGGAATCCGTCCGCCTCGCCGGAGTCGAAGAGCGGAAGGATGTGCTGGTGCTGCAGCTTGGCCGTGGTCCGGATCTCGGACAGGAAGCGGTCCGCGCCGATCACCGCGGCGAGCTCGGGCCGCAGCACCTTCACCGCGACCTGCCTGCTGTGCTTGCGGTCCTCGGCGAGGTACACGGTGGCCATGCCGCCGCGGCCGATCTCGCGCGCGATCGCGTACCGGTCGGCAAGGGCCGCGGCGAGTCGCGTATCGAGATCGTTCATGCGGGGCGGGTCACGGTCGGCAGGAGTGGAGCTCGCGTGGGAAGGTGGCGGATGACGTCATACTCGAAATAGCGCTCGCGCCACCGCGGCGTTGGCCGGAGCTCAGCCAACGAACACGACGTCACCATCGTCGTCGATGCCGAGCTCCTGCTGCAGCCCGCACACGCCGCACGTCATCGTCGCCACCCAGTGCGCGCCCAGCTCGGCGGTGATCGCGGCGGACGCCGGCTTCACCGCCAGCTTCTTGTACGTGTACTCGAAGCATCTCTCGCAGGCGTGAGCGCGGGCGATGCGCTCGGCGCGCTCGCGGGTGATCGGCGCCAAGCTCAGAATTCCGCGACCGGGGGACCGTCGGCGGCTTCGTTGCTGGCCTCCTCGGTGCCCGGCCCCAGCCTCGGCGCGGCCGAGGCTGCCGGCGAGGGCCGCGCCGCGCGGGCCGTAGCCCTTGGCCGTTGTGAAGACTCCGAGCCCGCGGCCGGCGCCGTCTCTTTCGCGCTGCGCACGAGCAGCTCGCGCAGGCCGCCGAGCGCGCCCATCACTCCCGTTGCCTCGGCGGGAAGGAAGATCGTCGTGCCGGCCCCCTCCGCGATTCGTGGTAGCGCCTCGAGGTACTTGATGCCGAGCAGGTACATCGCCGCCTGGCCTTCGGGAAGCGTGGCCGAGATCCGCACGATCGCCTCGGCCTCCGCCTCGGCCATGGCGAGACGCGCGGTCGCCAACCCCTGGGCGCGGAGTATGGCCGCGTCCTTCTCGCCTTCGGCGCGGCGCACCTGCGCCTCGCGCACGCCCTCGGATTCGAGGATGGCCGCGCGTTTCGTCGCCTCGGCGTTGGTGACGGAAGCGCGCCGTTCGCGCTCGGCCCGCATCTGAAGCTCCATCGACTGCTGGATGTCGCGCGGCGGTTCGATCGCCTGCAGCTCGACTCGGGTGAGATCCACGCCCCATCCGATCGCCGCCTCTTCGATGACCTCTCGCATGCGCGTGTTGATGGCATCGCGGCTGGCGAGAGTGGCGTCGAGCTCCATCTCGCCGACGATGTTGCGCAGCGTGGTGCGCGTCAGCGTCTCGAGCGCATACGGAAGGTTCTGCACCGCGTACGTGGCCTTCTGCGGATCGGCGACCCGGTAGTAGAGCACGGCGTCGATGTCGATCGTCACGTTGTCCTTCGTGATGACCGGCTGGCTTGGGAAGTTCAGCACCTGCTCGCGGAGGTCGATCCGCGTCGTGGAGCTTGCGGTGATCTTCTTCGCCCCACCGACTCCGAGCTCGAAGTAGCGGACGTCGATCGACCTCGGGCGTTCGACCAGTGGGATGAGGATGTTGAGCCCGGAGCGCGCCACCCGATGAAAGCGCCCGAGCCGCTCGATCACCATGACTTCCGCCTGTCCGACGACCTTGAACGAGGCGAAGGCGAGCCCCACCACAGCAGCCAACAGGATGAGGAAGAAAATCATGCCGTACTCCGGAGAAGACGGCTGATGTTACTGTCGCGCGCGAGGGCCTGCAACGCGGCGCAGCGACCCTCCGCCCGCGCCGCCGCTCAGCGCAGCATCGCGCCGATCGCCATGCTGGTGACGCGACTGAACGCGTCGGACGGCTTGACCGGCTGCGCGAACTTCCGCCGCAGCGACCGCTGGCCGCGGCGTGCCGGCTTCGGCGCGTCGGGAAAGACGAGGCTCGCGGCGAAAGTCAGCGCGCCGTCGAGCAGAATTCGGCCTGCGCGCGAGTCTCTCGTCTGCTCGCGCAGCACGGCGTACGCGGCGCCGAGCGCGCCGGAATAGGCCAGCTGGCTCAACACGCCGCTCGCGATCCGGCCGCGCTCGCCGAGGTCGAGCCCGAGTCGCGACAGCCCGTCCGCCGCGAGGTCGTCCCATGCCGAGCGATGCCGAGCCGCACCCGTGATCCGGGACAGCACTTCGCGCTCCACCAGCGTGACGGCGAGCCCGCCGACGATTCCCGCCGCGCCACCACGCAGCGCCGTCCGCAGCATCCCGCGCTCACCACGTCGCGTTCTCTTCGCCATCCCGAGCTCCTGTGTGAATTCGTGTGAAGGCGCTCTCCAAATGCAGAACCCGTGCGAGGCGAGAGGTCAGGATGGCGGGAGGCCGGCGGGCCGCGCTGGCGCTCCGCTCGGCGCCTGCCCCGGCGGACGCGGTGGACGAGGGGACGGAATGCTGAGGAGAATTGCCGTGGCGGCCAGCACGAGCGCCGTCGCCACGAGCTCGCGCGTCGCCGACCGCCGCATCGTGATCGCGGCGCTCTCACTGCCCATGGACGGCCGCTGCCAGCGCCAGTTCCACGCGCCGAGCCCGAACACCACCGTCACCAGCGCGAGCTTCACGATCAACACCCAGCCGTACGCCGTGGTCCAGAGCGACGACAATGGGTTGAGGTGCCGCCAGCTCGTCACCAGCCCAGACACGACGACGAGCATTCCACACCAGAGCGCCAGCGGCGAGAAGCCGTGCACCATGTCGGCGGCCATCGCGCCTCGGCGATCCCGCACCCGGTCGTCGTGCAGCAGCGGTGCGAGCCCGGCCACGAGCAGCACGCACAGTGTGCCAAGCCACAGGCCACCCACGACGCGGTGAATCGGGTTCACGAGCCGCAGCCACTGACCGCTCACGATCGCCGAGAGCGGCGCGAAGATCACTCCCGTCGCGGCCACCGCCCAGCCGGCGCGCCATCGTCGTGCCGCGAGCACGAGACCGATGATGCCGACGATGGTGAGCACCGCCTGCAGCCCGATCGGAAGGTTGTTCGTCAACAGTGCCCGGGGAGACGTGTGCGCGCGCGCGGCGCGCTCGGGCAAGCTGGAGGCGAACAGCATCGCACCCACGACGGCTCCCGCCGCGCCGATGGCCGCGGCGCGAGCGCAGGTGTCGGCGTACACGCGACGCTCGCCGGCGTCGCTCTCGCCCGACGCATTCGATGGCGTTGCGGCGGCGTCGAGCCGTCCTCGCACCGCGGCATATCTGAATCCCACCGATCCGACAGCGAGAAACTGCGCGACGAAGCCGAGGTACTCGATGATCGGCTCCGGCCAGTGAATGAGCGGCTCGGTCTGCACGTGGTACGTTTGGGTCGATGTGAATGATCGCGTCATGACGTTCAAGGATAAGCGAACCAACATGTGCGATGATCAGCCAGGTGCGTGAGCGGGACTTGCATGGGGTACGGAGCTTCCATCTCCACGGTCTCGACATTCATTCCAGATCGTGACCATTCCCGACGCGCGCCTTCCTTATCGAGCCGACGACCCTTCATCCGCGCGGCACTCGCGCTCGGCTGATCTCGCATGATCACGCCGATCACTTCGACCCGCCGGCGATCCGGGCCCTCATCGCGCGGGGGACGCGTTTCGTCACGACACTCGGCGTCGGCGCGCGACTGCGAGCGCTGGGCGCCAGTGAGCTCGACATCGTGGAGCTGGACTGGTGGGAGGACCTCGAGATCGGCGGCCTCACTCTGACCGCGACACCGGCGCGCCACTTCTCCGGGCGAAGCCTGTTCGATCGAGATCGCACCTTGTGGGCGATATGGGCGGACGTGCATCTGGGACCGGAACAGGCGGTGCGCGCGCACCGCCTCGTCCGCGGTGCGGTCATGCTCCCGGTTCACTGGGGACTGTTCGATCTCGCGCTGCATGGGTGGACCGAGCCGATCGAGCGCGTGCTGGTCGCGGCGGCGGCGGAGGGCGCGCGCGTGCTCACGCCGCGTCCGGGCGAACTCGTAGAGCCTGCGACCGCGACCAAGTCGACGCCGTGGTGGCCTGCGCTGCCGTGGCGCACCGTCGCCGAACGGCCCGTGCAATCGTCGGGCGTCGAGCATCTCATGACGCCAATACTCCCCGACCGACCGTGACGCGGGCCTTCGCTCGCCGCGTTCAGCTACGCGGCGCGAGCACGCGCCTTCATTCCGACTTCTAACTGACAATCGTTGGGGGAGGCGGAGTCGACGGTGACCCTCGTACCTTTCGCCGACCACACCTCGAACGCACGTTGGGGCATCATGTCGCTGCCGTCTGGTACCGCTCTCATCACGACCGTCGCGATCGGCTTCGGCATCGCCCTGCTGCTGGGCTTTGTCGCGGCGAGATTGCGGCTGCCGCCAATCGTCGGCTATCTCGTCGCCGGCGTGTTGATGGCGCCCCTGACACCCGGTCTCGTCGAGCACGGGACGCTGGCGTCGCAGGCGGCGGAGCTGGGCGTAGTGCTCCTGATGTTCGGCGTCGGACTGCACTTCTCCATGCGAGACCTCATGGAGGTGCGGGCCACCGTCACGCCAGGCGCGCTGATACTCATCCTCGTCTCGGGTGGAGCGGGCGCGGTGCTCGGCCTCGCGTTGGGGATGCATGCGGGCGGCGCCATCGTCTTCGGCCTCTCGCTATCGGTCGCCAGCACCGTCGTCGCGCTCAAGGGCCTCGAGTCGGGCGACCGGCTCGATTCACCCGAGGGACGGCTCATCGTCGGGTGGCTCGTCGTCGAGGACATGGCGATGATCGTCGTGCTCGTGATGCTGCCTGCGGTCGCGCCACTCTTCGGCGGCACCGGAACGACGAGCGGCGCGAGCGCGCTCGGGCTCGTGGGCTCGGTCGCGCTGGCCATCGCCAGAGTCGTTGCCTTCCTCGTCCTCATGGTCGTCGTCGGCCGCCGTACCGTACCGTGGCTGCTGGAGCGCGTGGCGCGCCTCGGCTCGCGCGAGCTGTTCACGCTCACCGTGCTATCAATCGCACTTGGAGTCGGTACGATCGCGTCACAGCTGTTCGGCATGTCGTTCGCTCTCGGGGCGTTCGTGGCGGGAGCCGTGGTGAGCGAATCGGAGCTCAGCCACCGCGCGGCGGCCGATGCGCTGCCCTTCCAGGACGCGTTCGCGGTGCTGTTCTTCGTCTCGGTGGGCATGCTGTTCGACCCGCGCGTGCTGCTCGAGCACCCCGGACAGGTGCTCGCCGTGCTCGGCGTGATCGTGCTGTGCAGGCTCCTCGTATCGTTCTGGGTGTTGCGGTTCCTCGGCCAGACGTCGCGCGCGGCGCTCACGGTGGCATGCAGCGTGTCGCAGATCGGCGAGTTCTCCTTCGTCCTCACCGCGCTCGGCGCGTCGCTCGGCCTGCTCGATCATGCCGCGCAGACACTCGTCGTCGCCGGGGCGCTGATCTCGATCACCATCAATCAGTCGCTCGCGGGGTGGCTGCGCCGCGTCATCCTTCGTCCCGAATCGGCGCCCGTCGCCGAGGCGGTGGCGGTGGACAGGTTCGACTTCGGCCACCTCACGGGCCACGTGATCCTCGTCGGCTATGGCCGCGTGGGCACGACGGTCACCGAGGCACTCGACCGCGCCAGCGTCACGCACATCGTCGTCGAGGAGCAGCCACGCGTCGTGGCGGGACTGCGTCTGCGTGGCGAGCACGCGATCTCGGGCGACGCCACGCGCGCCGAGGTGCTGCAGCGGGCGGGGGTCGCTGGTGCGCGGCTCATCGTCGTCACCGCGCC
>JBDSDB010000104.1:0-49227 GCA_039920785.1 Gemmatimonadaceae bacterium
GAGATCGCCGAGCACCGCGTTCGCCGGGATGGCAGTGTACGAAACTTTCGGGGCGAAGCGCCCCGGTGTCGTCACGCTGGTGGCGGCGAGGCGCGCCGTTCGTGCTGCCCGCGCCGGCCCGAAGAGCCGGCTCATGGTGCGCGTCCGCTCGAGTAGCCCCAGATGGAACGACTCGTTGCGCACGAGCGACTCGTTGGTCATCTCGCCCGAGGGCGAGCGCGCGGCGAGCGGTCCAGCGCTGATGGAGATGCGCGTCGCGCTCGGAGGCGCGGCGACGCCCGTGGCCAGGATGCTGGCGGTGAGTGGCGTCGAACCGTCCGTGGACGTGTTGTAGGCGACGACGGTGTAGTCCGTCCCGACCGCGCCTCCCAGACAGATTGCCGCGCCGCTCACGTCCGCCATCCCGCCCACGGCGAGAGCGACGGGCGAGGTGACCCCGGAGCATGGAGAGCTGCCCGGAGCGAGCACCGCCACCGTCACGGTGTCGGCCTGTCCCGGGATCGACGCGATCACTGTCGTGGTGCCTCCCACGCGTAGCGCGCGCACGAGTCCCGTGCCATCCACGCTCACCAGCGTCGGATCGCCGACCACGTACGAGATGCTGGCGCCCGTGACCGTGTTCGCGTAGACGTCCTGCAGCAGCGACGCGATCCGCGCGGTGTCACCGACGGCATTCAGGCGCAGGTTGTCGGGAGAGGCGACGAGCTTCGAGGCGGCGCCCGCCGTGGCGGTGACCGTCACGGTCGCCGCGGCGGCGACGCCGCTCACCGATGCACTGAGCGTGGCCGGACCAGCGAGGGTGCCCAGCACCACCGTGGTGCTCGCGATGCCGCTCGCGTCGCTCGTGGCGCTGGTGGGCGTGAGCGCGATGCCTCCGCCGCCGTTGGCGGAGAAGCTGACGATCGCGCCGCTCACACCCTGCCCGCCCGCGTCGGAGACCTTCACGCTGAACGTGCCGATCGTGTTCTTCACCACGCCGACCGCCGTGGGTGATGCGCTCACCTCGACGCGGGCGGGCGGGCCGATCTTCGGGCCCGAGGAGTCGGAGCATGCAGACGCGACCAGGAGCAGCAGGGTGGCCGTAGCCGAGAGACGATGATGTCGCATCACTTTGTCCGCACGATGACCAGCTGAAGGTTGGACGCCACCGCGCCGGACGGTCCGGCCAGCGACAGCGTCGCGGTGCCGTTGGCGGGCACCGAGAGCTTGTAGTAGGCCGCCCCACCCGCAACGACCGCTCCATTGTAGGACGTGGCGGGCTGCATCGCCGTCACCTGAAGCGGATAGAGGCCGGCCGCGCCGCTCGCACCACCATAGACGCTGCGCCAGTTCCAGCTTTTCTGCTGCAACGACGCGGGGCCGGTGATGTCGTCGACCGCCAGCGACGCTGCCCAGTCACGGATCATCGGCGGGAGCTCGCTACCGAACACCGATTTCAGGTTCGCGATGCCCACCGACGTGTTGTTGGCGAGCCGCGACCAGATGTCCCCGTCCGTGCCCGCGCTCTGATCGGCGAGGTATCGCAGCAGCGACCAGGTGGCGCCGCGCGTCGTCAGCGAATCGCCCGCAGCGTACGGAGATGAAGTGGACGTCGCGAACAGGAAATCCCGGTAGCGAGAGGCGTTGCCGGTCATGTCGGTGGAGTACGCCACTCTGCTGCGCAAGGTACCGGTCACCGCCGCGTATGTCAGGTTGCTGCGCGGGGAGAGCCCCGCTTCGCGATAGAACAGCAGCTCCTCGGCCATGTGCGCCAGACCCTCGTCGAGCCACTTCTCCTCGAACTTGGGAGCGGCGGTGTTGATGTACAGCTTGCGCGACGCGTTGATGAGGTGCTGGAGCTCGTGCGCGATGACCGCCGTGGTGTTCGAGTCGACGAAACCGTTGGAGCGCCGATTGCCGTTGACGAGCCCCGAAGGATCAGGAGTCATCAGATAGAAGAACTCACCCTCGTTGCTCGCGGGGCAGGCCAGCGCGCGCGGCGTGGCCACCTGCGGGAACAGGTCGCGCGTGAAGGTGAGCCCACCGACATACGAGAGCGCGCTGCGCGGCGTCAGCTCGTTGACCGCGCGGGTGAATACGATGGCGATCCGCCCGTTCTTGTCGATGTCGGTGGGCTCGCCGAACGCCGCGACGTCGAGCGGATAGACGAGCGTGTCGAACTTCGCCGCGTACCGCTGGAAGTCCACCGTGGAGAAGCCAGGCTTCGGGTTCAACGTGTCGGAGAGCACGAGTGCCTTCGTGCCGAGTGCGACGACGCGCAGCGCACGGTACACGGGATTCGCGCACGGCTCGGTGACGTTCACGTTGACCGTGACCAGATCGCCGACGCTGGGCGACGTGGGGAGCGCTGGGATGCGCGACGCGCTCGCGCCGCCCGCGATGCTGGCAGTGGAGGCGGCGTACCAGCTTCGGGCGGTCGTCATGCGGGGCGTCAGCTCGGTGATCTCCCGATCGCGCAGCCGCGATTCGAAAGTCGCATCGCGCACCAGCACAGCGGGGGCCGATCCATCCGGGCGCAGGTCCGGGGAGGCGGCGACTGAACCGAACGGGCCCGCCTGCACCGTCTGGAGCCCCGTCCCTCGAAAGGTGAAGTCGGTGCGCCCACTGCTGTCCAGCGACACGTTCGACACGACGGCGACGAACTCGCCGTCCGCTGCGCCAGGGAGAAGGCGCACCTCGCGACCACTCTCGACCGCAAGTGATTGTCCGATCGTGAGGAGGCCGCCCGCCGGTGCAATCGGTTCGTCACTGCCGCAGGCGACGGAGAGGACACACGCGGCGAGCAGCAGGGGTCGTGCGGGGGGCAGTGCCATTGATAATCGCGTCGTGAGCGGAAAGTGGAAACGATCGCGCAACGGCGTCCTGCCATGCCGAAGCCGGCGCCAACCAAATTGCGTTGCCGTCGACCGACACTGGAGCGGTGCGCACTGATAAACCTCTACTGACCGGACGTTCCAGCAAGGGGTCACACCGCGACGCGCCGATACCATGACACCGAAGCCAGCGCGCACCCTCATCCTACGGCCTCGGAGCTCAGCTCGCTGCGGCCGCCTCGGGAATCTGCTGCACTCCCAGCGCGGGCGTGCCGTCGAACAGCAGGACCTCGCACTCCTCCGCCGGGATCGGCTTCACGAGCAGGAAGCCCTGCCACTCCGCGCAGCGGTGCGCCGCGAAGAAGGCGAGTTGCTCCGGCCGCTCGATCCCTTCGGCGATCACGTTCACGCCAAGCGTCTGACCGAGCGCGATGACCGCCGCGGCGATGGCGCTGTCGTCGGTGTTGTGCGGCACGCCGCTCACGAAGCTGCGGTCGATCTTGAGCGAGTCGATGGGAAAGAGGCGCAGCGCGCTGAGGGAGGAGTAGCCCGTGCCGAGATCGTCGATCGACACCCGGATGCCGAGCGACTTGAGATGGCGGAGATTGTCGATCGCTCGGCCGCTCGAGCGCATAGCGATGCTCTCGGTGATCTCGATCTCGAGCTTGTGAGCGGGAAGGCCCGTGTCGAGGAGCACCTGCTGCACTTTGGCCACGAGATCCACGTGCTGCAACTGCCGAACAGAGAGGTTGACGGCCGCCCGCAGCTGGGGCTGGCCGCGCTCTCGCCAGGCCTGCACCTGCGTGCACGCTTCGCGAAGGACCCACTCTCCCATCGGAACGATCGCGCCCGTGGCCTCGGCCAGCCCGATGAACTCCGAAGGCAGAACGAAGCCACGCTCGGGATGGTTCCAGCGCAGCAGTGCCTCCAGGCCGTTGATCCGTCCTGTCGTGGAATCCACGATGGGCTGGTAGTGAACCTCGAGCTGGTGGTGCTCGAGCGCGCGTTGCAGGTGGCTCTCCAGCCCGAGCTGCTCGAGCGCCGCCGCTCCCAGTTCGGGAACGTAGCGCTCCACGAGATCGCGACCCTGCGACTTGGCGCGGTACATCGCGGCGTCGGCGTTCTTGAGTAGCGCTTCCGCCTGCGTCGCGTCAGTGGGGAAGAGGCTGATGCCGAGGCTCGTGGTGACGAACACCTCCTGCCCTTCCAGATAGATCGGCCGCTTCACGGCGGCGATGATGCGCTCCGCCACGAACACCGCGTCGTCCGGGGAGCTGATCTCCGTGCACAACACGGCGAACTCGTCTCCGCCCAGCCGCGTCACCGAATCCTCGCCGCGTACCGCCGAGCGAATTCGCTCGGCGACCGTCTGCAGCAGCAGATCACCCGCCGCATGGCCGAGTGAATCGTTCACCACCTGGAAGCGGTCGAGGTCCAGGAAGAGCACGGCGACCGTACCCTTCGTGCGCCGGGCCCGATGGAGCGCCATTCCCATCTGATTGAGGAACAGCTGCCGGTTCGGAAGGCCGGTCAGTGAATCGTGATAGGCGATCTGTTCGATCTTGGCAGCGGCGTCCATCGTCGCCTGGCGCTCCTCTTCCAGCAGCCAGATCACCAGGCCGATCGCGAGACCAAAGTACAGCACCACGTCCACGAGGCCGAGCGTGGCGATGTAGAGCGCGTGCAGCGAGCGCATCTCGGAGGTGGTCGACAGCGCGAGGTAGTGCACCTGGTGCGCCGCGAGGCCGAAGAACGCGAGCATCACCGAGCGGCGTCCGATCGCGCGCGCGATGCGCGGCGCGCGGCTGATGGCGCGGGCGGCGAATAGGGCCGCAAGCGCGATGATGATGCGACGCACCGTGACGCGAAGCTGGTGGACCAGCTCCCCGTTGGCGGTGTCCCAGGAGAACACGAACACCAGAATGGCGCTCGCCAGCGTGACGCCGGCGATGACGCGTCGGCTGGTGACTCGCTGGAACGGCACGCCACTGGCCAGCTCCGCCGTCCCGAGCAGAAGCCAGGCAATCTGCAGGTAGCCGCTGATCCCGGAGAGGATGGCCAGCGAGATGTGGATCGGATCGGTGATCGGCCGGGTCACGCCCACGATGCGGGCGGTCGCGCTGCACGCCGTGTAGATCCCGAGGGCGACCCAGCTCCATGTCCAGTGCCGCAAAAAGGGACGCCAATATCTCCGGTGTAATCCAAAAAAGACGCACGCGATCAGCAGCGCCGCGCCCGACAGCACGTACAGGCCGGCGACGGTGAGGAACGTTGGCAGCGGCATCGAGGATCGAGGAGATAGCGCCGGCTCACGCCGACATGGAGATAGCGCCGACTCGCACCGGCAACGCTCATCGTGTGGGAGGGTGACGACTCACTACAGGGGAGGGCACCGACCGGGCCGGCGCTGACCGCTCGCCGTTGCGTGCGGCGGGTACGCGCGCCTAAGGTAGGGAGTCCGATCAGTGGACAATGGCTCCCGCCCCAATGGCCCCTCCCATGCCTCTGTCACCCAGCTCGCGAGTCGTCGTCTCCGACCAGCAGGTGTTCACCACACTGGGGACGGAAGCGGTCATCCTCGGCATGCGCGACGGCGTCTACTACGGTCTGGATGCCGTCGGCGCCCGGGTCTGGTCGCTGCTCACCACGCCGCAGCGTGTGTCGGAGGTGGTCGCTGTCGTCGTCGAGGAGTTCGACGTCGCGTCGGAGCAGTGCGCGCGCGACGTGCTCGCACTGCTCGAGGACCTCGCGGCGAGAGACCTCATCCGCGAGTCCCCCTCCGACGACGATGCAGATCTTCCGTAGGCGACGCTGGCCACGCGGCGACTGGCTGGCGCTCGGCGAGGCCTTCGTCGTACTCGCGGTAGTGCGTCTCTCGCTGGCGGCGATGAGCTTCAAAAAGGTACAGCGACTCACGGTCGCCCTGGCTCGGCGGCTGGCGCCCGAGCCCGTGAGCGGCACCCCGGAAGACGATGCGCAGCTCGGTCGCGCCGTTCGCCGCGCGGCGCTGCTCGTGCCGGGTGCACGTTGCCTGGCGCAGGCCACGGCAGGGGTGATCCTCACAGCGCGGCGAGGTCAGCGCGCGCGGATGACGATCGGCGTCAAGCTCGGCTCGGCCGAGGCGTTCGGCGCGCACGCGTGGCTCGAGACGGCACACGGGATCCCGGTAGGCGGCGCCGAGGCTGCCCAGTTCGCGCCGCTGATGTCGGTGGACCCATATGCGTGACGCTCCGGGCGCGGAGGCGAGTGTGATCCCGCCGGAATGGGCGCTCTCGCTCGCGTGCGCACGTCACGCCGCCGGCATCGCTTCGGCGCAGCACGTGGCGGAAGCGGCCCTCGACGTAGCCGATTGGCCACGCGCGCTCCATGTCGCCCGCGCGCAAGGGCTCGGCGCCCTGCTCTCTCGCGCCCTGCGAGACGCCGGCGCGCCACTCGCGACCCAGGCGGTAGCGGCCGATGCGGTGGCGGTGAGTGGCGCGCGCACGCTGGGCCAGATCCGCCTGCTCACGGACATCCTCGCGGCGCTCGAGGAGGCCGGGGTTTCTGCGCTTCCATACAAGGGGCCGGTGCTGTCGCTGCAGCTCTACGGCGACGCATCGCTGCGATCCTCCGTCGATCTCGACGTCGTGGTGCCACGCGCGTCGTACGCCGCCGCGCGGAAGGCGCTCGTCGGGCGCGGGCTCACGCCCCGCGCGGGACATTCGGCGCGTCAGGAGCGCACGTTGTTCCGCTGGTTGGGCCACGCGTCGTTCGGCCACGGCACGGAATCGTTCGTCGAGCTGCATTGGCGCTTCGCGCCGCTCCAGTTTCCCTTCGCGCTCACGCCCGAACTAGCGCTTGCCCGCGCGCATCGCGTGCGGCTCGGCGGTCGGATGGTCTCGGCCATGTCGACGGAGGACCTCATCGTGACGCTCGCGATGCACGCCGGCCGACACCTCTACGAGCGGCTCGAGTGGCTCGCGGGGATCACGCGGCTGCTCGTCGCGCACGGTGACGACGCGGCGAGCTTGCTCGCGCATGCGCATCGCCTGCGCGCGCGGCGTACCCTGCTCGTCACGGCGGACGTGGCCATGCGCGTGCTCGACGCGCCGCTGGGCGCGACGTGGCAACGCGCGCTCGACGCCGACCCGGAGAGTGTGAGCATCGCGGCGACGCTCAGCGACTCCGTGCGCGTGGGGTGGCGCGACGGGGCCGTGCAGGTGAAGGGCGCGGCGCTGCAGCGGCTCACGGCGCGGATGCTCGATTCGAGCGTCGACCGCGTGCGCTCGCTCACGCGCGCCGCGCTCCTCCCCACTGAGCGAGAATGGGAGGCGATCGCGCTGCCCGACTCGCTCACGCCGCTCTACCATGTGGTGCGCCCCATTCGCGTGCTCGCCATGTACGCGCGTCGCGCCCTCGGGCACTCGCCCGCGTGAGCTCGACATCACTCCGCCGATTCGTCGGGCTTCTCGTGCGCGCCGCGCCGCGCGCCACGCTCTGGTCGATCGTCCTGATGGTGGCCGTCGCGCTCACCGAGGGCGTGGGACTCTTGCTGCTCGTTCCGCTGCTGTCGCTCGCCGGCGTCACCACCGGCGGTCCGCTCGCGTCGGGAATGTGGCTGCGCGCCGCCGAGTTCGCGCCGAGGTCCCTCGGTGCGCTGCTGGCGTTGTACGTGGCCCTCGTTGCGCTGCGTTCGGCGCTCGAGTTCGCGGAGTCGGTCGCCTCGGTGCGCGTGCAGCTCGAGGTCACGCGCAGTCTCCGCGAGCGACTGTACCGGGCGCTCGTGCGCGCACGCTGGGAGACGATCGCGCCGTTGCGCGGAGCCCGGCTGGCGCACGTGCTCACCACGGAGCTCGAACGCGTGAGCATCTCCACCAATCAGCTGCTCAACGGGATGCTGCAGCTGCTCATCGCGATCACGTACGCGACGGCGTCGCTGATGGTATCGCCGCGCTTGACCGTGGTGGCGGCGGCCGGCGCGCTCCTGCTGCTGCTGCCGGCGCGGAGACAGCAGCGTGCTGCACGGCGTGATGGCGATGCGATCACGGCACTGGGGACGGAGCTGTTCGCGGGCGCCACCGAGGAGGTGGCGACGCTCAAGGTGGCGAAGAGCGCCGGGATCGCCGAGCGAGTCGCCACTCGCTTCAGCGCCCGGGCCGCGGCGTACGCGAGCGCGATGGTCGTCGCGCACACGCGCTATCGCGCGTCGGGCGCGCTCGTCACGGCCGGCGCGGGTGCCGCACTCGCGGTGATGGTGTACGTGGGCGTCGCTCAGCTGCACCTCGCGCCGGCGAGCCTCCTGCTCCTACTGTTTCTCTGCGCGCGGCTCGTGCCGAGGATCACCAGCGTGCAGGGGAGCTTCCTCCTCACAGCACGCGCGCTTCCCTCGGTGGAGGCCGTTCACGAATTGCTCGACGAGCTCGAGGGCGCCGCGGAGGACGTGGCGTCGCGCGCGACGTCCCAACTCGCGCTCTCCGACGCGCTCGAGATCGACGACGTGAGCTATCGCTATCCGGGCGCCGAAACATGGGCCCTTCGATCGGTGTCGCTGCTCGTTCCCGCCGGACGCGTCACGGCGCTCGTCGGTCCGTCCGGCGCGGGCAAGAGCACGCTCGCCGACGTCATCCTCCTGCTGCTGACTCCCGAAACCGGAACGCTGAAGGTGGATGGCGCCGAGCTCTCGGGCGGGATGCGGGACGGCTGGCGCGCGGCGGTGGGCTACGTGCCCCAGGAGACGCATCTCTTCCACGACACCGTGCGGGAGAACGTGCGCTGGATCGCACCCGAGCGTGACGACGCAGCGGTGCTGGAGGCGCTGCGGCTCGCCGGCGCGACAGAGCTCATCGCGCGACTGCCGCAAGGGCTGGACACCGTGATCGGCGACCGCGGAACGCTCCTCTCGGGCGGCGAGCGCCAGAGGCTGGCGCTGGCCCGCGCGCTGCTCGGCAAGCCTCGTCTGCTCGTACTCGACGAGGCCACGAGCGCGCTCGATCCGGAGAGCGAGCGCGCCATACGGCGGACCATCGCCGCACTCACGCCGGTGGTCACCGTGCTCACCATCACCCACCGTCTCACGAGCGCGCGCCAGGCGGATCACGTCGTGGTCATGGAGCACGGAACCGTCATCGCCGCTGGTCCATGGGACACGCTCATGGAGGGCGCCGGCTCACGGCTCTCTACACTGTGGGCGGCTCAGCTCGGTCTCGAGAACGATGCAGTGCCGGCGAGCCGCCTTCAGTCGTCATCGGAGCATGGCACCGCTTGAGTTTCTCTCCGGCGCGCACACGGTGCGCGTTCTGGGACACACGCTGTCGCTCGGCCCCAACGGCATCGCTGCCATCGTCGGCTGGTTCATGTTCGCGAGTAGCGCGTTGAATGCCGCGCGCCAAGGTGTCTCTGGCGCGCGCTTCGGCAACTTGCCGCGGCTCGCGGGAGCAGGCGCCACGCTCGCCGCGATGTCGGCGGGATTGGGATTGCTGCTCATGGACAGCTATCCAGACTTTGCCCGGACCTTCTGCCTCCCGTACGCGCTGCTCGCCATCGTCGCCGCCGTCATCGGCCGCGCGATGCAGGCCGGGGGCCGCACGATCAGCGAGGAGTAGACGCGATGGCGCTCTCGGGCCGCCCCAACGACCCGAAGCTCGACCAGCTCGCGCGCGACGTCTTCGAGATGTTTCCGCAGTGTCATCGATGCGGTCGGACGGTTGCGAGCTTCGAGGAGGCGGATGTGCGCGTGAACGTTCAGCGCGTCGTGCACCGCGGCCGATGTCCCGCACCACCGCCGCTCACGCCCGGCATCCTGCCCGGCGACGCTGCTCTCTGAGCGGCTACGGCTTGACCCACGTGAGTCCCAGGAACGCCGACCGCGGCGCGACGGACTTGCCCGACCCGTCGAGATAGTTGGCATTCGCGAGGTTCAGCATCTCGAGGGAAAGCTGGATGCCCGCGACCATCTGATCGAATCGCGCGTTCACCAGCAGGTGGTCGCGCTCCCCGCTTCGCTGAGCGCGCTGGCCGTCCATCGTCAGCGTGCCGCCGGCGCCCACGCGCCCTGCCGCGGACAGGCCGAGCGTACGCGTCACGGGGCGCAGCGCGTATTTGCCCACCGTCCCCTGCGCGGCACTCGCGTCGAAGCGAAGGCCCGAGCCCCGCACAGTCCAGTCGACACCGGCGACGTTCGGGAACAGGAGCGCGCCCTCGACGCCGCGATACGTCGCGCTCGCGAAGTTCATCGTGCGCCATGGGGTGGTCGCGGTCGATCCCGCAGGTCGTGCCCAGTCGATCAGCGAGCGCGCACGTCGCTCGAACAGCGCTACGTCGACGAGCATCCATCGCGCCGCCGCGAGTCGCGCGCCCATCTCGTGCGCGGTGAACCGCTCGGCGCGCAGCGTGGAGTCCCCGATGTTCGCCGGATCCACGTAGTAGCGTTCCGTCCAGCTCGGCGCGCGATATCCTCGGCCGCTCGAGGCACGCAGTTGCAGCGCGCTCCCAACCGGCACGGCGATGCCGATCGATGGCGACGCGAACGCTTCGACGGTGGACGACCAGTCGCCGCGAAGGCCGGCGTTGATCGTCGCGCTGCCGACGCGGCCGAACGTCGCCTCGCCGAACAGGGCTCGACGCCGCTCCTCGTGATCGCCGAGCCGCTTGCTTCGCAGTCGGGCGTCGAATAGCTCCGCACCCATCGATGTGGTGAGCAGCGGCGAGAGCGCGACGCGCGCGGAGGCCTCCGCGCCGCTCTGCCAGCTCAGGTGCCGGTTCTGATAGAAGGCCGGATCCTCCCGCTTGAGCGTGAACACGTCCGAGTGCCGCCGTGTGTGAAGAGCGGCGGAGAGCAGCGCGCGTGAGCGCATCGGCGCCTGCACGCGCACCGCGGCGGTAGTGCTCCGCGTGTCCTCGTATGATGGATACGGTGAGTAGAAATCAGCGGCGCCGAACTGACGCACTCCGGTGCCGGCGTCGGCCGAGATCCGCGTCGTGCCCACGGTACGTTCCGTGGAGCCGCGAAGCTGCGTGATGCGATAGTCCGTGCCCGGCCGATGGCCGTTCGACCGGTCCACGTCCGCGCCGACCCGGATCGGCGAGCCGGCGACCATGCCGCTGAACGCCGCCCGCCCACTCGCTCCGCGGAAGCTTCCCACGCGCGTGCCCAACTCGCCCGCGCTCGAGTCGGTGCGGGTGACGATGTTGACGACGCCGCCGATCGCATCCGATCCGTACAGCGCCGATCCGGTGCCGCGAAGGATCTCCACGCGCTCGATCATCGCCAGGGGAACCGCGAGGTCGAGCGCGTAGTGCCCGCTCTGCCCATCGCTCACACGGACGCCATCGACCAGAACGACCACCTGGTTGTACGTGGAGCCGCGCAGACCCACGTCGGCCTGCGCGGGTGAGCGCGGCTGCACGTCCACGCCGAGCGCAATACCGAGGATATCGGAGAGCGAGCGCGCCGCGCGGTGCTGGATGTCGTCGCGGCTGAGCACCTCCACCGATCGTGTCGCCGTCACCAGCGAGCCGTTCGTGCGAGAGGTCACGTGCACGGTGTCGAGCGGATGCGCGGTGCCCGGGCGTTGCGCGAGCGCCGGAGTGGCGCCCGCGATGATCGTGAAGGCGACGGCGAGAACTGCGAGAGAGGGACGCATGGCGGAGTGCGGGTGTGGGCGCGCGAGACGCTCCCTATTCTAACCGCACCCAGTCCGAAACGAAGTGCAAGCCAGCAGGGAGCCGACTACTGGCGGGTCGCCTGGAGCACGCCAGGCAGTGCGCCCACGATCCACACGAGGGCGGCGGCGATCGCCGCGCGCTGGCGCGGAATCTTGCCCGTGACGGCGAGCCCGATCGCCAGCAGCACGGTGATCCAGATCGTGAACAGGTCGAGCCGACCGACGATCGCCAGCAGCATCGGTGACGCGGCATCCGGATCGAAGAAGCGGCCCACGCCCAGCGAGATGCGGTACCGACCGTTCATCGACGCGGGATCGAGCAGCAGACCCTGGATGCTCGTCGACACTCCCTCGATCACCCTCGGCAGAAACGCGAAGGACGACACCATCATCGCCTGGCCGAATGACTGTCGCGACTCCACGAGCTTGCCGAGCAGCCAGAGTGCCAGCCCGGTGAAGAACATGCCGACGGGCAGGAAGATGAAGACGAGCACCTTGGAGATCTTGTCGTTCATGCTGCGCATCGACTCGAGCTGTTCCGGCGACAACGTCGCGCCCTTCCGCTGCATCCCGGCGATCGCGCGTCCCATCTCGGCGTCCATCATCGGCGTCAGTACGCCGGAGTTCACGATGAACAGGATTCCCGTGAGCAGCGTGACGACGAGCATCGGCAGAAAGAAGCCGGAGTTCGCCCGTCGCTGGAACACGGTGGATGGCGCGTAGAAGATGTCGATGAAGTCCTCCCATACCGATGCGGGTTTGTTCGGCGTGGTTGGAATCAGCGGCTCCGCGTTCGACTCGTTCCCTGCGCCCGCATTCGACGTGGTGTGCTCGCTCATAGGACGGATGGGTGAGAGGTTTGGCCCGGCCAATTCTGTCGTCCACGCGCGTCGAGCGCAAACGCGCCCGTTAGATTCGTGCGCGTGCCCGACCCCACGATTCATGCGCCCGCGAGGACGACGCCGACCGTGCCGCCATCGAGCCGCCTCATTTGGCTGCTCACCATCGCCACCGGCGTCAGCGTCGCGAACCTGTACTACAATCAGCCGCTGCTTCCGGAGATCGCGCGCACCTTCAGAGTGTCTTCTCGCGCTGCGGGCTCCATCGCGACCCTCACGCAAGTCGGCTACGCGGTCGGCATGCTGCTGTTCGTCCCACTCGGAGACATCGTGGAGCGCCGGCGGCTGATCACGACGTTGCTGTGCGTGGTGGCGGCGGCGCTGCTCGCCACCGGACTCGGACCGACGCTCGGGATCGTCATGATCTCGAGCTTCGCCATCGGCGTCACCAACGTCGTGCCGCAGCTCATCATCCCGTTCGCCGCGGGCCTCGCGCCTCCCGCGATGCGGGGACGCATCGTCGGTCAGGTCGTATCGGGCCTCCTCGTCGGCGTGCTCGCAGGCCGCGCGGTAGCGGGCGTCGTGAGCGAACTCGCCGGCTGGCGCGCCGTCTACCTCGGCGCGAGCGGTGCGATGCTGCTATTGGCCGTGCTGCTGCGGCGCACGCTTCCGCTCGCGCCCCCCGCGTCAGCGGTCCCGTATGGAACGCTGATCCGGTCGCTCGGCACTCTCTTCCGCGGCGAGCCCACCATCCGCGATGCGGCGCTCCTCGGCGCACTGACCTTCGCCTCATTCAGCGCGTTCTGGACCACCCTCGCGTTCCGGCTACAAGAACCCCCGCTCCACTCCGGGAGCGCCGTGGCTGGCGCGTTCGGCCTGATCGGCGTCGTCGGCGCCGCGGCGGCGCCCCTCGCCGGCCGATTGGCCGACAGGCGCAGTCCGCGACTCACCGTCGGCGTCTCCTTGCTCGGCAATATCGCCGCCTGGATCGTTCTCTTCCTTTTCGGCCATACGCTGGCCGGGATCGCCGTCGGAGTGTTGCTGCTGGACGCCGCCACCCAGGCGGCACAGGTGTCGAACCAGGCGCGCGTCTACGCCCTGCCCGCTGCCGCGCACAGCCGGTTCAACACGATCTACATGGTGCTGTACTTCGCGGGCGGGGCGGCCGGCTCCGCGCTGTCGGTGATCGCGTGGGACGCGTACCGGTGGAACGGTGTCTGCGCGGTGGCGCTCGGCGCGCTGTCAGTCGCTTACTCCGTGTATCTCATGCGGCGCCATCGATTCTGATTGTGACCTCTGTCACCAGTCCGCTCCCCCTGCTATTCTTTCGCGTTGAGCCCTGTCTGAGAATTCGCTCAGGCTGGCGCATGACTTGTTACGGGGTGTGGGTGGTGACGCGTCGCCCCCTAGGCCGTCATAAGGTCATGGCAGCGGACTCATCTCTTTTGGCAGAACTGGCGCCGGTCGGCGATCCGCTCGACCCGGTCGCGCCTGCCGGCTCATCGGCCTTCTACGGACCGCTCGCCGCCGCCATGGAACGCATCGTAGGCCTCGCCGCGATCGCTCTTCGCGCTCCCTTCGCGTTCATCCTATTCACCGGGGACGACCGCCGCTGCTTTGCCGCGGGCCCCCAGAAGCCTGGCTGGGCGTCGCACGACGCGGGAGCGCTCTGGCGTTCCGGAATCGTGGAGCGAGTCTGTGGCGGAACGGTCGAGATGCGCGACGTGCTGGCCGAGCTCACTCCAGAGCAGCGTGTGGCGGCGGAGGGGCTGGAGATCGGCTCTCTGCTGGGCGTGCCGATTCGGTCCGCCGCGGGCGAGATCTTCGGGATCTTCTGCGCCGCCGACCCCGTTCCGACCTCATGGAACGAGGATGACGCCGAGATGCTGCGCGGCTTCGCCTCCGCCGCTGCCTCCGACTGGGAATTGCGCCGCGCAGTGGCCGAGCACGAGGCCAACGAGCGTCGCCTCGAGTTCGGCGCGAGCCACGATGCGCTCACCGGCCTGGCGAATCGTGCCGTGTTGCTCGCGCGGCTTCGCGGTGCGCTCGACCGGCCCAGCGATCCCGCGGCCGCGGGCAGCGACCTGCAGTGGGACGGCGTCCTCGACGTGCCTCGCGAAGAGCTCGTGGCGGTCTTCTTTCTCGACATCAACGACTTCCGCACCGTCAACGAACGATTCGGCCATCACGTCGGCGATCAACTCCTCGTCACGCTCGGCAGGCGGCTGCAGCAGAGCGCCGGTCCCCTCGCGACGGTCGCGCGGCTCGGCGGCGACGAGTTCGCCGTGCTCATCGAGAACATCGAAGGGGCGGATATAGCCGAGGAGCTCGCGGAGCGCTTTCGCATCGTGCTTGCGCAGCCGACGACGATCGGTGGCGAAGCCGTGTCTCTCACCGTGAGCGTCGGCATCGCGCTGAGCACGACGACGATGGAGCTCGCGGCGCACGTGCTGCGCGGGGCCGACCTGGCCATGGCGCGCGCCAAGCGCGATGCGCGCGGCGAGAATCCCGTGCGCCCCGTCGTCTTCGATTGGACGATCGCCGCGGAAGCGCGTTCGCGTCGTCGCCTGAAGGAAGAGCTGCGCCGCGCGGTGCATGGCGACGAGTTCCGGCTGCACTATCTGCCCATGATCTCCCTGGAAACGGGTCAGATCACCGGCGTGGAGGCCCTGCTCCGCTGGCAGCATCCGACTCGCGGCCTCCTCTCGCCTTTCGACTTCCTCATCGTCGCCGAGGAGCTGGACATCATCAACGACGTCGGCCGCTGGGTCATCCGCGAAGCGTGCCGTCAGGTGGCCGAGTGGACACGCGGGATGCCCGACGGAGAGATCCTCACCGTCGCGGTGAATCTCTCGGCGCGCCAGTTCACGAGCACCGACTTTCTCGACGACGTCGGCCGCGCGGTGTCCGACTTCGGGCTCGCGCCAGCGAGCCTGGCGCTCGAGGTCAACGAGCGAGTGGTGACGCGGGACATGGCGCGCGCCGTCGGAGTCCTCACCGGTCTCCGCTCGCTCGGCACGCGGGTACACCTCGACGACTTCGGCACGGGCAACTCACCCATCGGTTTCCTCCAGCGTCTGCCTCTCGATGGCGTGAAGATCGACCACACGCTGGTCAACCGGATGGACCGCGACGACAAGGCGCTCCGTCTCGTGCGCTCGGTGGTCGGCCTGGCGCGCGAGTTCGGGCTCGACGTCGTTGCGGAAGGGATCACCTCGGCGGGCCACCTGAAGGTGCTCCAGGACATCGGGTGCACGCACGGCCAAGGCCCCCTCTTCTCCCAGGCCGTGGACGCAGACGGCGTCGCCGCGATGCTCCAGCAGCGGCCATGGTGATTATGTTTTTGTGCACGCCAAGCACCGATTGAGTCACACGTTGCCGTATTTCAGGTAGTTTTTGCAGAAATGCACCACTTATCGTGCATAAATTGCAATAACTGATATTGACTTGACTGGCCTCCTGGACGATATTTCTGGCGAGCGGCGAACAGCTTCCGCTCACCCAGAGCGGATCACCAGCCGACAATGACCTCAGATCTCGCGCGGAGCACGACTCACGGCGCCGGCGATGTTCGCGGCGTGCTGTTGCGGCGTCGTCGCAGGGGCTGAGATCGGTGTCCTGGAGTGCCGCATCGCTCGCCCCCGCCACCGATCAGGTGCGGGGGCGTGCTCGTTAGGGCAGGTCCAGCGCGACTTCAAGAACACGACTTTCCACGCAGGGGCTTCCGATGGCACGAAAGCACTACCTGCTCGTGAGCGACTTCGACCAGACGTTGAGCTTCAACGATTCGGGTCACGTGATGAGCGAGATGCTGGGCATTCCCAACTTCGAGGAGCGGGTGGCCGGACTCTCGCGGCTGAACCTGGTGCAGGCGGGCGCCGAGCTGACCTATCTGATCCTGCACGATCCCGAGTTCCGGAAGGTACGGCGCAGCGACCTGATCGAGGTCGGCCGGCGGATCCGACTGAAGCGCAACATCGCGCTCCTCTCGTCGTTCCTCGAGAATGGCATCGACGGCCACCGCTTCGACTTCTACGTCGTGTCGGCCGCGCCGGAAGACGTCGTGCACTCGGCGCTCGACGGCATCGTGCCGCCGGAACGGATCATCGCGACGCGGTTCGTCTACGACGAGCACACCGGCGAAGTCAGGTCCATCGCGCGCGTACCGGCGGGTTACGGCAAGGTCGCCGCACTGGACGAGCTGCGCGACCGGCTCGGCGTGCCTGGCGACCGGATCGTCTACGTCGGCGATGGCAGCTCCGACATCCACGTCATGCTGCACGTGAATCGCTGCGACGGACTCACCATCGCGGCCTCCGAAGCGCGATTCATCGCGCGCATCGCGCAGCGCACCGTGATGAGCGAGGACGCGTTGAGCGTGCTCATTCCGGTGCTGGAAGACATCCTCGGCTATGACCGACTCAGGATCCGCGCGCTCTTCGAGAAGCACGGTGTGCTGATCCAGGAGTGGGACCGGGTGCGCACCGACTGGCTCACCATCCGAGAGGGCGCGGGATCGATCCTCACACCCGCTGTGCCGACGGCGGCGATCATGGCGCAGCCGGTGTCGTGATGCGCGTGACTCGGGGCTGCGCGCCGATCAGTACCTGACGTCCGCGCCAGTCACGACGCGCCACGTGTCGCGCGCGATGAGCAGCTCCTCGTCAGTGGGGATCACCCAGAGCTCCACGCGTGAGCCCTCGCGGTCGATCCGCCCTTCCCCGCCGACGAGCGTCGCGTTGCGTTCGGGATCGACCTCGATGCCGAGCCGATCGAGTCCGGTGCAGATGCGGGAGCGTACTTCCGCGGAGTTCTCTCCGATCCCGCCCGAGAAGACGATGGCGTCCGCGCCATTGAGCGTCGCCATGTAGGCACCGAGATACTTCTTGACGCGGTAGCAGAACACGTCGATGGCGAGTCGCGCCCGTCGGTCGGCGTGCTCCGCCTCCTCGGCGAGCAGCTCGCGCATGTCGGCGGTGAGGCCCGACAGGCCGAGGAGCCCCGACTGCTTGTTCAAGACGGAGTCGAGCTCGTGAAGACTGAGCCCCTCCTTCGCTCCGACGAAGTCGAGGATCGCCGGATCGAGATCGCCCGAGCGCGTGCCCATCACCAGACCCTCGAGCGGGGTGAATCCCATCGACGTGTCGACCGACGCCCCACCCTCGATGGCGCACGCCGAGGCACCGTTGCCGAGGTGCAGAGTGATGATCCTCGTCGCCTCCCGCGTGCGCCCCGTGAGTTGGCGATAGCGGTATGCGATGTAGCGGTGCGACGTACCATGAAAGCCGTATCGCCGAACGCGGTGCCGGCGATAGAGCTGATACGGGATCGCGTAGAGGTACGCCGTGTCCGGCAGGCTGTGATGAAACGCCGTGTCGAAGACGGCGACCTGCGGCACGCCGGCGCCGAGCGCGCTGCGAGCCGCCGCGATGCCGCGCAGGTTGTGCGGGTTGTGGAGCGGCGCGAGCTCGATCAGATCCTCGAGCTCGCGGCGAACGTCGTCGTCCACTCGCGTGGAGTGGCTGAAGCGCTCTCCGCCATGTACGACCCGGTGCCCCACGGCCTCGATGTCACCGACAGTGGAGATCTCCACGCCCGACTCGGTGCTCGTGAGCCAGCCGATGATGTGCTCGACCGCCGCCGAATGGTCCCGGATCGGTGCGGTGCTCTTGAACGGCGGGGCACCTCCCGCGGCCAACGTGACGATTGCCTGGCCGCCGATGCGCTCCACCTGACCGCGCGCCAGCCGCCGGTCGCGCGATCCCGCGATCGCGTCGCCATCGGTGTCGACCAGCTGGAACTTGAGGGACGACGAGCCAGCGTTGAGGACGAGAATGCGCACGAGTCGCGGGAGGAGGACGTGGCGGCGAAGCAGTGCGCGTCATCGTCGCGCGCAGCAACGTTCGGCAATCACTCTCGCTCGCGACAGGGTGCCGTCAGCGTCTTTTACGCTTCGCCTGCCTGGATGCGACCTGCTTGACCCGCTTCGCTGCCGCCGGCTTTGCCTTCACGGCGGTGGTGTTCGAGCGCGACGCGAGAGCGCTCGCCAGTTCCTCCGTGCGCTTCCCCGAGTACTGGGCAAGGCATTGTGCGCGGGTCGTTGCCCACAGCGGTCCCTCCTTGCCATCGTTCTGCCGCCGGCACTCGTTGTCGCGATAGACGAGCCAGTTGCGCTGCGCCGTGCGGAGTCGGAGCACCGTGGGAGGCTCCTTTCCACGAGCCGATGCACCCGCTTCACGCTTGAGGGCCGTGATGAGCGACTGGTACGTTCGGTCGAGCTTGACGTCGGACCGCGCGAGATAGTCGAGGAGACAGCGCCGCTGATCAGGGAGCGCAGGCGACGCACAGGACGGCCCCGTGAAATCCCCAGTCGAAGGCACGAGCGCGCCGGGCGACGCGCTCACGACGACGCTCGACCCGGAGCGACGGAATGCGGCGGTGTCGGCGGAGGCGAGAATCAGGTCGTGCGCGAGCGACGAATCGCGCGCGACGGCTGCGGTCGTCTCGCCCTGTGCGCCCTCGTCGCAGGCGGAGAGCTGCAGCGTGGACGCCGCGACCAGGATGGAGAGAGTGAGCGGTCTCATCATGCATTCGGCTCCAATCGGTTGCCGAACAGACATGCGAAACGCGGGCCGCGTCGTGCCCTCGATTTGCATCGCTCGACGCCGCACCGTCGTCGAGCTCGAAATGCTGCTCGCAACCAGCGGCGGCGCGTGTCGCTCGTTCGACCCTCGGCGACGAGTTCAAGGTGCAATTGGCTACTAAAATGTAACCATCGTGCGCTATTCAAACAGATTTGTAGTGATCGCCCGCCAACGGGCTCCAATCTCCACAGGGTCTCGGGTCGCGCTCGCGAACCACCCTCATTCCGGCGCTGCCCAGAACACACTCGAGCGCCTCCGAAAGCTGTAATTATTACCGTTATGTAGTAATCCAACAGTACCATGACAAACATGTAGTTAGTGTTGGATGGCGGCTTACTCTCCCCGTTGCCGGCTGATCCATGCTAAGCATAGATCCCTCAATAACTTACGCGGCTCACAAATCTGATTACCGGAACGCTCGTGCCTGGCATCGCTGTTGCCCCTACGTGCCGTCGAGCTTCCGAACTCGCGCGATCGTTCGGCGCGGACGTGGACCGCCACGCCGCGAATTCAGCTGTCGCCACCCAACCACCCGACGAACTGATGAGCACCCACTGGAATCGCCGAGACGTGGTTCGAACACTCGCGGTAGGCGTCGCCGGAACCGCTGGCGCAGGCCTCATTGCCGGATGCAGCGCCGAGCCCAAGGCCGGCGCCAAGTCGACCGCCGCCCCACCTCCCACCGACCAGCCGATCAAGCTCGGCTTCATCCCCCTCACCGACTGCGCCAGCGTCGTCATGGCGCACGAGCTGGGCCTGTACAAGAAGCACGGCGTCAATGTGGTGGTCGAGAAGCAGACCTCGTGGCCCGTGGTGCGCGACAAGCTTGCCTCGGGCGAGCTGCACGGTGCGCATTGCCTCTTCGGGATGCCGTTCGCCGCGGCCACCAAGGTGAGCGAGCTGCGCGGCGATCCGCTGCGTATCGCGATGGTGCTGAGCAACAATGGTCAGGCCACCACGCTTTCTACCAAGACGTTCGGCGGAAAGGTCGGCTACGGCGACTATGCCGCGTTCCGCACCGCCGTCGACGCCGCACGCAAGACGAAGGAGCCCACCTTCGCTATGACCTTCCCTGGCGGCACGCACGACATCTGGTTGCACCTCACGCTCGCCGCCGCCGGGATCGATCCCAAGAGCGTGAAGATCAAGCCGATTCCGCCACCGCAGATGGTGGCCAACATGGAAGCCGGCAACATGGACGGCTACAACGTCGGCGAGCCGTGGGGCGGCGTCGCCGCGAAGAAGGGCGTGGGCTTCACCTTCGTCGCGACGCAGTCCATCTGGAAGCATCATCCGGAGAAGGCGCTCGTCGTCGGATCCAGGTTCGCCGAGCAGCGTCGCGACGACCTGAAGAAGGTCATGCTCGCCATCTTCGAGGCGTCCAAGTGGCTGGACGACATGGGCAACCGCGCGCAGGCGGCGAAGGTGATCGGCGGTCAGCAGTACGTGTACGCGCCGGCCGACGTCATCGACGCGCGGCTCGCCGGCAACTACGACCTGGGCGGCGGACTCGGGACCAAGACGTTCACCGACGACACGATGCTCTTTCATCGTGGCGGCGAGACCAACTTCCCGCGCTACGCGCACGGGATCTGGTTCATGACCCAGTACGCGCGCTTCGGGCGGCTGCCGGCGTTGCCGGCGGATGCGGAACAGATCGCGCGCACCGTCATCCTCCAGGATCTGTACAAGGAGGTCGCCAAGGAGGCGGGCGTCACCGTCCCGGACGACGACATGAAGCCGTTCCTCGTGCAGGCCGACAAGGGAGAGTTCGATCCGATGAACCCGTCGGCGGCGTTGACGCGCTATGCGGCCAACTTCCGCGAGGCGGGAGGGGCGGCGTGATCGACGAGATGGCGTTCCCGATGCCCCGGCCTCTACAGCCACGCAGTGCGTGGCGGCGCTCCATCTCGGACGCGATGGATCGAGCGGCCCCCGCAGCGCTTCAAGCGGTGCGCGCCTCACTCTGGAATCTCGCCAGCCTGGCGCTCGCACTCAGCGTGTGGCAACTCGTCTGCCTCACCGTGTCGCCCGATTTCCCGACGCCGCTCGCCTCGTTCCGCGTCTGCGTGCAGCTCCTGGGCACGGCGTTCACGAAGATCGACGGCACGCCGGGCATCGGGTTCCAGGTGCTCGCGTCGCTCCGGCGCATCGCCATCGGCTTTGCGTTGAGCGCGGCCGTGGCCATTCCGGCGGGCGTACTGATCGGCGTCAGTCCCACCTGCCGCAAGCTGCTCGATCCGATCGTGCAGGTGCTGCGCCCGGTCTCGCCGCTCGTCTGGTTTCCGCTCGCGCTGGTGGCGTTCAAGTCGATGGGCGGCGTCTCGTCGTCGACCCTGTTCACGATCTTCATCACCAGCCTCTGGCCGACGCTGATCAACACGGCGGTGGGGGTCAAGTCGCTGCCTGGCGACTATCGGATCGTGGCGCAGGTGTTCCGGTTCTCACGCGGCCGGTACCTGCGCAAGATCCTGCTGCCGCACAGCCTGCCGTACATCCTCACGGGACTGCGACTGAGCATGGGTAACGCGTGGCTCGTCATCGTCGCCGCGGAGATGCTCTCGGGCGACGTCGGCATCGGCTTCTTCGCGTGGGACTCGTACAACGCGGGCGGCTACGAGCGCATGATCGCCGCCGTCGCTGCGATCGGCGGCGTGGGCCTCGCACTCGACCGCGGCTTCAACGCGCTCCATCGCCACTTCGACTACCGGGGAGCGGACCAATGACCGCAGTCATCGAACCGTCGACGCTCAGCGAGCCGTACGAGCGGGAGTCCGACAGCGTGCGCTCGGAGCCGTACCTGCATATCGACGGCGTCCGCAAGGATTTTCGCATGGGTCGAGAGAGCGTCGTGGCCGTTCGCGACGTCACGCTCGAGGTGCGGCGCGGTGAGTTCGTCGCGTTCATCGGCCACTCCGGCTGCGGCAAGAGCACGGTGCTCAACATGGTGGCTGGCGTCTATCCGCCCACCGCGGGCGGCATCACCGTGGCCGGCCAGCCGGTCACCGGACCTGGTCCGGACCGCGCGATGGTGTTCCAGAGCTATTCGCTGCTGCCCTGGATGAACGTCGAAGAGAATGTGTTCCAGGCGGTGGACGCCGTGTTCGACGGCCAGATGACGCAGCGCGACAAGCGCGCGCGCACCGAGCGCTTCCTCAAGATGGTCAACCTCTGGGAGCACCGGCAGAAGCGTCCGAGCGAGATCTCCGGCGGCATGCGCCAGCGCGTCGCGATCGCGCGTGCCTTCGCGGTGAAGCCGGATGTCCTTCTGCTCGACGAGCCGTTTGGCGCGCTGGACGCACTGACGAAGGGCGGCCTTCACGACGAGCTCCTGCGCCTCTGGCGCGACAACGGGCGGCGACAGACGATCCTGATGGTCACCCACGACATCGACGAGGCCATCTACCTGGCGGATCGCGTGATGGTCATGACCGACGGTCCCGCGGCGACGATCCGCGAGGTCATCGACATCCCGCTCGAGCGTCCACGGGACAAACGCAGCCTGATGCACGACGATCGATACCTCGAGATCAAGGAGCACCTGCTCTTCCTGTTGCAGGGAGACGTCGCGGTTCCCGTATCGGCGCACTGAGCGCCAGCCTGGGTGCCTCGACGAGGCGCCCTCACACGACCACCCACTATGGTCCAGTCATGACACGCACCGTCTTCCCGGACGCCGCCCTCGCGCGCGCCGTCTTCGCACTAGGAGTGCTCGCCGCTCCGCTCACCGCTCAACTTCCGGCAACCGCCGGCACCACCACGCCCGTACCGGCGACGAAGCCGATGCCCACCGCGGCGTATCGGCCCATCAAGCTCGGACCGGTCACGATTGCCGGCAGCCTGCGCGTCCGCGGTGAGGGGTGGGACTGGTTCGAGTCGAACGGCGCCAACGCGAGCTACAACTACGGGCACTCGCTGCTCCGCGTCGGCGCCACGTACGCGAACCCGCGGGTCGACGTCATGGTCGAAGCGTCGCAGCCGACCCTCTTCGGCGCGCCGAGCAACGCGGTCGCCACGGGCGCGGCCGGCCAGCTGGGGATGGGTGCGAGCTATCGTGTCGCCAATGGGGAGACGCGCGCCGGTCTGTTCCTCAAGCAGGGGTTCGTGCGCCTCAAGAACGTGGGCGCCAAAGGGAACATGATCCGGCTGGGCCGCATCGAGTTCGTGGATGGGACGGAGGCGGTGCCGCAGGACTCGGCGCTCGCGTGGCTCAAGCGTGAGCGCGTGGCGCACCGCGTGCTCGCGAACTTCGCTTTCTCGGCGTCGCAGCGCAGCTACGACGCCATTCACCTCGCGCGCGCGACGCCGAGGTACAACGTCACGTTCATGGCGGGGATGCCGACGGAGGGTGTGTTCCAGCTCGACGGGCAGGGCACGCTCACCGACATCCGCCTCGCGTACGGCGCGCTGACGCTGCCGGCGTCGTGGGCGGACTTCCGGCTATTCGCGATCCGCTACGAAGACCGCCGGCCGATCGCCAAGGTGGACAGCCGGCCGGCCGCCGTGCGCGCCACCGATCTCACGTCGCTCGGGATCAACACGCTCGGTGCGCATCTGCTCCTGGCCAAGCCGATCGGCACCGCGAAGGCCGACCTGCTGTTGTGGGGTGCACTGCAGAACGGCGACTGGGGCGCCCAGACGCACCGTGCGAACGCCTTCGCCGTGGAGGCGGGCGTGCAGCCGGCGGTGGCGCTCAAGCCCTGGCTGCGGGCCGGCTACTCGCAGGGGAGCGGCGACGACACACCCGGCACGGTGGCCGGTGGAACACATTCCACGTACTTCCAGATGCTCCCGACTCCGCGGCTCTACGCGCGGACTCCGTTCTACAACATGATGAACAACCGCGACCTGTTCGCGTCCCTGCTCCTCCGTCCCGCTCGTGCGACGTCCGTGCGTCTCGAAGCGCACAAGCTGTCGCTCGCCGAGCCCACCGATCTGTGGTATGCCGGCGGCGGGGCGTACAACAAGACGGTGTTCGGATTCCAGGGGCGACCGAGCGGCGGCAAGCAGAACCTCGCCACCGTTCTGGACGTGGGCGCCGACCGAGGATTCGGTCCGGTCACCACGCTCGGCGCGTATGTGGGCACCGTGCTCGCGAGCGACGTCGTCAAGAATGTGCACCCGGCGGCGGACAACGGGCATTTCATCTATCTGGAGATGACGCGGCGGTTCTGAGGGTGAGGAGGTAGACCAATCTCGGTAGGCGCACCGCAGCTGCCTGGCGTACACGCGGGTGTCGGTGCGGTTGCGGAAGGACGTCTCGCTACATAAATGTAGGAGTCTGCTCCCTCCTCGCCCCGCCGCCGTGCCTCAGCGAATCCTCCGACCCGATACCGCGCTCCGACGCTACCGCGTCGGAGAGCAGCGCCGCGGCGATACGCTCGTGGAAGTCTCGCAGGCGTTCGCTGCGGCGGACGAGTTGAGCGCCGCGCTGTTTCGGGTCCTCGAGATGCTCGAGCGTCATCACGACATGGTGAAGGCGGCGTTCGTGTTCAGGGACATGAACACGGACGAGCTCTATATCGAGGCCGGCATCGGGATCACGGCGGAGGGGATGCGCTCCCGGTACAAGCTCGGCGAAGGGATCATCGGGCGCGTCGTCCAGAGCGCCAGACCGATAGTCGTGCCCGACGTGAGCCAGGAGCCGCTCTTCCTCAATCGCGCGTCGCGACGACGGCATCTGCAGGGCCGCGCGATGAGCTTCGTCTGCGTACCGATCATTTACGGACGTACGGCCATCGGCGCGCTCGGCGCAGAGCTCGAGCTGCTCAAGGACCGCGAGTTCGACGAGCTCGTGCGCTTCCTCGCGATCGTCGCGTCGATGACGGCGCAGGCGCTGAAGGCGGACCGCTTCGCGGAGTCCGAGCGCCGCCGATTGCTCGATGAGAACACCCATCTCAAGCTCGAGCTCAAGGAGAAATACGAGCTGTCCAACCTTGTCGGCACGAGCGGTCCGATGCGCCAGGTGTACGAGCAGGTGGCGCAGGTGGCGCACACCAGTACGACGGTGCTCGTGCGCGGCGAGTCGGGCACGGGCAAGGAGCTGATCGCTCACGCCATCCACTACAACTCCGAGCGCTCGAAGAAGCCGTTCGTCAAGGTGAACTGCGCGGCGCTCCCCGAATCACTGATCGAATCGGAGCTGTTCGGCTACGAGAAGGGCGCGTTCACCGGCGCGCAGAACCGGAAGAAGGGGCGGTTCGAGCTCGCGGATGGCGGAACGCTGTTTCTCGACGAGATCGGAGACCTCAACGTCTCCACGCAGATCAAGCTCCTGCGCGTGCTGCAGGAGCGCGAGTTCGAGCGCGTCGGGGGCACGGAGACGATCAAGATCAACGTGCGACTGATCGCCGCGACGAACAAGGACCTGGAGCTCGCGATCGAGGAACGCAGCTTTCGCGAGGATCTGTACTATCGGCTCAACGTGTTCGCCATCTTCGTCCCTGCGCTGCGGGAGCGAAAGACGGACATCATGCTGCTCGCGGATTTCTTTCTCTCCAAGTACGCGCGCGAGCACCGGAAGAGCATCAAGCGCATCTCGACACCGGCAATCGACATGCTCGTGAGCTATCACTGGCCCGGCAACGTGCGAGAGCTGGAGAACACGCTCGAGCGCGCGGTGCTGGTCTGTGACAGCAATGTCATCCACGGCCATCATCTCCCGCCCACGCTCCAGACGGCCGAGTCGTCCGGCACGGTGGCGACGGTGGCGCTCGCCGACGCCGTGGAGAAGCTCGAGAAGGACCTGATCCAGGACGCGCTCAAGTCGGCGCGGGGCAACCGTGCCAAGGCGGCGCGGCTCCTCGGCAGCACGGAGCGCGTGGTGAACTACAAGATCCAGAAGTACAACATCGACTGCGCACGATACCGGTAGCATCCACGCGGCCTACCGATGTTCGAAAGGGGTCAAGTTCGTTGAAGTCGATGCATCGACCTCAACGACCATGACCCCCTCGTGCGACGTGCGAGCTCAGAAGCCGCGGCGCGAGGTCGGGAAGGTCTGACCGGTCGGGACCGGGCTACCGAAGTCGGGGCGCGTGCCTATGGAGATCGGCCCGCGGTTGCGGCCATCGGTGCGTGGATCGCACTTGTCGACACCGCCGTGTCCGCCGCGAATGACCACGGCGCCGATGATCCCGCCGAGGATTCCACCGAGCCCGCCGACCCCACGGTCGCCGATGCCGCCGCTGCGGCCGCGTTCACCCAGACCGCCGTCACCCATCGTCGCGGGAACGTTGATCACGTCGGGTGTCGGCCGCTGCGAGATGACGACGGGCTGCGGCATGGGCTCCGACACCGGCTCCGTGGGAGTAGGGGCTTCTGTCACGGTGGCGACTGCCGGCGACGCATTCTCGGGCGCTGGCTGCTCGGCCGGCTGCGCCGTAGAACGGTGGCGCACCGTGGAGCTGACGGTATGCCTCGCGAGCGTGGGGCTCTTGGCGGGAGTGGCCACCTTGGGCCGTTCAACGTCGGAGACGAACCGCATGCGCTGGTACTTGAGCGGCGCCGCCGCGAGATCGCCGGCCACCGAAGCCGCGGCTAGGTCGCGCTTGAGGTCATCCGAGAGCGTGGCGGTTGGCGCCTTCTCGCGACTGCAGGCGCCGAGCAGGAGAGCGAGGGAGAGCGCTGCGACCTTCGAGTCCGTACGCATGTAGACCTCCTGGGGGTGACGCGGGTCCGCGGCCACGGGCCCGCATCCACTGCGGGTGCACCACCCAACCTATCGACTTTACCGGCGAGGACCAGATCCGGCGTTCACGACATTCTGGGGTATAGCGACGCATGCGCGCAGTGCACGGCGTGAGCCACCGCTGGGGGCGCGCTAGGCTGGCTCGCGAGTCGTTGCTGCGGGGTAGCGTCCTGAAAGGGAGACGGCGGTCGTCCACTCTGAGGGACAGCGGCCGAACGGCGACGGGCGTCCGCGTCTGGTATGCCGTACTCCTCCGTGTGGGCTCCCTGCGCGACGCGCTGATCCGACTCTGTTCTCCATAGCACTGCGCTCGTACCTTCGCCGTCCTTCCTTGCTGCGTTTCCCTCCTGGCGCCACCCGATCATGCAGCTGCCACGCGCTCAACTGTTTCGTCTCGTCCGTCGCTCCGCACTGACGCTCGTCGCGCTCGGCGCGATCGCGTCGTGCGCTCGCACCGACTCGAGGGCGAATCTCCGCTCGTCGACGTCGGATGCCCAGCGCGCGGCGATCGCCGACACATTGAAGCGCATGATCACGTCGGCGTACGACCTCACGAGAAAGGACGACGCGGTGGCCCGTCTGATGAGTCTCTACCCGGACAGCGGCGTCATCGTGTCGGCAAGCGGCGGACAGCTCACCACCTCGCGCGCCGAGCTCGAAGCGGGGATTCGCGCGTTCTGGGACAACGTCGGCAGGAACATGCGCGACCCCCGGTGGACGTGGGACGACATGCGCGTCGAGGTGCTCGGCCCCGACGCCGCCACGGTGACGGCGACGTATCGCGTGCCGCACCTGACACCGGCCGGTCAGCCCCACGTCATCGCCGGCGCATGGACGGCGGTGTTCGAGCGTCGAGGCGTGCGGTGGGTGATCGTGCAAGAGCATCTCTCCGACCTGCCCCAGGCGATGCCGACGTCGCCGTCCTCCGCCGCCGAACCTCACTCGATGCCCGGTATGTCAGAGCCGGTGCCTCCCGCGCCGCATCACTGACCGCTAGCGCGGCAGCGCGGCCGAGGGCGACGTGGTGCCGCGGTCGAAGATCTTGGCGCCAATCCACGCGCCGAACGCCGCGATGATCATGATCGCCGGCGTGGCGCCGGGCTCGGTCAGCTTGAGTTGAACCAGGTCGAGCCCGATCGCGCTGGCGATCGCGGCGACGAGGCCGAACGGGGCGCCTCTCGCGATGTCCCAGGGAAGCGCGCGCATCCGCTTCCGCCGCTTGCCGCCGACGAAGCGCGCCGCTCCGCCGAGCACGATGCCGAGCAGCGTGGCGACGACGAACGAGACCGGCGCGTCCGAGGTGATCTCCGTGTGTCCGACTGGCACGCCGTCGATGACGGCCTCGATCCTGTTCGCGCCCAGCTGCCCCGACCGAACGCGCACCGTCGCGCCCTCGGCGCCGGAGACGCGCACCATGCCCGGACGCACCGGCGATCCGCTCGATCGGAAGCTGACGACGGCGGTGTCGACGCGCGACATCCCGCGCGGCAGCGAGATGGCGATGTCGGTGGTGGCGAGCCCGAAGCCCTGCAGCCTCGGCTGCTGCGCCGTCATCGAGACGGAGAGCGCGAGCACGGGGATGGGCACGACGATGCCGATGGGGTCGGCGCCGGTGCGTATGCGCACGAAGGTGGAATCGGGCGACTCGATGCGAACGGAGTCGTAGTCGAGGCTCGTGTGCGCGATGGCGAGCTGCGAGGGCGTGACGCGCCCGCCGCTCGTCGTGGCGAGTTGCATCCTCAGCGGGCGCACCAACGCGACGGGCTCGCCGCTCAGGCTCAGTGTGTCTTCGACGCCGACCAGCGCGAGCCCACGATACATGCGTGAGCCGACGTCGTACGACAGGCCGCCGCCGAGGATGATGAAGTACGGCGTGAGGCTCCGCTCGACGCCCGCGGCGTCGACGGTCATCCAGCGATACGGCATGGAGAACGTGACCGCGCCGGGATCGCCGCTTGCTCGGCGCCCGATCCGCCGCGCCGTGTCAGCCATCTTCCGGAACACGAACTCGCCGGGCCTCAGGCTCACCGAGGCGGCCGAAGGGGCAACGTCCGTCACGCCCGATTCGCGCACCACGCGAAGCGCCGCGGATGGTCCGAGGATCTGTTGGATACGAGTGCGGCTGATCCTCGTGGAGCCGGCCGCCGCGGAGGTCGCCGTCGTGGGCGCCGTCGTTGGTGCAGGCGCCTGACACTGCGCGACGTCGCGTGCGAGGGCGAGCGCCAGCGTCGCAGCGAGAAGTGGCGCTCGCAGAGAGATGCTCATGGAAAGCTCAAACCGCCGGGTAGGGGAACGCCGTCTGCAATCCGCACGGAGCGCGCGCTGTGGATTCGACGTGGATCGGCACCGCGAGACCGCCAACATTGAGCCCGGCGAAATGCGATGGCAAGCGGCGCGTTGGTGCCGCGCCAGTCGGCCGGCTACTTCGCCGAGCCATCGGAGTAGATCTTGATCCAGTGCGTCCGCACCTGCGGCCGCTCCTGTCGGCCCTCGTGGCCCGAGATGATCGCGTTCGACGTCTTCAGCGGCATGTGGCAGTCCACGCACCGTCCCTTGAGCGCGTGACCCTGCTGCGGAAAGAGTCGGCAGCTCTGCTCCTGATGACAGGTGAGGCATCGCCCCGAGAGCTCGACCAGGTCGCGCTGCGTGCGGTGGACGTCGTGACATGTGGAGCAGGTCATTTGCGACGACTGGAAGCATCGGCTCCGAGCCAGCAGCGCCACCTGATTGCCGTGCACGTCGACCTCCTCACGCGGAAGCGGAGCGCTCAGCTGGAGGTGATCCTTCAGCGGCCGACCGGGCACGTAGGTGAACGCGGCTTCACGCAGTTCGCCGACGCCGCCGTGGCACTGCGCGCACGCCTCGAGCTGCCTGGGGCGCGAGAGTCGCGTCGGGTTCATGATTGCCCGCGGCAGAATCGCGCGAGCGCGTGAGCGTTCGCGGGTCACGTGCGCCTGCCCCGCGCCGTGGCACTTCTCGCAGGTGATACCGAGAATCGCACCGTCGGATCGGTACCGGTTGCGACGTGTGGAGTCGGCGACCTGCTCGAACCAGGTCGAGTGGCACTCGAGGCAACGAGGCGTGGCGCGCCGCCCGAAGTTCGCCGTGCCGTCGACGTAGCCGGGACTGTTGACCCACTGCCCGAGGCTCGTCCAGTACGAGACGGGGAGCTCGAAGAGCTCGTCGCCGGCATGCTGGTACAGATACGTCTGCCCCTTGCGGCCGGAGCCGATGACGTAGGCGATGCGCTCGGTGTGGCTCGTCGTGTTCGGGTCGCGCCCGGAGACCGCGGACTGGAAGAATCCGGCGGCGTTGGAGTCCATGCGAAAGAGCAGGAACGGGTTGGACGTGCGGAGCACGTTCTCACCGTCCAGAAAGCTACCGGCGATCGCGCCGCGCGTCGGGTGACGAGACGTGCGCGCGTGCGCAGTCTGCTCGAAGTGTCGCTTGTCGGCGTGACAGCCGAGGCAGACCGCGTCGCCCGCGGCAGTCGCGGTGCGGACGGGCTCCACCTCGCGAGGCCTCGCCAAGAGCAGCACCGCGGACGCCGCGGCGGCGAGAAGCGCGAGCGCGGCGATCCAGCGAGCGACACTGTGTCCGCGGAAGATTGAGAGAGCGATTGGGGGACCGTGAATCGAAGGCCGCACTCGTGGTCACGACGAACAGGGTTGAGCTTGGCCGCGAGCGCGGCCACGAGCAAGGGTACGCGCGGTGCCCATCGCCGTCCGCGCCCATTGCGGCGTGCCCAGCACGGTGTAGACTCGCCAGCATGATGCATTCATCCCATGGACGAGGGCTGCCGCGACGTGCGGCCCCGCTGCTGCTCCTCGCATTGCTCACGGCTCCGGCCAGCGCGCCCCTGCGCGCTCCGCCCCGTAGTCCACCGCGTGCTGCCGCCGTCGCCGAGCAGCATCTCCTGTACGTCGCCAGTCCGGGCACGCGGAACTACGTCGAGTACGGCGGCGTCGGCATCCTGGTGTTCGACATCGATCGCGGTTACAAATTCGTCCGCCGGATCCCTACGTGGACCACGCCCGAGGGAAAGCCGGCGGAGAACGTGAAGGGCATCGCGGCCTCAGCGGCGACGGGACGGGTGTTCGTCACCTCGCGCACGAACGTGATCGCGATCGACGCGGTGAGCGGCGCGACGATCTGGGACCGCGCGTACGACGGCGGCACCGACCGACTGGCCATCTCCCCCGACGGGAAGACGCTGTACGTGCCGCAGTTCGAGGGGCCGCTGTGGCACGTGGTGGACGCGGCGAATGGCGAGGTGATCGGAACGATCGAGACAAAGTCCGGCTCGCACAACACGATCTACTCCGCGGTCGGCGAGCGTGTGTATCTCGCCGGGCTCAAGTCCGCCGTGTTGACGGTGGTTGACGCGAAGTCGCGTACCGCGATCGGTGCGGTCGGTCCGTTCGGCAACGTCGTGCGGCCGTTCACGGTGAACGGCAGCAACTCTCTCGTCTTCGCCAACGTCAACGATCTGCTCGGCTTCGAGGTCGGTGACGTGCGGAGCGGGAAGGTGCTGCATCGCGTCGAAGTCACGGGTTACTCCAAAGGGACGGTGAAGCGGCACGGATGCCCGAGCCACGGTGTCGCGCTCACGCCGGACGAGAAGGAGCTCTGGCTCGCCGACTGCGCGAATGGCGCGATCCATATCTTCGACGCGTCGACGCTGCCCGCGTCGCCGCCGAAGCAGATCGCGAGCCTCACGATGCGAGACTGCGTGGGATGGGTAAGCTTCAGCATGGATGGCCGCGTCGCCTACTCGTCGACCGGCGAGATGATCGACGTGGCGACGCGCAAGGTCGTCGCGACCCTCACGGACGAGCTTGGCCGCGCGGTGCAGAGCGAGAAGATGCTCGACCTCGTCATCGCGGGTGGAAAGGTCGTGCGCGCTGGAAACCAGTTCGGCGTCGGAACTCGGCGGAACTGAGGTGGCGTCGAGCCGTCGCGACTTCCTGCTGCAGCTCGGCGCGTTGACCACGCTGGGCATCACGGCCGATCCCAGCGCGGCGAATGCTACGAGCGTGGCGTTGCGCGAGGCGGCAGCGCCGCCGGAGCCGTGGTACCGCCGGACGCTGCGCTGGGGCCAGACGAACATCACCGAGATCGATCCTTTGCGGTACGACATCGGCTGGTGGCGCCAGTACTGGAAGCGCACCGCCGTGCAGGGCGTGATCATCAATGCGGGCGGGATCGTCGCATACTATCCGAGCACGTTCCCGCTGCAGTATCGCGCCTCGACGCTCGGCGACCGCGACCTGTTCGGCGAGCTGACGCGTGCCGCGCGCGGCGACGGGCTCACGGTGCTGGCGCGAATGGACTCGAACCGGGTTCACGAACCGATGTATCGCGCCCATCCTGATTGGATCGCGGTCGACGGCACCGGCGTGCCATACAAGAGCGGCGAGCTGTTCGTCACTTGCATCAACGGCCCCTACTACCGCGAGTATCTGCCGGACGTGATGCGCGAGATCATCGCGCGCTCGCGCCCCGACGGCTTCACGGACAACAGCTGGAGCGGGCTCGATCGCGGGAGCATCTGCTACTGCGTCAACTGCGCGCGGACCTTCCGCGACGCAACCGGGCTCGCGCTGCCGAGCCGGCGAGACTGGAACGACACGGCATATCGCCGTTGGATCGAGTGGAGCTACGCGCGGCGCACGGAACTGTGGGAGCTCAACAACTCGGTGACGCGCACGGCAGGTGGAACGGACTGTCTGTGGATCGGGATGAATGGCGGGGGCATCAGCGGCCAGGCGCGGAGCTTCCGCGACTACCGGGCGCTCTGCCAGCGTGCGCCGATCATCATGCTCGATCACCAGACGCGAAGCGATGCCGAAGGCTTTCAGCACAACGCGTTCACGGGGAAGTTGATCCACGGGATGCTCGGCTGGGACAAGCTGGTCCCGGAGAGCATGCCGATGTATCAGATCGGCAAGCCGATGTTTCGGCTCGCGACCAAGCCGCCCGCCGAAGCACGGATGTGGATGCTCGCCGGCTTCGCCGGCGGGATCCAGCCGTGGTGGCACCACGTCAGCGCGTATCACGAGGACCGCAGGATGTACCGCACGGCCGAACCGATCATGCGCTGGCATCGCGAGAACGAGCGCTATCTCGTCGACCGCACGCCGATCGCGAGCGTCGGTCTCGTCTGGTCGCAGCGCAACGTCGACTTCTACGGCCGAGACACGCCCGAGGAGCTCACCGATCAACCGCTACGCGGATGGATGCAGGCGCTCGTCCGCGCGCGCATCTCGTACGTACCGGTACACGTCGATCAGATCGACGCGGCGACGAGCGGCTTGGCGGCGCTCGTGCTGCCGAACGTCGCGGCGATGAGCGACGCGCAGGTCGCCTCGGTACGTCGCTTCGTAGAGGGCGGTGGTGCGCTGATCGCCACCGATCAGACCAGCCTGTTCGACGAATGGGGCGATGCGCGCGCGGACTTTGCGCTGGGTGATCTGTTCGGGGTGAAGCGCGCCGCCGGCGAGGATGCCCGCGTGGCGTCGGAACGGCTGCATCAGAATGGGGCGGCACAGACCTATCTGCGCCTCACACCGGAGTTGCGCGCCGGAGTCGACGGACCGCACGTCGCTGGTGAGCCGCGTGCCGTGGGCGCACGTCACGAAATTCTTGCCGGCTTTGAGGAGACGGACATCCTCGCGTACGGCGGCATGCTCGAGCCGCTCACAGTGAGCGCGGGCGCGAGGGCGCTGCTGACGTTCATCCCCGCGTTCCCTGCCTTCCCGCCCGAAACGGCGTGGATGCGCGTGCCGCGCACGGACGTGCCCGGCCTCGTCGTGAACGAATCATCGAATCGACGCGTCGCATTCCTTCCCGCGGACATCGATCGACGCTACGCCATCGACAATCTGCCCGATCACGGCGACCTACTGGCCAACCTCGTGCGCTGGGCCGCGCGCGATACGATTCCGCTGCACGTGGAAGGACCAGGGCTGCTGAACTGCGAGCTGTACCGGCAGCGCGAGCGGCTGGTGCTGCACATCGTGAACCTCACCAGCGCGGGGAGCTGGCGGGCACCCGTGGAGGAGCTCGTCGGCGTCGGCCCTATTCGGGCGCGAATACGTCTGCCTGCCGGCGTTCGCGCGCGGACGATCTCGCTACGCGTCGCGGGCGGGACGGAGCCGGCCACGATTCGTGACGACACCGTCGACGTACGCCTTCGCTCGATCCGCGATCACGAGCTCGTCGTGATCGAGTGAGCGCGTCCGCCCGCACGACGTGCTATGATTCGACATGGCCCAACGAGACAGCCGGCATCATCATGCCAACCGGCGCCGCAAGCTGGAGAAGGATAACAGCAGCCGCGCGCAGAAGAACGACGAGCTGGCGGAGCGCGCACCGCTCGCCGGCTACGAGGAGCTGTACGAGATCTCTCGCGCCGGCCGCGTGTGGTCGCGAAAGACGCGAGCCGTGATCCTCGGCGCATACCACCACAGCCCCTCGATCCGCATCACGGTGAACGGCGCCGTGGTGACGCTGTCGAAGGCGAAGGCGGTGGCGGAGAGCTTTGCGGCGAAGGACGCGGAGATCGCTACGACGGAGTGACGGGAAGGCGCGGCAAGCGCGCCGGTGCGACCGCGGACGAATCGGGCGAAGGCAACTGCGAAGGCCTCCGATGTCGATGCCTCAGCGACTCGCCGCGAGGGCCGACGCCAGCGCGCGCGCTCGCTCGCCAGGACGAGGAGCTATCACCGCGAGCACGTGCAGCTCCGCGCCTCTGCACGCATGCCGTGCGTCTCCCCCGGACTGAACATCATGACTTCGCCGCCAACACAGAGACGGCCACCGTCGCGCCGGAGATGATTCCTTCTCCGTGGATCACGGTGAGCATCACCGTGGATTCGTTGTGATGCTATGACGCTCGGTCGCCAGCGCAACGGAATCCGACCCCGGAGACGGTCGAACGCGTGTTGAGTCCCGCACGCACGGCGAAGCGCGCGAAGGCGGGATAGTTGGCCGGGTCCGTCACGCCGATCGCGGAGCTCGCACAATAGAGATGATGTTCCGGCGTGGCCTTCCCGTCGGCGCGCGTCGCATCCGCCCTCGCGGTCAGGTCGAAATCGTGCGTCCATTCCCAGACCAGGCCGTGAAGGTCGCTCACGCCGAACGCGTTCCTGAAGGTGCTTCCCACTTTTGCGGGACGTCCCGGCTGACGGGCGCCGTACAGCGCGAGCAGTCTTCGCCGAAACGCCGGATCGCTCGCGGCGTGGCGGTCCGTCTCGCTCGCGGAGGCCGCATACTCCCACTCGTGCAGTCCCGGTAGCCGCTTCCCGTGCGAGGCACAGAACGCCGTTGCGGCGAACCACGACACGCTGGCAACGGGTCGGTCGAGATCACTCGCGTCTCCAGCGCTGGACGCCGTCGGCCAGTCGGCGAGATATCCAGGACCGGCCAGCTCGGCCCGCACCGCGCCGCGCCTCCATTCGGGGTGCGCGCCGACGAAGCGCTGATATTCACGGCGGGTCACCGGCAGCCGATCCAGTGCGAATGAGCCGACGCGCACCCTCGGCGCGGTCGTCGGGGCATACAGGGGGCGATACCATCCCGCCTCGATCCAGGCCATTCCGCTCGTGCCGCCGGGCGGCGTCCGGGCGCCGATGCCCGCAGCCTGCGCTTGCGCCGGGACGACCAGCGACGTGACGACGAGAGCGAGGCAGAGACGGGAGCGCATGGTGTGGATCCGCTGGCGAGAGTGATCGGATTGGTCGCGGGGATCACTTGCCGCCAGCGCCGACGCCCTTCGCGGTCGCGAAGATTCGGGCGTTCTCGGGGCCGCTGACCTTGAGCACGCCGAGCGCTCCCTTGTTGAAGGCGCGGAAGATCGAGTGGTCGACGAGGATCAGGTCGCCCGCCTGCTCGACGCCGAACTCCACCACCGCCGAGCCGCCCGCAGGAATCAGCGTCGTCTGGACGTTGTGCTGCGTCGCCATCGTTCCCCCCTCCTGATACACGTTGTCGAACACCTCTCCGATCACGTGGAAGGAGCTGATGAGGTTCGGGCCCGCGTCACCCACGAAGATCCGCACGCGTTCGCCGACGTTCGCCGTGAGCGCACGATCGCCCGTGAGCGCGCCGACGCTTCCGTTGAACACGACGTAGGTCGGCCGTTCGTCGATGCCCTTGTCCATGTCCAGCGTCTGCAGGCCGTGCTCACCGAACTTGCCCTTCGTGTAGAACTCGCTCTGCATCACGTAGAACTCGCGGTCCACCTTCGCGAGCCCTTCCTTCGGCTCGACGAGGATCATGCCGTACATCCCGTTCGCGAGATGCATCGGCACGGGCGACGTGGCGCAATGGTAGACGTAGAGCCCTGGGTTCATCGCCGTGAAGGTGAAGACGGTCTCCTGACCCGGCATGGTCAGGGAGGCGTGGGCTCCGCCGCCGGGTCCCGTGACCGCGTGCAGATCGATGTTGTGTGGCATCGTGTTGCCCGCGGCGTTCTTGAGGCGTAGCTCGACGAGGTCTCCTTCACGCACGCGGATGAACGAGCCGGGCACCGTTCCGCCAAACGTCCACATCGTGTAGTCCACGCTGTCGGCGAGTCGCATCGGCTTTTCGACGACATCGAGGTTGACGATGACTTTGGTGGCGTGCCTCCGCGTGATCGGCGCTGGCACCGCCGGCGCTTCCGTCAGCACGGCGATCTCCTGCCCGACGATGGAGTCGGCGGCCACGCGCACGGGCACCGCGGGGTGCATCTGGGCGCCAGCCGATTCGGCGGCATCCACCGGGGCGGAACAACCGGTGATGCTCACCACAGTGAGCAGCGCCGCGATCGCCAGGAACAGCTCGACGAGGACGCGAGCGCTTCGTGTGCGTGGAACCAGTGGGTGGAAGGTCAGCATTGTCGGCGTCTCGAGTGAAAGGGCACCGGGGGATCAGCCGGCGAGGAGATCGGCGACGGTCGCGCATGCGAGCGGCCCGCGCCATTTCTCATCTCGATAGGAGAATCGGCCTTTTCGTCGCCTGCCGCAGTCGGGAGATGCGTGGAATGCGCGTAGGTCGTTCCGGCCGGACGTGTCGGGAGTTTCCCTCGCGCCCCACCGTACGCGCCGCTTGCCCTGGCAGCTACGCGCTCAGCGGCTCACGAGTACGCCCGCCCAACCCGCGCGTACGGCACATCGCCATCGTACCGCCCCGCCACGTGCACGTACTTGAGCTCCTGCGAGGCCCCGATCTCCGACGTGTAATACCCCACGAGCGTCAGCTCCTTGAGCCACGGGAAGAACGCTCGCGTGCCCTCCACCCGCTTGCGTGATTCGAGATCCATCGCCGTGAGCAGTGCCGTCTGCCGTGCCGGCGTGGCGGCCACGAACGTCACCCCATGCGCCGCGCGGGCGCGCGCATCCACGTCGGCCAGGCCGGCCAGGAAGCGCGCTTTCTCCTCGCGGGTGAAGACATCGGCGAGCAATCCATCGACGAATGCGTCCACCCGCGCCGCGCGCGCGCCCGGCGTCGTCGTCGTCGGGATGATGAGTTCAGCGAGTGTCGCGACGAGCTCATTCTGCTCCATCGAGAGCGCACGGAGCGGCTGGCCCGCCGCCGGCGCGACATAGCCCGCGCTCACCGCGCGCGCCACCGTCGGCGTCACGGCCGTACCCAGGAGGAGGCCGATGTTTCTGATCGCATCGCGCCGGTTCATAGCGAGCCTCGCTTCATCGCGGTGGCGGCGAAATCAACCGCTCGCGCGGTGAGCGCCATGTACGTGATCGACGGGTTCTGACAGGGTGACGACGTCATGCACGCGCCGTCGGTGACGAACACATTCGGTGCGTCCCAGACCTGATTGTGCCCGTTGAGCACCGACGTCTTCGGGTCGCGGCCCATGCGCGCCGTCCCGTTCTCGTGGATCCCGAGCCCGGGCGCCGCAGCGACGCCCCCCTCTTTGTAGTTGTCGTACGAGTGGACGTTCTTGAGCCCGCATCGCTCGAGCATCTCCGCCGTCGACGACGCGATGTCCTTGCGCATCGCCAGCTCATTGGGCCCCCACGAGCAGTTGAACCGCAGCTGCGGGATTCCGTACGAATCCACCTTCTCCTTGTCGAGACTGACCTGATTCTCGTGACGCGGCAGCGTCTCGCCGAATCCGGTCATCCACACATGCCACGGACCCGGATCGTGCAGTGCGGCCTTGAGGCCGGCGCCGAATCCCGGGACATCACGGCCCCAGCTCGGGCGGCCCGCTTCGCCCTCGATGCCGTAGCCGCGGAGGAACCCGTCCATCTTCGTCGAGGCACTGATGTTCCGGTAGCGCGGAACGTAGAAGCCGATCGGCCGGTTGCCGTAGTAGTAGTGGTCCTTGAACCCCTGCACTTCACCCGACGCGCCCACCTGGAAATGATGGTCCATCAGGTTGTGACCCAGCTCGCCGCTGGAGCTCCCGAGCCCATCCGGGAATCGCGTCGAGCGCGAGTTGAGCAGCACGTGCGTGGTGCCGAGCGCCGAGCCGCAGAGGAAGACCACTCGCGCGTGGAACTCGAGCATCTCCTTGGAGTCCACATCCACCACGCGCACGCCTACGGCGCGATTCTTCTTCTCGTCGAAGATGACGCTGTGCACCACGCTCTGCGGACGCAGCGTGAGGTTGCCCGTGGCGACGGCCGCGGGTAGCGTGGACGACAAGCTCGAGAAGTAGCTGCCGGTGGAACATCCCCGCCAGCACGGCCCGCAGTAGTGGCACGGCTGGCGGTCGCCGATCGGTTCGGTGAGCACCGCCGCTCGTGCGATCGTGAGGTATCGCTCCGGATACTGTGCGCGGATGCGGCGGCGCAGGTCCTTCTCCACCACGTTGAGCGGAATCGGCTTCTGAAAATGTCCATCCGGCAAGTGCGCGAGCCCGAGCTTCTCGCCACTGATGCCGGCGAATTTTTCGACGTGGGTATACCACGGCGCGATGTCGGCATACCGGATCGGCCAGTCGACGGCGATGCCTTCGCGGGCGTTCGCCGTGTAGTCGAGGTCACTGTGGCGGAAGGTGTACCGCCCCCACATCAGCGACTTTCCGCCCACCTGATCGCCGCGGACCCAGGTGAACGGCTTGTCCTCGACGTAGGGGCTTCGCGAATCCTTGAAGAAGAAGTGGAGGTTTTCCTCGCCGAGGAATCCCGTCCGATTCTGAATGGCGTAGTCCTTCTCGAGCGGCTCAGGGTTGAGCCGGCCGCGATGCGCGAACTCCCACGGCGCCTTGTGCTCCGTGACGTAGCCCGTGCGATGCTCGAGCGGTCGGCCTCGCTCCAGGACGAGCGTCTTGAGCCCTTTCTCACAGAGCTCCTTCGCCGCCCATCCGCCGGAGATGCCAGAGCCGACGACGATCGCGTCGTAGACCTCAGGCGCGCGGGCGATCATCGGAGTGTTCGATTGCATGGATCACGTTCCTCCCGGTTGTCCCATCGTCAGGCGCAGGCGCGAAAGAGGGCGACCGCCACGAGCACGGCGACCACTACCGCGATCGCCGCAGTCACTCCCGTCATCGACCGCTTGGGTGCGGCGGCCGGAGCAGCCAACCGAGCGTCACCCATCGGCTGCGTGGTCGCGGCAGTCGTCTCCTCCGCGTACATGCGCAGAACCGCAGCGGCATCCTCTTTCGAGAGCTGCGCGGCGTAGGCTCGTATCTTCTCGCGGTGATCCAGGGTCAACTGCTGCGGGTTCGCGCCCACGGCCACGACCTCCCTGATCTCCATCTGATGCGCCGACACCAGCTCACGCAGCTCTTCGCGCGAAGGGAGTCGCGCCCCTCGGCGAGACCCACGGCGCACATCGTCCGTCCACCGCGCTGGCAGCTGATCGCTCATTCTGGTCCAGTGGCGGAGCGCCGCTTCGTGTGATGAGTCCCGGGAGTCGACCGACATCCCGGAATGCCCAAGATCGGCGCCGCGCACGGGCCAGGCTAGCCCGCCAGCCGAGCTCGGCGACCACCGGCCTCACGAGTGGCGGTTCGCGCGCACCGTGCGATCTCGTCCAGTATTCCGTACCTTCTCGCACGCGGCTCGAGCGGCGCAGATCTGTCGCAAACCAGAGAGACGAACCACACGGGAGGGCGCATGAGCAGCGCATACGATGTCATCGTGGTTGGAGCACGCTGTGCCGGTTCGCCCACGGCCCTTCTGCTCGCGCGCAAAGGATATCGGGTCCTCGTCGTCGACAGGGCGACCTTTCCCAGCGATACGGTGTCGACGCACGTCGTGCAGCCGCTCGCCGCGTCCGCGCTCGAGCGGTGGGGACTGCTCGACGGGCTCGTCGCCACCGGCTGCCCGCCGGTGCACACGTTCGCGTACGACTTCGGGCCGGTCGTGTTGAGCGGCGCGCCAGGCGCCGCCGACTCGCCCCTCGCCTACTGTCCCCGTCGAACGATCCTCGACAAGCTGCTCGTCGACGCGGCGGCCGCATCGGGTGCAGATGTTCGCGAGGGGTTCACGGTGGACGAGCTCTTGATCGAGGACGGCACCGTCACCGGCATTCGTGGTCACTCCAGAGACGGAGCGGCCGTGACGGAGCGCGCGCGCGTCGTGGTCGGTGCCGATGGGCGGCACTCCCACGTCGCCGACTCGGTGCAGCCGGCGCAGTACAACGAGAAGGAGCCGCTGCTCGCCGCCTACTACGGCTACTGGAGCGGGCTGCCGATGGAGGGCCGTTTCGAGACGTTCATCCGGCCCAATCGCGGGTTCGCCGCCGCGCCCACGCACGACGGACAGACGATGATCGTTCTGGGCTGGCCGTACGGGGAGTTCGAAGCGAACAAGCAGGACATCGAAGGCCACTTCATGAGGACGCTCGACATGGTGCCGGCGTTCGCCGAACGCGTCAAAGGCGCGAAGCGCGAGTCGCGGTTCTCGGGCGCGGTGGTGTCGGGCTTCTTCCGCAAGCCGTTCGGCGCGGGCTGGGCGCTCGTCGGGGACGCGGGCTACAACAAGGATCCGATCACCGCGCAGGGGATCAACGATGCATTCCGAGACGCCGAGCTGTGCGCGGTCGCGATCGACGAGAGCCTGAGCGGACGGCGCCCGTTCGACGACGCGATGGCCGAGTATCAGCGGACGCGCGACGAGCACGTCATGGCGATGTACGACTTCACGAATGGCCTCGCGTCGTTCAGTCCCCCGTCGCAGGACATGCTCCAGCTGTTCGGCGCGATGCACGGGAACCAGCGCGCCATGGACGGTTTCGCGCAGGTGAACGCGGGCACGATCTCACCGGCGGACTTCTTCTCGCCGGCGAACATCGGCACCATCTTCGCCGCGCAGGGGGCCCATTGATCGGCAGGGTGAAGGTGGCGGCCGGACTGATCGCCGCCGCCATGATGGTGTCGGCGGCGCCGCTGTGTGCCCAGCGTCGCTCGACGGGGAATCCGGAAGAGCATCTTCCGGCGCACATCACTCAGCTCACCGGGTTCGGCGAGCGCGCAGTCTGGTCGCCCGACGGCCGGCGCATCGCCTTCATGGCCAAGAGCTTCGGCGACGCATTCGAGATCGATCTGCGCACGAAACTGACGCGGCTGCTCACTGGGCACTTCCGCCACGCGGGGTTCCTCCGCGTTCACTACCTCCCGAACGGCGACTATCTCCTGATCGGCGCGCGCGACTTCAAGGACATCGTCACCACGCGTGGCCGCGATCAGGAGATGTGGGTGATGCGCGCGGGCGCGCGCACCGCCCCGATTGCACTCGGCCGCAAGATCTCCGAAGGGGTGGCCATCTCGCGGACGCGGATGCGCATCGCCTGGGCGAACACGCGCGGCCAGTATCCCGACGTGCTCGCCGAGGGCGAGTCGGTCATCTACGTCGCCGACGTCGTGTACGTGGACAGCGCGCCGCGGCTCGTGAACACGCGTGAGGTCATGCGCGCACGGCGTCCGGATTGCACGCTGGAGGCGCAGGACTTTCGGCGCGACGACGCGGAGCTCGTGTACGTGTGCTACCGCGAGGGGGACAAGGCCGACGTGTTCGGGCTGGATCTCGCTTCTGGCGCCGTCACCACGTATCGGAAGCTGCCGGGGGAGTACAACGAGGTGGAAGGCGTCTCGCCCGACGGCGCGTGGGCGCTGGTGGAGTCGAGCCGCGACCAGGGCGGACCCGAGCGACAGACGTCGCACTTCATCGATCTGTGGAAGCTGCGCCTCGAGCCCAACCGCGGCGACAGCGGCGACTTCGTGCGCATGACGCGCTGGGGCGAGTACGAGGGCTACAAGGCTTCGAACCCGACGGTGAGCCCGGACGGAAAGCGGTTCGCCTTCCAATCCGCGCGAAGCGTCGACGCGGCGGGCGTGGGATACGGGATCTTCCTCTACACGCTCGACGCGAAGTGAGCGCGACGCGCTTGGTATCCCCCCTCCCACGAGGCGCATGAGCACCGACGAGGCAGCACTGCAGGGCCCCGACCTCTCGCTGGGCATCGCGCGATCCGAGCTCGCCGAAAACGACAGGCTGCTGGGCCACGCGTTCGGCGAGGCTGTGCTTCTCTCGGAGGTCGGGGGCGAGGTCTTCGCGATCAGTGCCGCTTGCTCGCACTACGGCGGGCCGCTCGCAGAGGGCGTGATCGACGGGGAGACCGTCCGCTGCCCCTGGCACCACGCGTGCTTCAGCCTCCGCACCGGCGAAGCACTGCGCGCCCCCGCCCTCTCGCCGGTGCCCACGTGGCAAGTCGAGCAGCGCGACGAGCGGCTGTTCGTGACGAGGAAGATCGAGCGCGAGCCGCTCGCGTCCACCTATCCCGTCTCGCTGACGATTCCTCCGCAGCTCCGACGCATCGTCATCCTCGGCGCCGGCGCGGCCGGGTCGGCGGCCGCCGAAATGCTGCGCCGCTGCGGCTTCGCGGGCTCGGTAACGATGGTGGACGTCGAAGAAGAGGCACCGTACGATCGACCGAACCTGTCGAAGGACTACCTGGCCGGGAACGCGGCGGAAGAGTGGATTCCGCTCCGGCCGCCGGCCTTCCACGAGGAGCGCGGAATTGAAATTTTGCGTGTCGCTGCCACCCGGATCGACGTCGCCAACAGGCACGTGGAGGTCGAAGGACACGAGCCGATCGCGTTCGATGCTCTGCTGCTCGCCATGGGCGCCGAGCCGATCCGGCTCCCGCTTCCGGGAGGCGACCTTCCACACGTGCACTACCTCCGCTCGCTCGCTGACAGCCGGAGTGTCATCGCCGCCGTCTCGGGGACGAGCCGCGCTGTGGTCATCGGGGGCAGCTTCATCGGGCTCGAGGTCGCGGCCTCGCTTCGGGCGCGAGCGCTCGACGTGCACGTGGTCGCTCCCGAGGCGCACCCGCTCGAGCGAGTGCTCGGCCCCGAGCTTGGCGCGTTCATCAAGTCGCTGCACGAGCAGAAAGGGGTCGTCTTTCACCTCGGTCGCACGCCAGCGGCCATCGAGAAGGGCGCCGTCGTTCTGGATGACGGCTCGCGGATCGACGCGGACGTGGTGGTGATCGGCGTCGGCGTGCGCCCTCGGCTGTCGTTGGCGGAAGAGGCTGGACTCGCCATGGATCGCGGGATCGCGGTCGACGCCTTCCTCGAGACGAGCGCTCCGGGGATCTACGCCGCCGGCGACGTGGCGCGCTGGCCCGACGCGCACAGCGGCGACCGCATCCGCGTGGAGCACTGGGTCGTGGCGCAGCGCATGGGTCAGACGGCCGCCCGCAACATGCTCGGCGCTGGGGAGCGATTCGCGCAACTCCCCTTCTTCTGGAGCACGCACTACGACCTGAGAATCAACTACATCGGCCACGCGGAGTCGTGGGACCGCGTCACGATCGACGGGTCTGCGGAGAATCACGACGTGGCCGTTCGCTTCGAGCGGAAGCGCAAGCTGCTCGCGCTGGCGACGATCTCTCGGGACGAGGAAAGCCTCCGCACCGAGCTGTCGATGGAGCGCGACATCGCTCGAGGAGACGCCGATTCGCGTTGATCGGTCGACCAGGTTCGGCTGGAATACGCAGCGCGCGTCGCGGTAAAATGCAGGCTACTATATCTAGTAATTACATGAAGTTATGATCTCACATATTACCTTCTATGCGACACCGCGCTCGGTGTTGACGTGCACGTCCGACCTGCAGGCGTCGCTACCACCCGCGAACTCAGCCCTGGAGTGTGCATGAGCAACCGCGCGTCCGACTTCTTCCTCGTCGTCACGGCAACAGCCGCGATGCTCGCCGTTCCGTCGAGCGTGTCGTACTCACGGGCGGTGCGCGTGGAGACGCCGGTACTCGTTCGTGCGAACGACAACCGCGTCCCCGCTGGAGTCCTTCGCGGGACGACGCTCACGCTTCGGCTGGTAGCGACGACCGGCATGTGGCATCCCAACGGTGACGCCCAGCCGGGCGCGCGCATGAAGGCGTTCGCCGAGGAGGGTCGCGCGCCGAGTATCCCTGGCCCACTGATCAGGGTCCGCGCGGGCACGGAGCTTTCCGTCACGGTTCGCAACGCCATCGTCGGCGCCCCCCTCACCGTGCGCGGGTTGACCTCACGTGACACCGCGCCCGCTCGCAACGACTCGCTTCGCCTCGAGCCAGGAGAGACGCGAACGATTCGCGTGCGACTCGATGCGCCCGGCACCTACTACTACTGGGGCACGACCACCGGTCGCCCGATGGTCGAGCGCTTCAAGGACGACGCGCAGCTCACGGGCGCCATCGTCGTCGATCCGGCGGACGGCCCACCCCCGCACGATCGCATCTTCGTGCTCGGGATGTGGGCCGACACCTCCGGTCGTTCGGAGATCGTCCGCGAGCGGCTGCTCTCCGTGATCAACGGCCTCTCGTGGCCGCACACGGAGCGCTTCACCCAGCATGTCGGCGACACGGTGCACTGGCGCGTCATCAACGCCAGCGCCGACATGCATCCCATGCACCTGCACGGCTTCTACTTCCGGGTGGACAGCCGCGGGACCGCGCTCGGCGACAGCGTGTACGCGCCCGGCGCGCGAAATATGGCCGTCACCGACCTGGTGAAACCCGGCGGGACGATGACCATGACCTGGTCGCCGACCCGTCCCGGAAACTGGCTCTTTCACTGTCACCTTCCCGAGCACATCAGCGCTCGCGGACCACTCGGCATGCTCCCCGTGGCGACCACCCCGCACGCGCACGGAAACACCAACCACGCGATGGAGGGGATGAACGGATTGGTCATCGGCATCGTCGTCCAGCCGAAGGCGGGCAGTGCGCCCGCGCCAGCGGAGCGACGCGGAAGGGCGATGCGCCTCGTCATCGGCGCGAAGCCTGGGGGCACGGTGGTCTCGCCGCTCTTCGAGTACGTCCTCACGGACAGCGGTGGCGATCGCGTTCCGAGCGTTGCGCCGAGGGCCGCGCCGCCGATCGTGCTCACACGCGGGCAGCCGGTGACGATCACCGTCCAGAACGCGCTCGCCGAAGCGACCGCGGTCCACTGGCACGGCATCGAGCTGGAGAGCTACTACGACGGCGTCGCGGGCTTCAGCGGATTCGCCAAGCGGGTGGCGCCCGTGATCGCGCCTGGCGATTCGTTCGTCGCTCGCTTCACTCCGCCACGGAGCGGGACCTTCATCTATCACACCCACATCGACGAAGGGCGACAACAGCCCGCGGGGTTGGCTGGCCCGATCATCGTGCTCGAACCGGGCGAGAAGTACGACCCTGCGCACGATCTGACCTTCGTGTTGAGCTCGCGTCCCGATTCGGCGCTCGTCTCGCCTCGCAACGTCCGCATCAATGGAAGCACGACCTTGGCGCCGCTGCACCTTCAGACCGGCGCGCATTACCGGATCCGCTTCATCAACATGACGACGCACGGTCCAGGGCTCCGGTTCGAGCTCTTGCAGGACGGACGGCTCGCGGCCTGGCGCGCGCTCGCGAAGGATGGCGCCGACCTCCCCAAAGTGCGGCAGACCATGCGGGTCGCGCGCCAACAGGTCAGCATCGGGGAAACCGCCGACGTCGAGCTCACGCCGGAAAGTCCCGGCGACCTGCATTTGTCGGTGTCTCAGTCAGACGGCCTGGTCGTTGGAGGGCTCGACGTGCGCGTGAGCGGTGACCGGGAGGCGCCGCGATAGCGTCACGGCGCTGTGGGCGCGCCCTCCAGCCAGCGGACCGCCTCCCTGACCACGTCGGCCGGTATCTCGTGCCTGCCGTCGAACTCGCGGTACGACACGTCGTACCCTCGCGCGCGCAACCGAGGGACGATGCGCTGGCTCGTTTGCTCGATGGCAAGGACCTGATCTCGAGAGCCGTGTGACACGAAGATGCGCGGCCGGCCAAGCGCAGCGATGACGCCGTCCATCCCTGGCGAGAAGGCAACGATTCGCGAGAACAGCGTGCCGTTCGTCATACCGAGCGACAGGGCGTACGACGCGCCGTCGGAGAAGCCGGCGATGATCACGCCGGAGCTGTCCACGCGGTAGCGGTCGAAGGTGGTCTGCAGCATGGAGTCGATGAGCTCGACGTCGGGCCCGAACGGGCCTCGCATGAAATCCCAGGTGGAGCCGCGTGAGTCCGGCGCGATGACGATCATCGACAGCGAGTCGGCCAGCGGCGAGAGACGACGGCGAATCGCCTCTCCTGATCCGCCGGCGCCGTGCAGCAGGAGCATCAGCCGCGCCGGCCGAGCTGAATCGTAGCTCGCTGGGACGACGATGATGCCGCCGCGCGCCGACCCGCCACCGATCCGGTGCACGCCCACGCCGCCTCGCGCGATCGTGCCGTTGGCTCGCGGCCGTGCGACGAGTCGCCCGGCCGCGTGGGCCGCTCTGGAATCCCGCGACGTCTGCGGCTCACCGCTCGACCCGCGATCGGTCCCATTCCCCGGCGCGGCGCACTCCATCGTGGACAGCGCGAGCGCGGCGGCGAGGGCCAACCGCGCCGAGAGGCACTGCACTGACTCGAGGGATCGAGGCACGGGGTGCGGGCGCATCCGATCATCATAGGCCCTGCCGGTCGCCGAGCGCAAATGCCGCATCCGCCTCGTGGAACGTGACGTATCAGTCGTCACGCGGATGCACAGGTCGTCTCGCGAATCACTCGGTTCGTCCCAACCCGCACGCGCGGGCGCGGCATGTCGCGCGATCATCCCGGTGTTCCGCAGCGCCTTCGCGCACACGCGCGAGCCCATTCCACGGGGGTCTCGTGAACGCCGACCGACAGCTCGATGAAGAGCGTCCCGCTTCTGCTCCTCCTTCCACCGACGGCGCCGTCGCGCTCCGGGCCATTCCGGGCGGCGCGTCCCTGCCCCGCGGCGAGGCGCTGACGCGACTCGCGATCCGCGAGGCCGGACGCACCTACTTCATCCCCGTGGACGCCATCGATTGGATCGAGGGCGCCGACTACTACGTGAAGCTGCACGTCAACGGCCGGGTGCACCTGCTTCGCGAGCCGCTGCGATCGCTGTCGCAACGCCTCGACCCATCGCGTTTCGCGCGCGTACATCGCTCGGCCATCGTCAACCTCGCGCGCGTCCGCGAGATTCGCGTCGCGGCGAAGGGCGATCACGCCATCGTCCTCGACGACACGACACGGCTGCGTCTCACGCGCACGCGCCGGCGCGATCTCGAAGCGCTGATCGAGTGCGCGCCGGTGTGATGCGGGGTCAACGCGCGGTGGTCGTCGATCGCGCGCGGAGCTTCACCGCCCGCATGGGGCAGTTCCCTGCGCCGACGCGCCGCCTCACGGCATCGGGGTGACGAGCCGTCGCGCCTTTCGGGTGTTCACGACACAACGCGCAAAGTCCGCCGAGTAGTCGCGCACGGTCCGCGGAAGGGCCTCGCGAGACATCGGGTGCGTTCCGCGCCCGGTCGCCGTTCCGCACCGCAGCGTCCGTTCCGCTGCGCCGTTCCTGTCTCCGATATGAAGGAGCATTCATGATGCATCGCAAGATTTCGTCTCTCGTCGCGGTCGCGACTCTCGCGTTCACCGCCTCCGCATTCGCGCAGGGCAGCGCCGGCACGGTGTCCGGCAGCGTGAAGGAGCGAGGATCCGACCGCGCGCTGCAGGGCGTACAGGTCCGGGTCGTCGGCACGCAACGTGGTGCAGTGACGGACGCGGCGGGCCGCTACCGCATCGTCAACGTTCCGACCGGCACCATCGAGCTCGTCGCGCAACACATCGGCTACGCACCGCAGCCGCGTAGCGTCATCGTCAGCCCCGAAGGCGTCACCGCCGACTTCGTCCTCGCCGTGGCCGCCACCACGCTCGACCAGATCGTCGTGACAGCCACGGGTCAGAGCGAGCGACGCCGCGAGAACGGTGCGGCCACGTCCACGATCGATAGCTCGCAGTTCAACAAGTCGGCCATCAGCACCTTCGCCGACGCGCTGAGCTCGCGCGCGCCTGGCGTCGTCGTGCAGACTTCGGCCGGTGAGAGCGGAGCGGGCTCGCGGGTCCGCATCCGCGGGTCGAACTCGATCTCGCTCTCCAACGAACCGCTCCTCATCGTCGACGGCGTCCGCCTCGACAACACCGCCGAGTCGTCGCCCATCGACGTGGGCGGCCAGTTCCCGTCGCGGTTGAACGACATCAACCCGGAGGAGATCGAGAGCCTGGAGATCGTGAAGGGGCCCGCCGCCGCAGCGCTCTACGGCACCGCGGCAGCCAACGGCGTCATCCACATCACCACGAAGCGCGGCCGAGCGGGCAAGACCCGGTGGGAGACGTTCGGTGAGCTGGGCAGGCTGGAGGACGTGAACGTCTATCCGCCCAACTTCCGCTCGTACGGAAAGTCGCCCACCGGCGCGTTGCGCACCAACTGCAGCCTGTTCGCGCGCACCGGCGGCACGTGCGCCACGGTGGATTCCACGGTCTCCAACATTCCGATCAAGGCGTCGGGCATCCTCCAGCCCGGCAATCGCCGGCTCATGGGGATGAGCGCCATGGGTGGCTCCGACATCGCCACGTACTTCATGACGGCGGAGTACCAGAAGGAGCAGAACGTCGTGACGGTGAACGGTCTCCAGCGCATGAACATGCGCACGAACGTCCGCGCGCAGCTGGCGCGCACGCTCGACGCGCAGCTCAGCATCGGCTACGTCAACAGCGAGCTGCGGCGCCCGCAGAACGACAACAACTCCTACGGCGTCGTCTCGGCCTCGATGCTCGGCGGCGCCGCGGACTGCTCGCCGGGCCAGGCCTCGAAGCACCCCGGCCTCTGCCTCGCCGGTACGGATACGGTGAGCTACGGCTACTACAATCGCGGCATCAGCCCGTACGACTTCTTCAACGTGGACACGCGGCAGAACGTGCAGCGCCTCACGGGAGGCGTGACGAGCAACTGGACGCCGATTAGCTGGCTGGCCGTCAACGGCACGCTGGGCGCTGACCTCAATCATCGCGCCGACGTGCAGACCCTCGGCCCCGATCTCCTGACCGTGGATCAGACGGCGCAGGAAGGGTTCCGCGGCGTCTACAACTCCAACATCTACAACTACACGTCGAGCCTCAACGCGACCGCGACCTGGGCGTTCAAGCCGACAATCAAGCTGACCACCACGCTCGGCTCGCAGTACACCGATGTGGGGTTCCACCGCACCGACGCCTACGGCGCCAAACTACTCGCCGGCAGCTCGTCGCTCGCCGGCACCGCTGCCCGCTTTGCCGTGGCCGAGCTGA
>JBDSDB010000105.1:0-5516 GCA_039920785.1 Gemmatimonadaceae bacterium
TGTACGCCGTCTCGGGGATCCTGTTCAACCACGAGAGCCCGCGCCGTGGGCTCGAGTTCGTGACGCGCAAGGTGACCGACGGTGCGGCACGCTGTAAGTTGGGCGTGTCGACGACGCTCAAGCTCGGCAACATCGAGGCGCGGCGCGACTGGGGCTTCGCCGGCGACTACGTCGACGCCATGTGGCGGATGCTGCAACAGGACGAGCCCGACGATTACCTGGTGGCGACCGGGGAGACCTGGTCCGTGCGCCAGCTTTGCGAGGCGGCCTTCCAGGCCGTCGATCTCGACTACAAGGACTTCGTCGTCCACGACTCCAAGTTCGATCGGCCGGCCGAGGTCGATCTGTTGGTCGGCGATCCGGCGAAGGCGCGCGAGCGACTCGGTTGGGAGCCGACGGTGCGCTTCCCCGAGCTGGTGAAGATGATGGTCGAGGCCGACCTCGCGCGACACGTCCACCGGACGTGAGCCGGCGCGCACTGGTCACTGGTGGCCACGGCTTCGTCGGGCAATGGGCGATGCGCGCGATGCTGGAGCGGGGATGGACCGTCACCGCCGCTGGGGTGGGTGCGCCGTCGACGGCGACCATCCTCGACGGCGACCTTCGGGCGGCGGTGCGCTGGCTCGAGATGGACGTGACCCGGCAGTCCGAGGTCGCCACAGCAGTCGACATCGCGGTCCCCGACGTGGTGCTGCACCTCGCGGCCATCAGTCACGTGCCCGACGCGATGCGCGACCCTGGTCGCGCCTACGAGGTGAACGCGGTCGGCACCGTGCGTTTGCTCGCCGAGATCGCCCGGGCGCGCCGCACCGGCGCGACGGATCCCGTCGTGCTGATAGTGGGTTCCTCCGAGCAGTACGGCCGGCACGAGCCCAGCGAGATGCCGCTGACGGAAGGCGCCGAGCAGCGTCCGCTCACGCTCTACGCGGCGTCGAAGCTCGCGCAGGAGGTGGCGTCGATGCAGGCCTACCGGAGCGAGGGGCTCCGTGTCGTGTGCACGCGAAGCTTCAACCACTCCGGCGCCGGCCAGAACGAGAACTTCCTCCTGCCGTCCCTCGTGCGGCGCGCGATCGGGCTCCGGACAACCGGTGGCCCGCTGGTGACCGGCAACGGGGACACCGTTCGAGATTTCCTCCACGTTTCGGATGTGGTGGACGCATATCTTTCGTTGCTGGAGCGCGGCGTTGCGGGCGACGTCTACAACGTGTGCAGCGGAGAGGGGCTCAGCGTGCACGCGCTCGCCCGGTTAGTCTTGCAGCGAGTCGGTGTCTCGGCCGACATTTCGTCCGATCCGGCCCTGTCGCGTCCCGTCGACGTGCCCGTGCAGATCGGCAGCAACGCCAAGCTCCGGCGCGCAACCGGATGGGCCCCCCGTCACACGCGCGAGGACATCATCGACGACCTGATTCATGCCGCGACGCGCTGACATCCACCGTATCCTCGTGATCGGCTCCGGCCCGATCGTCATCGGACAGGCCGCCGAGTTCGATTACTCCGGCACGCAGGCCACGAAGGCGCTGCGAGAGGAGGGATACGAGGTCATCCTGATCAATTCGAACCCGGCGACGATCATGACCGATCCGGAGATCGCGGATCGGACCTACATCGAGCCGGTGACACCGGAGTTCGTCGAGTTGATCATCGAGCGCGAGAAGCCGGACGCGCTCTTGCCGACGATGGGCGGGCAGACGGCGCTCAACGTGGCGATGACGCTCGCCGAGCGCGGCGTGCTCGCGAAACACGGCGTGGAGTTGATCGGCGCGTCGGCGCGCGCCATCGCCATCGCCGAAGACCGGAAGCAGTTCGGCGAAGCGATGGAGCGCATCGGCCTGGGAGTGGCCAAGGGCGGGATCGCCACCACCTTCGACGAGGCGATCGCGCTGCTCGAGACGACGGGCTTCCCGTCGATCGTGCGCCCATCCTACACCCTCGGCGGAACCGGCGGCGGCATCGCTTACAACCGCGAGGAGTTCGAGGACATCGTGAGAAGGGGACTCTCCGAGTCCCCCACCAGCCAGATCCTGCTCGAGCGCTCGCTGATCGGCTGGAAAGAGTTCGAGCTCGAGGTGATGCGCGACCGGTACGACAACGTCGTGATCGTGTGCTCCATCGAGAATCTCGATCCGATGGGCGTGCACACGGGCGACTCGATCACGATCGCGCCGGCGATGACACTGACCGACCGCGAGTATCAGGTCATGCGCGACGCGGCCGTGGCGATCATTCGCGAGGTCGGGGTCGACGCGGGCGGGTGCAACATCCAGTTCGCCATCAATCCGCGCGACGGCGAGATGGTCGTGATCGAGATGAACCCGCGCGTCTCGCGCTCCTCGGCGCTGGCCTCCAAGGCGACCGGCTTCCCGATCGCGCGCATCGGCGCCAAGCTCGCGGTGGGCTACCGGTTGGACGAGATCCCGAACGACATCACCAAGACGACGCCGGCGTCGTTCGAGCCCGTGCTCGACTACGTCGTCGTCAAGGTGCCGCGGTTCGCGTTCGAGAAGTTCCCGTCGGCGGACCCGATCCTCACCACGCAGATGAAGAGTGTGGGCGAGGCGATGTCGATCGGCCGGACGTTCAAGGAGGCGTTCCAGAAGTCGCTGCGCGCGCTGGAGACCGGCCGCGCGGGATGGACGGTTGGGGCGCGCCTGATCGATGACCGGCTGCCCGACGACTCGATCGAAGCGCTCCGCGGTGCACTGCGCCAGCCGACGCCGGAGCGCATCTTCCAGGTGAAGCACGCGCTCGCGCGCGGCATGTCGGTGGAAGACGTCTACGAGCTGACGGCAATCGACCCGTGGTTCCTCGCGCAACTGGAAGAGCTGCTCCACGCGGAGCGCGCGTTCGCCGCGCTCACGGAGGTGGAGGCGGTGACCATCCGGCGCATGAAGCAGCTGGGCTTCTCCGACCGGCAACTCGCCGACCTGCGCGGCGAGACCGAAGGCGACTTCCGGGCGAAGCGCTGGGCGCTCGGCGTGCGGCCGTCGTACAAGATGGTCGACACGTGTGCCGGCGAGTTCCCGTCGGCCACGCCGTACCTGTACGGCTGCTACGACGAGGAGAGCGAGGCGCCGCGCAGCGGGAGAAAGTCGGTCGTCATCCTCGGCAGTGGGCCGAACAGAATCGGGCAGGGCGTGGAGTTCGACTACTGCTGCGTGCGCGCCGTGATGGCGCTCAGGCAGCAGGGGTACGAGACGATCATGATCAACTCGAACCCCGAGACGGTCTCCACCGATTTCGACACGTCGGACAAGCTCTACTTCGAGCCGCTGACGCTGGAAGACGTGCTGGAGATCGTCGAGCGCGAGCAACCGATGGGCGTCATCGTGCAGCTCGGCGGACAGACGCCGCTCAAACTGACGCGTGGCCTCGAAGCGGCCGGCGTCCGGATCCTCGGTACCTCGCCCGACTCGATCGACGCGGCGGAGGATCGCCGTCGGTTCGAGCAGATCGCTCGTGAGGTCGGACTTACACAACCGCCCAGCGGGACGGCCACGAGCGTGAAGGAAGCGCTCGACGCCGCCGAGCGGATCGGCTACCCGGTGCTCGTGCGGCCGAGCTACGTGCTCGGGGGCCGAGCGATGCAGATCTGCTACGACGCCCCGTCGCTGGAGGGCTACTTCGCCACCGCGGTGCGCGCGTCGGAGGAGCGGCCCGTGCTGATCGACCGCTTCCTCGAGGACGCCTTCGAGGTCGACGTCGACGCGCTCAGCGACGGCCACCAGGTCGTGATCGGCGGCATCATGCAGCACATCGAGGACGCGGGGATCCATTCGGGCGACTCCGCGTGCGTGTTGCCGCCGTATCTCATCGGCGAGAAGGACATGCAGACGATGCGCGAACAGACCATCGCCATGGCCAAGGCGTTCAACGTCGTCGGGCTCCTGAACGTGCAGTTCGCCATCCGCGACGGGGTCGTGTACGTGCTCGAGGTGAACCCTCGCGCGAGCCGTACGATCCCGTTCGTGTCGAAGGCCATCGGCGTGCCGCTCGCGTCGCATGCCGCGCGGGTGATGTGCGGCGAGACGCTCGAGGAGATCGGGTTCACGGAGGAGGTCATCCCACCCTTCGTATCGGTGAAGGAGGCGGTCTTCCCGTTCAACAAGTTCGCTGGCACCGATCCGATTCTGGGACCGGAGATGAAATCCACGGGCGAGGTGATGGGCATCTCCGACTCGTTCGGGAGTGCGTTCGCCAAGGCGCAGCTCGCGGCGTCGAACGGGCTGCCGCTCACCGGGACGATTCTCATCACGGTGAACGACTCCGACAAGCCGACTGTCACGCCCATAGCGCGTCGCTTTCACGAGATGGGCTTCACGCTGCGCGCCACGGGCGGCACGGCGAAGTATCTGCGCGCTCGCGGCATCCCGGTGAGCACCGTGTTCAAGGTCCACGAAGGCCGCCCGAACTGTCTCGACATGATCGTCAACGGCGATGTCCAGCTGCTCATCAACACGCCGCTCGGAAAACATGCACAGTGGGACGACTACACGCTGCGCCAGGCGGCGATCAGATATCGGATCGCGTACACCACCACGCTGTCCGCGGCAAGCGCGGCCTCGGACGCGATTCTCTCGCTCAGGTCCCGGCGCCCGTCGGTGCGCTCGCTGCAGGAGTGGCAGCAAGACATTCTCGATGCGGCGGCGTTGGTATGAGCGTTCACGCGACGGTGATCGTGCACGAGTCGGCCTACGTCGATGAGGGAGCGACGATTGGCGCGGGCACGAAGGTGTGGCACTTCTGTCACGTGCTCGGCGGCGCCGTGATTGGCGAGCGCTGCTCGCTGGGCCAGAACGTCGTCGTCATGAACGGCACTCGTATCGGGAACAACGTGAAGATCCAGAACAACGTGTCGGTCTACGAAGGAGTCGAGCTCGAGGACGACGTGTTCTGTGGCCCGTCGATGGTGTTCACCAACGTCATCAACCCGCGCAGCCACGTCTCGCGCAAGAACGAGTACCGCCGGACGCTCGTGCGGCGCGGCGCGTCGATCGGCGCCAATGCGACCATCGTCTGCGGGGCGACACTCGGAGAGTACGCCTTCGTCGGCGCGGGCGCGGTCGTCACGGACCAGGTGCAGGACTACGCCCTGATGATCGGCGTTCCTGCGCGCCGCGTCGGCTGGATGTGCCAGTGCGGCGAGCGGTTGCCGGATAGCGGAGCAGGCGAGTGTCACGCGTGCGGATCGACATACGAGCCGACCTCCGACGGCATTCACCGCACGAGTGGCCCGGTGCTGCGATGAGCGGTCTGGCCATCGTCGGCATGCCGGTCCGCGTAGCGCTCGTGGGGTGCGGGCGGATCAGCCGTAACCACCTGGACGCGATCGCGCGTATCGACGGACTCGAGCTCGTGGCGGTGGCCGACGCCGATCCTGCGCGCGCTCAGGCAGTGTCGATCGAGTTCGGAGTGCCCGCGTTCGGCACCATCGAGGAGCTGCTGGCCGAGGTACCGTCCGACCTGGTGTCGATCTGCACGCCGTCGGGGCTGCACCCGCCGCACGGGATCCAGGCCGC